>JBICHT010000087.1:0-75022 GCA_043101125.1 Phycisphaerales bacterium JB050 | reverse complement strand
CGGCCGGGTGGGGGACTCTGACACAATTCGGCTCCGACGGTACAAGGGTTCCGTCGAAACTCCTGCTCTTCACCGAGCAGGATCAGGAGGATCCCCGGGCGGCTTCAACCTGTCAACCCGCAAATCAGTCCGATTTCTGCTCGTGCAAAAACGGCGGACGCCACCTCCCGTGAGGTTCGGGGTCAAATTGGGCAAATACATCGATTCCGGAGTGGCTCAGCGGGATTCCAGAGCACGAAGAAGCCCTGATGCGACGGAGACCCGCACCATCGGGTTCGGGTCGCCCATCAGCGATTCCAGTTTGGCGAGGTCGAGCCGCCGGGCAGACCGTCCATGGACGCTGCGATCGCGTGCTCGAGCCGCCGCTTCGTACAAGAATGAGGCCTGTGCACGCACCGCCGGATTCGGCGAAGTCAGGGCGGAATCGGCCACATAAACCCCTCCAACCTCACCCATTTTGGCGAGCGCGGTCGCAGCGGCGAGGCGGAGTTCGATCGGCTGGAGGAAGACCTTGCGACGGGGGTCATCGGTATCGGGGGAATCCGGACTCGGCTGCTCGATCAGTTCAACGAGTTGCCGGATTGCGGTTTCATCTCGGATCTCGCCCAGAATCTGAGCGGCGAGCACCGCGGCCTCCATATCGTCCTGAGCCGCGGGATAGAGCGCGGAGTGAATCACATCACGCACATCGGTTTCGCCCAATTTGTAGAGAGCTTCGGCGGTTTGCAGACGAAAGATGGTCTGGTCAATACGGCGTGCTTTCGCGCGTGGTGGATTCGTAGCGTCCCACACCGGTTTCTGGGGGGGCATCGCGGTGTCGTGAAGCAGAGGAATCGCGCTGGGATTGCCGATCTCGCCCAAGATAAAAGCCGCCTGTGAGCGAACGGATGACTCACCGGTCAGCAGGTACTCCGCAAGTGGGTTCTGGTCCACCGGCTCGTCGAGGCGGGTCAACGCGTAAATCGCCGCCATCCGCACACGAGGGTCACGATCGTCGAGGAGCGGCGCAATAAAACGGCTGGTTTCGTGCAATCTGAGTTTGCCGATGGACATCAGGGCTGCGAACCGCACGCCCGCGTTGGAATCGGTCAAGGCGGCGCGGACGATCGGGCCTGCGCGATGCGGCACGCTCTGCAGCGACTCGATCGCGTTCGCCCTGAGGAGCGGCGAATCATCGAATGCCGCGTCTTCCAGGATTTTGAGCGCCGTTTCACGGAGCGTGGATTGCGTGAGTGGTTGGTCGTACTCCGAGAGTTCCCGTGGAGGGGTCGCGAGAGGGCTCGTCTCAACGGCGGCTGGGCCCACACTCCCGGACGACGATCCGGCGCATCCCGCAGTAGACAGGAAGGCGAGTGTGAGGAGTGCGACAGCGGTGGTGATGCGGTAGGTCATTCGGTTTCGCTTGAAGTGGGGGGTTCGGAGGTCGACAAGGTCCTTCGGGGGAGGAGGCGGCGGATCGGAGCCGCGATCAGGATCGCCACCGATCCGGCAAAGGCCAGCCAGCCGGCGAGATCACCGACCCGGGCGTATATCGTCCCTTCGCGCGTCGGGAGTGGAACCTCGGCGAGAAGGACCGTTGCCGGCTGACGGGCTTCGAGCGAACTGCGGACATCGCCCGAGGCGTCTACGACGCAACTGATGCCCGTGTTCGCCGCCCGAACAACCGGGGTGCCTAGTTCGATCGCCCGCCAGCGAGCAATGAGCAGGTGATTGGCCCGGCCTGCATCGAAGGACCCGAACCAGCCGTCGTTGGTCATGTTGATGAGCACATCCGCCTTGCGCTCGGCGTGTTCAAACACCAGTTTGCGGCAGACCTGGGAGATCGTGGCTTCGAAGCAGATCGGCGTGGCCACGCGGATGGTTCGACCATCCTTGCTCTCGACCGTGAACCGGATGGGCCTAGTGCCCGCGTTCAGGTCGAATTGCATCCCCTTGGCCGCGAGGTTCAGCATCGCCTGCTCGAGAGCCGGGAAGTTCGAGATGTACGGCATGGTTTCGCCGAACGGGGTGAGGAACATTTTGTCGTAACGATCGGTCTGGATCGCGCCGTCGCTGACCAGAAAGACGGAGTTGAATTTTCCATCGAATTCGAACTGGGGTTCGCCGGTCTCGGGGAGTTTTATCCGTAACTCGTCGAACCCGATTGCGCCGATCAGAAGCGGCGTTTGAATTTGCTCCTGGATCATGAGCAGTGGATCGACGAACAAAGTCCCGCCCGACTTGTGATCGGGCGGAAACCCGGCCCGCTGCTCGTAGGACGCGAATTCTCGGATCGCCTGCGGGCTCAGCGTCGCGCCCGGGAACATGGTCTCTGGCCAGACCACGAGGTCGGGTTCCGGTTCAGACTCAGAAATCCCGAGCGTGAGCAGACCCCACTCCTCAAAGTCCTGCATGCCTTCGTCGAGTGAGCGGGACATCTTGTTGCTCTGAGGGAGGTTCGTCTGCACCACAGCCACGGTGAAAGCCCCGGTGCTGCCGGGGGCGGGAAGGACTCCGCCCAGGGCGAGAACCGTGAAACACACGGCAGGAGCCAGCCAGCGTTGAAGGCCGGCCTTGGGATCCAGAAGAGCCCTGAGACACAACGCCCCAAGCAAGGCGATCAAGAACCCGATCCCGTACACCCCGATGACCGACGCCCATTTCGCGAGCGGCAGGTCGATGGTGGGATGGGCGGTGAGGAACCACGGGTATCCATCGAAGAAGACCCGGGCCCGGAAGAACTCGATCCCGCTCCAGAGCACCGCCAGCGCGAGTGCCGTGATCAATGTGGGGCGGCGTCGAGCCAGCCACGATCCGATGGCAACAAAAAGCCCCGCCCAGAGCGACTGGAGAATAATCAGCGGCGGAGCGCCGGCTGCGGAAACCGCAAAGATCCACCAGTGGTGAAAGGCCCAGAAAGGCAAGCAACCAGTGGCGACACCGAGCCCAGTCCGCCACGGTCGATCGGCGGTCAGCCCGGCGAACAAGAGGGGAAGCGGCGCGAGAACACCCAGCACCCCGAACGCGATGGGAGGGAATGCGAATAGCAGCAGCAACGCGTGGGCGAGGCCGAATGCGATACCGCCGAGGAACGGTCGTCGGGCGAAGAGATGAATCACGCGGGCACTGTAGCCGAGCGGGCAGGACCCGATGGGCTTACTTGCCAGCGTAGTCGATCAGGCGTGCGATTTCGTTGCGCAGTTCGCAGCGATGCACAACACGATCCACGATGCCGGCCTTGAGGAGGAATTCTGAAGTCTGGAATCCCTCGGGGAGTTCCTGGCGGATGGTCTGCTGGATCACGCGAGCGCCAGCGAAGCCGATGCGTGCCTTTGGTTCAGCGAGATGGACATCGCCGAGCATCGCGAAAGAGGCGGTGACCCCGCCGAAAGTCGGGTCGGTCAGGACACTGATGAACAGCCCGCCCGCGTCATCGAATTTCGCGAGCGCGGCCGAGGTCTTGGCCATCTGCATCAGGCTCAGCGTCGATTCCTGCATGCGTGCCCCGCCGGAACCGGACACGATGATCAAGGGGAGGTCATTTTCGAGTGCGTGCTCGATGGCGCGGGTAAGTTTTTCGCCGACAACCGATGAGAGCGAGCCCATAAAGAAGTCGATGTCGAGCACCGCCAACATGACGGCGCGACCTTTGATAAACGCTCGCCCGGTCTGGCAGCCCTCGAGTTGGCCGGTCTTGGCCTGCTCTTTCTTGAGCCGATCCTTGTAGGGCATGAGGTCGGTGAACTTGAGCGGGTCGACCGTGGTGAGGTTCGTGAACATCGGCTCGAAGGAGCCATCGTCGACGAGCTGCCGAACGCGCTGGGCACCGCCGACCCGGAAATGATGATCGCACTCCGGGCAGACCTTGAGGTTCGACTCCATCTGCTTCCGGTAGATCATGCTGGAGCACGCCGGACAGCGGAGCCAGAGTCCTTCGGGAACCCGGCCGGTGGTGGGAGATTTGAGCTCGTTCCAAGTCTTCGGAGCGGCTTGGGTCATGCGCTTGCCTTGGTCTGTCCGAGCAGTTGTTGCAGGTCGCTCGGGTTGATGGTGAACAGTTCGATGGTTGAGGCCTCGTCGGGTTTCGGCCAGAACGAATCCATGGGACCAGTACCGCTGTCGTTGGTCAAGGCGGACAGGGCTCGTCTTGTGATCTCGAATTCAATCGGACGGAGCACGATGGCCACCCTTTTCTTGGGATGCTTTTCCGCCACAAGAGCGATGGCCCCGAGGAGGCGGGTCTGCACCGAAGTGTAGGAGTCGCCTTCGGGTGGGTTGATGGAGGCAGGGTCGGACTGCCACTGCCCAAAATTCTTCGGGTGGCGATCGCTCAGTTCTTCGCGTCGCAGGCCTTCCCAGAGGCCCAGCGACATGGCGCCCAGATCAGCGGTTTCTTTCGCACGAGCCTTGGTTGGTTCGGCGATGAGCTTCGCCGTTTCTGTTGAGGCCTCGTCCGGGGCGTGCAGGATCAGGTCGGGTCTTGGCAGCGCATCCTCATCACTGGCCAGGCGCTCGCCCATGCCACCGGCCCAGGCTCGGCCTTGCTCGGACAGCGGAAGGTCCGCGCCGCCTTGCAGGCGACCCGCCGCGTCCCATTCGGTCTGGGCGCAGCGGATGAGCATGAGCCGGAATGTGCTGCTGGTCTTCGCCATATGCGCCATGTGTGGAGGAGGAGAGATCGGTCTGGAGGGGGGATCTACCCAGAGGTGAATTCAGTGCCAAAGGGTACCATCGCCGGGCAGGTCCATCCAAAAGCATTTTCGGGATGCCCTGCATTTTGATAGGGCTGTGTTCGGCGTGGCGTGCGATTCGGGCCGTGTACGGGGACAAAAAGGCCCCTCAGGATCCCCGAATCGCCGTGACAACCCCAGCACGATTGCTGGGCTGTTCGGAAAATATCGCAGACGCCGCGACCAGCACATCGACCCCGGCCTCTCGGATGGCTTCGGCGTTGTCGGGCTTCACGCCACCATCGATCTCGAGTCGCTGGTCGGGTCGGAGGCGCGGCTTGATCGCTCGTGCCTTCTCGAGGACCTCGGGGATGAAGGCCTGGCCGCTGAATCCCGGGTTCACGGACATGATGAGGACCATGTCGACCAGTTCGAGCAGTTCCTGGCGTTTGAGGAGTGGCTCGATGGGTGTGGGCGGGTTGATGGCGATGCCGGCGCTCATGCCGGAGGCGTGACAGGCTCTGGCGACTTCGACCGGGTTATAGCCTTCGCCGTTGCCGCTGAGCGGGGACATGCCCGCCCCGGCCTTCGGGTCGAGCACCGGTTCGAGGTGGAAGGTGAGGTGGTGCGCTCCGGCCTCGGCAAACGCCTGGATGTACTGGATCGGGTCCGTGACCATCACATGTACATCGAGGAAGGCCTCAGGCAGGGCGGCGCTCAGGCACTTCACGAGGGCCGGGCCCATGGTGAGGTTGGGCACAAAGTGGCCGTCCATGACATCGATGTGCAGCAGGTCGGCTCCTGTGCCGTGTGGCTGATCCGCGAGCGCATGGGCGCAGTCCTCGGCGAGACGGGCAAAATCGGCTGACAGGATCGACGGGGCGACGAGGGGCCGGGTGGCGGTGGTGAGCAGGTTGCGTGGGCTGGGCATGTTCGGACTGTACCGGGTCAGGTGCTGGTGTGAGTAGGGCACTGTTTGATGAGTGCCCGGAAGAGGTCGAGCCCGAGCGGCTCGCTCGTCGTACGTTCGGGGTGCCATTGAACGCCGAGGTAGAAGGGCCGGTCCGGGTCGTCGATGGCCTCGATCACGCCGTCATCGGCTCGTGCGACCACTCGCATGGTGCCCGCATCGCTCACGCACTGGCGGTGCCAACTGGTCACCTCGCCAGCGGGGATCGGCGATGGGGTACCTTCGGGGATGATCCGGTGGATGTGGTCGTCGTAGTGGGTGGCGTGACTCGGTATGGAGTCACTCATCCACTGGTTCAGCGTGCCTCCGGCGTGAAGGGCCATGAGCTGCATCCCGAGGCACACGCCTAAAACCGGGTATTCGGGGCGGTCATCCAACCTGTCGAGAAGCGATTCTTCGAAAGCCTGCCGGTCTGGGTGCTCCCGGGTGACGCGTGGGTCGGTTGGCTGGGCGTAGCGCTCGGTCGCGGGGTCGAAGCCGCCGGTGAGGACGAGTCCATCACAGAGGTCGAGGTATCGCGCTGTGGCTTCCCGTCGCTGCTCTTCTCGGGGGACCGGGAGCAGGATGGGCAGCCCGCCCGCGTTGAATACCGCATCGGCGTAGGCCCGTCGGATCCGGGTGTTCGGCTCGTCAACGAGGCAGGTGATCCCAATGAGCGGCGTTTGCTGCGGCATACCAGTCACGATCGGCGGAGAAGCGGGGCGGGCACGAATCACGCCCCGCACCGGGTTTGACGGCTCGGGGTGCGCCTGAGAGAATCCACAGATGGAAGACTACGCAGCGACGCTCGACCCGCTCCACACCCACCCTATGCAGCACAAATTCCTTGGCGAGGCCATCACCTTTGATGATGTCCTGCTTGTCCCTCGCCACAGCACCGTCACGCCCGGCACCGTCAATGTGGCCTCGCAACTCACACGCGGGATCCGCCTGAATATCCCCCTGGTTTCGGCCCCGATGGACACGGTGACCGAATCCGCCCTCGCGATCGCCCTCGCGCAGGAAGGGGGCATCGGGATCATCCACAAGAACATGTCCCCCGAGGCCCAGGCCCTCGAAGTCAGCAAGGTCAAGCGGTCCGAGAACGGTGTCATCACCGACCCGATCACCCTTGGTCCCGGCAACACCATCGCCGAAGCTCGCCAGGCGATGTACGAGCACAATGTCAGCGGTTTCCCTGTGGTCGAGGGCGGGGATCTCGGGCTGCGGACCGGTGGCAAGGTCGTCGGCATCCTCACGGAGCGCGATCTGAAGTACATCGATTCGGGGTCCCAACTCGTCCGCGATGTGATGACCAAGGACAACCTGGTGACCGCCTCGCCGGATACGACGCTGGCCGATGCCGGTCGCCTGCTCCACAAGGCCAAGGTCGAGAAGCTCCTGCTGGTCGACAACGATTTCAACCTCGCCGGCCTGATCACCATGCGTGACCTCGATCAGGTCGAGCGATTCCCCCGGGCCTGTCGCGACGCGCGCGGTCGTCTTCGCTGCGGAGCGGCGGTTGGGGTGTTCCAGTTCGACCGCCTCGAGGCATTGATCGCTGCCGAGGTCGATGTCGTGACCGTGGATACCGCGCACGGCCACTCGGAGAATGTGCTCGAGACCGTCCGTCAGGTGAAGGCGAAGTGGCCGAACCTGCAGGTGATCGCGGGCAACATCGCGACCGCCGACGCGGCCCGGGCCCTGATCGATGCAGGCGCGGACGCGGTGAAGGTCGGGATCGGTCCCGGTTCGATCTGCACGACCCGTGTGGTCACCGGCGTGGGGGTGCCCCAGATCACTGCGGTGATGAACGCCGTGAGTGTGTGCAAGGACGCGGGCGTGCCGGTCATCGCCGACGGCGGCATCCGCCAGTCCGGGGATATCGCCAAGGCCGTCGCGGCCGGTGCGAACACGGTCATGATGGGGTCTCTGTTCGCCGGTCTCGATGAAGCGCCCGGCGAGTTGGTCATCAGCCAGGGGCGCCGCTTCAAGACCTATCGCGGCATGGGCTCCGAGGGCGCGATGTTCGCCGGATCCGCCGACCGTTATAGCCAGAGCGACAAGGTCACCGAGGCAAACCGACGAGGCGACCTCAGCCAGATCAAGTTCGTCCCCGAGGGGGTGGAGGGGCTGGTCTCGTATCGCGGTCGCCTCTCGGACTATGTGTACCAACTCGTTGGCGGGCTCCGCTCGGCCATGGGGTACTGCGGCTGCGAGACGGTCGATGAGTTCCGCGAGCACGCCCAGTTTGTTCGCATCACCTCGGCCTCGATGATCGAGAGCCACCCGCATGACATCCGCATCACCAAGGAATCCCCGAACTATTCGGCGGATGTGACGCGTCTCTGAATCCAAACGACCTTTCCGCAGGGAGTCCCAATGGGCCTGCTTACCAAATCCAAAAATCGAAAAACACCGACCGAGGTGTTCCACTCGAACCATTACCTGCGCCACACCGCGCGCCGGCTGGAGCACCTTGCTTCGCTCGGGCTCGATCTCGTGGGTAAGCGAGTGTTCGAGCCGGGGGCGGGCATTGGCGATCACACGCAGTTCTATCTGGATCGCGGCTGCACCGTCCATGCCTCAGAACCTCGGGAAGATAACCTCGAGGTGATGCGCGAGCGGTTTGGTGGCGATCCGCGCGTGACCCTCGAAGCGATCGACCTTGAGAATCCGCCCGCGGATTCACCGGGCGGCTACGACATCGTGCACTGCTACGGCCTGCTCTACCACCTGTCCGACCCGACCGAGGCGATCCGCTACCTTGCCGGTGCGGCCGAGCAGATGATGCTGGTCGAGCTGTGTGTGAGCTTCGGTGAAGACGAGCAGCTCAACACCGTGAAGGAAACCCA
Organism: Phycisphaerales bacterium JB050; assembly: GCA_043101125.1. GTDB lineage: Bacteria > Planctomycetota > Phycisphaerae > Phycisphaerales > UBA1924 > JANSXG01. The sequence goes on along the minus strand of JBICHT010000087.1, from coordinate 66,569 downwards.
GGCCCACGCATCCCAGGCGGTCAGCGGCTACGGCTCGCGCCCCACGCGCCCTTGGGTTGAGGCGCAGCTTCACAAATATTTCCCTCATGTGTACTACCCACTGACGCAACCGGCGCATCCCGAGTTCCCGCTCGACTGGGACGCCGCGCCGCCGACGACCTCGGACGACAACAAGAAGGCCTTGAGCCGAGCGGTGTTCATCGCGTCGCGCGAACCGATCGAGAACTCGCTGCTGGTTGGGGAACGCCCCAGTAAACAGCGGCTCTCCTGAATTTTCGACTTCCCCAGCGCGGAGGCATCGTTCGATGGAGCGCAGGAACATCTCGACCGGGAGCATCTGGGAGCAGCGGGTGGCCTACAGCCGCGTGGTTCGCAAGGGCAACTTTGTGTTCGCCGCGGGAACGCTCGCCGTCGACGAGCACGGCGAGGTGCTTCATCCGCACTCGGCTTACCAGCAGACACTGGTGGCGTTCGGAAAGATCGAACAGGCGATGAAGGAAGTCGGCGCGGACCGTTCACACACCGTCCGGACCCGCATGTACATCATGCACCTTCGCGATCAGGAGGATGTGGGCAGGGCCCACAAGGAATTTTTCGGGGACACGCTGCCCGTCGCCACCATGATCGAGATCAAGGGGCTGGCCGCGCCGAACGCGCTGGTTGAGGTGGAACTCGACGCGATCGTGGATGATTGATCGCAAGATTCCTGATCAGACATTGAACAAGAAGTGCACGACATCCCCGTCGCGCATCACATAGTCCTTGCCCTCGATGCGCATGCGTCCGGCCTCACGGATCGCCTTTTCGCTCTGCAGTTCAACCAGGTCGTCCACGCTGTAGGTCTCGGCGCGAATAAACCCGCGTTGGAAGTCGGTATGGATCACGCCCGCCGCCTGCGGCGCGGTCGCGCCGACGGGGATCGTCCAGGCCCGAACTTCTTTTTCGCCGGCGGTGTAGTAGGACTGGAGCCCCAGCAGTTTGTAGATGGAGCGGGCAACCTTGTGAAGCGCGGGCTCGTCGAGCCCGAGGTCGCCGAGCATCTCATCGCGATCGGCCTCATCGAGTTCAGCGAGTTCGGATTCGATCTTCGCGCACACCGGAACGACCTGCATGCCCTCTTTCGCCGCGTGCTCACGAACCTGCTGGGCGAGCGGCCCTTCACCGAGGATATCTGAATCGTCCACATTGGCGATGTAGAGCACCCTCTTCGCACTCAGCATCCCGAGGCTGCGTAATGCTCGTTTTTCATCGAGTGTCTCGAAGGCGTTCTGCTCGACGAGCACGCGAGCGGGCTTGCCCTCGGCTAGGACCGGCTGGAGCTTCTGAAGCACCGATAGACGCAGGATGGCCTCGGGATCCCTGCCCTTCGCGGCTCGCTCGGCCTTTGGAAGGGCACTGTCCACGGTTTCGAGGTCGGCCAGCAGGAGTTCGGTGTCGATGGTCTCAATGTCGCTGATGGGGTCGATTTTGCCTGAGACATGGGTGATGTCTTCGCCGCCGGGGGCCTTCTCGAAGCAGCGGACGACATGGCAGATCGCATCGACTTCGCGGATGTGGCTGAGGAACTTGTTGCCCATGCCCTCGCCCTTGCTCGCTCCGGCGACGATGCCGGCGATGTCCACCAGTCGCAGGGTCGCCGGGATGAGCTTCTGGGGTGGGATGTAGCTGGAGATGGTTTTCAGGCGCGGATCGGGCACATTGACGATGCCGACATTCGGCTCGATCGTGGCGAACGGATAGTTCGCCGCGAGAGCCCCCGCGGCGGTCAGAGCGTTGAACAGCGTGGACTTGCCAATATTGGGCAGGCCAACAATACCGGCTTCGGTCGCCATGGCGGCCATCTCTCCATCGGGTGATTCAGGGGCGTCCCGGGTGACGGGCGGGCCATCGTACCGTGATCGGGGACGCTCAGCATTGGTCGCCCGTTGAGATCTCGGATTGTCCGCTGGCGGATGGGTCAGTTGAGGTCAGCGGCATCCAGTGTTCATCCTGCCGGACCGCCTGATCGAGAAGCCGATCGAAGGACTGGTGGTGCATCTCGACCACGCCGAACCGCTCGGTGTGGTCGTTCTTCATCTGCACATCGAGGACGGAGTATCCGCACGCGCTGAGGTGTTCGCAGAGTCGGATGAGAGCGCAGGATGAGGCGTTGGTCCCATCCAGCGGGTCCCTTGAACCGTCGGCCCGGCGTGGACGCGGCTCGTGAAACATGGATTCGGCGAAGAAGATGGAGCCGATCGAGAGGCCATACACACCACCCACGACGCGTTCCTCGCCGGTTTCCGGGTCAGTCCGCCATGCCTCCAGTGAATGGGCGTGCCCGGCTTGGTGGAGTTGCTGGTACATCGCGAAGATGCGCCGGTCGATCCAGGGGCGATCGGTCGATGACCGAGAGCGTGAACAGCAGCGGACCACCTGCTCGAATGCGGTGTCGGTCCGAAAATCGAATCGGCCTTGATTCAGGATTTTGCGGACTGTTCGGGGCACATGAAGCCCCTCTTGCTCGGTCAGCGGAAGCACCGCCCGGTATCGGGGCATGTACCAGTGGACTTCACCGATGTCGCGGCTCGTGTTGTCGATCCCCACGGGCTGGGGGTCCGTCTCGGCGAGCTCATTCCAGGCTTCTTCGCTCGTCCCGCCGAGGCTTCCGATCAGGTCGAGTTCGTTGTGGGAAATCGCCATCGGGAAGTACCCGCTCGCGAACGCATCGAGGTGGCGCTCGACCGTCCAGCCGGGAACGGGTTCGCGCGGATCAAATGGCTCGGCGTGCTGGCGCATGGAAAAAGTGTATCCACCAGCGAACCCAGTTCAGCAGGAAATCGCACTCGCGGGCTGACCAAACGCGGGAGTTTGGTTACACTTCGCCTCTTCGCGCGGGTTTCGCCTGTGGGCTGAATCTGCGGAGCGGGAATCTAGCTCAATGGTAGAGCAGCGGCCTTTTAAGCCGTTGGTTCTGGGTTCGAGTCCCAGGGTTCCCATTCGATTCGAGTCCCGACAGGGGCACCCCCGCCCGACTCGGGCTCACACGCCAGGAACCGATGCCGAGCACCCAGACGACGGATAATTCTCAAGCCTTGCTGGTCGTTCACGCGAATTCCAGCGACGGCAAACTCCACCTCTGGGCCGAATCATCCACGCTCGCCTCGGGAACTCCGGTCGCGCCGGCCAGCGACGCCGACTGCACCCATCCGGGAGCCGTCGGAACGACCGAATTGTTCGATCTGCTCAGCCCGCTGCTCGATGACCCCTCGATGGCATCGGAAGGCGAATTGAAGCTCCGGTTGCCAAGCCACGCCGGTGTGCCGCTCCAGTCGCCACAACTCGCCCACTGGACCGGACTTGCCGCCCGACAGAGCGAGCTCGTCGACAGTGCCGAGTTTACCGACTGGACAGTGCAGACGGTATGCATCGATGCCGATCGGGCACCACGCCTCCTGGAGCGTCTGGTGGAACTCTCGCGTCACGAACACGATCGTGCATTCGACGAAGAGGCGCATCCCCAGAGCGAATCGCACGCCGAACGGATCGTGCATGTCGGTGACTCGGTGCGCTGGTTCCTCAGCGCCGCCCGGCTTGGCGTGGCCCTGCTGGTGGAGCAGCGGTTTGTTCCGATGCTGCTTCAGGACGATTCCGGGCAACTCCATGCTTCGTGGCGCCCCTGGTTCAGCGATGAGGCGACCGCCGCTCGGGTCGGGATCCTGCTTCGCTCGATGCCTCCGGCCACCCGCGCGCAGGTCGACGAACTGGAACACGGGGCATGGGCGATCACGACCGCATTCATCGGCTCGATCGTGGACCACGCCGCCCGGCGTGTCCTCGAGGAAGAATCACTGAGCGCATCGCTCACCGGCAAGCGTGCCCAACCCGGCGATCCGCATGTTGATTGGCTGCGCGGCCTGCTCGATCTCCCGGCTGAAGTGAACTCGGCAACGAACGATCCGGCACGCATGTTCCGCAGCGTGCGCCACTGGATCGGCGGGCTCGAGGATCGTGGCATCTCCGGCGAATGGAGATTGCGCCTTTCTCTCCACGAACCGTTGCTGTTCGAGAGCGATCAGAACCAGATCTTCGGCACACCGGGGGACGAGGTGCTCTGGTCGATCACCTTTGCGCTTCAGTCTGTCGAGAACCCAAATGCCGTTCTCGAGGCCGAGGACCTGTGGGTGCTGCGCGGAGACTCGTGCACCATCGAGGGCCTCCGGCTCGATAACCCGAAGGAACTGCTGCTGGCTGAACTCGCCCGGGCGGCACGACTCTACAAGCCACTCGAGGCCGCCCTCACCGAGGCTGAGCCCTCGATCATCGATCTGCCCACCACGAAGGCCTACGAATTTCTGCGCGAAGTGGCCCCGCTCATGGAAGAGCAGGGGTTCGCCATCGAACGCCCGATCTGGTGGGACACCCCGGCGGCCCGGATTGGTGGGCGACTCTCGATCCAGTCCCCGGATCTCGACCCCGACGGGGCGGCGAACGGTACCCCCGGAGCAGTGGGGGCGGCACGCCTGGGGCTGAACGCGCTCGTGTCCTACGAGTGGAATTTGGCCATCGGCGACAACCCGCTGACCCTCAAGGAATTCGAGAACCTCGTCAACCAGAAATCCCCGCTTGTCCGCATCAATGGCCAGTGGGTGGAAGTTCGCCCGGAGGATGTCAAAGCCGCGGTCGAGTTCATCCATGCCAACCCCGGTGGCCAGATGAAGATCGGCGATGCGCTTCGCATGGCGTTCGGTGGCGGCATGTCACAGGCAGGGCTGCCGATCCTTGGTATCGACGCCACCGGCTGGGCCGCGACGCTGCTCAGCGACATGGAAAACCGCTCCATGACGCTGGTGGATGTGCCCGAAGGATTCAAGGGCGACTTGCGTCCGTATCAACGCAAGGGGCTGTCCTGGTTGGCGTTCCTCGACCAGATGGGTCTCGGCCCGTGTCTCGCTGACGACATGGGGTTGGGCAAAACGATCCAGCTCATCGCGCTGCTCGTGCTCGAACGCAATCAGCACAAGGCGGCCATCGAGGCTGGCTTGAAAGAAGATCCGGTCGGTCCGACGCTGCTGGTCGTGCCGATGTCGATCGTTGGCAACTGGCTCCGAGAAGCGAAGAAGTTCGCTCCCTCACTCAAACTCATGGTGCATCACGGCGCGGACCGGGAGACCGGAGACGAATTCGTCGCCAAGGCCACTTCGAAGGATGTCGTGGTCACGACCTACGCGCTCGCGCACCGTGATCGTGATCTGCTCAGTCGTGTGCAGTGGCATCGCCTTGTCCTCGATGAAGCGCAGAACATCAAAAATCCCTCAGCCAAGCAGTCACAGGCGGTCCGTCATTTGGATGCTCCAAGAAGGATCGCCCTCACGGGTACCCCACTCGAAAACCGCCTGAGCGAACTCTGGTCGATCATCGACTTCTGCAACCCTGGCTTCCTCGGTACACCGGGCGAGTTCCGTCGCACCTTCTCGATTCCCGTCGAACGCTATCGCGACAAGCAGCGGGCCCAGCAGCTCCGGCAGCTCGTGCAGCCGTTCATCCTTCGGCGTCTCAAGACCGACCCCACGGTCATCACCGACCTGCCCGAGAAGCTCGAATCCAAGGAATTCTGTCGCCTCACCACCGAGCAGGCCCAGATGTACGAGGCGACCGTCAAGGAAATGCTCGGCGAAGTGGAACGCGCCGAGGGCATCCGGCGTCGCGGCATCGTGCTCACCACCCTCATCCGCCTCAAGCAGATTTGCAACCACCCCACGCTGCTCCTCAAGGAAACCGACGACGACGAGGTCACTCTCGCCGAGGGTGTGCCGCAGGCCTCGCGATCGGGCAAGTGCATCCGCCTGCTCGAAATGGTTGACGAGGTCATCTCCGGTGGAGACCAGGCGCTGGTCTTCACGCAGTTCCGGCAGATTGGTCACCGGCTCAGCGCGATGATCCGACACACCTTCGATCGCGATGTGCTCTTCCTGCACGGCGGCGTGCCCCAGAAGCAGCGCGAGAAGATGGTCGAGCGCTTCCAGAAGGCCGACGGTTCGGCACCGATTTTCCTGCTTTCGCTCAAGGCCGGTGGCGTGGGTCTGAACCTCACCGCCGCCTCGCATGTGTTCCACTTCGATCGCTGGTGGAACCCCGCCGTCGAGAACCAGGCCACTGACCGGGCGTTCCGCATCGGTCAGAAGAAGACCGTCAATGTTCATAAGTTCATGGTCGGCGGCACGCTCGAAGAACGCATCGATCAGATGATCGAGTCCAAGGTTGCTCTGGCGCAAGACATCATCGGTGCCGGGGAGGACTGGCTCACCGAACTCTCCACCGCCCAACTCCGCGATGTGCTCCAACTCCGTCCCGATGCCTACGACGAACCACAACCCGCCTTTGTCCCCAGTGCCGCCGATTACGAGGACGCGGCGGACTGATCCCTCGCCTGTACCACTATGGCCACGAAAAGTGATCCCAACCCGAGCGATGACCGGCCCATGAGCGCCATGGAGCGGTATGCCGCCATGCGCGAGCAGGCCGACAAGCCCAAGGACAATCTCACGGCCTACATTCGCAAGCCGGGCGGAAAGCGTCCACCAAGCGAATCTGGGTACAACAAACGCGTTCCAGAACGCGCCGAGTATCCCCGGCGAGTCCGTGCCGGTCTCAAGGTTGGTGCGGATCAGTGGCCGCCCCATCCACTCTCGGCCTTCGCGGCCCCGTTTGTGGGTGCGGTGAACGCAACATTCACGGACTCCGTGATCGCCGAAGCGTTTCGTGACTACGCTCAGCGGGGGCAGACCCGTGCGTTCAAGATCGCCGTCGGCATGATCCAGGCCGAGGTGCAGGGCCGGCGGTTCAAGGCCTACGAAACCACCATCGCTCTCGATCAGGTCGAAATGGAGCAATGGGAGAAGGTGATCGACGCACTGGTCTCCGATCCGCTGCTGAACGCCCGCCTGCTCTCCGGGGAATTTCCCAAGGAAATCGACGCGGTCTTCCGGCAGCACGGTGCATCGCTCGCACCGGCGGAAGGTGAAACCATCACGGTCACTTGCGATTGCAAGGAAGAACAACCCTGCAAGCACGGGGCGTGCCTGGCGATGCTCCTGACCGAGGCCGTGCAGGCCGATCCGTTCATTCTCCTCGATCTCCGAGGGCTCGCTCGCGATCATGTGCTCGAGCGCCTTCGTCAACGACGCGCGGTGACCAGTTCTTCGACGGGGCTCGTCCCGGCATTCAGCCCGACGCCGCCCAGCGAAGTTGGCGAGAGCGAGGCCCCGATCGAAACCACCGCAGCCAGCTTCTGGGATGCTGGAGCGGAGCTGCGGGATATCGAAATACCCATCAGAAAGCCGGAGATTAGTTATCCGCTTCTTCGCCGGCTCGGCCCCAGCCCCTTCGAGGAGGGCAAGTTCCCGCTCGTCGGCCTCCTGGCGACCTGCTACGAACTCATCAGCGAGGAAGCGCTGCGACTGGAATCCGAACCGGAGTCCAACGACGCTGGCTGAGCCGCGATTTTCTGCGGCTGGCAACGCCAAAGGCTTTTCGATACACTCACCGTCCCTCTCCACGCAGTGGAGCCTCCCGTGACGAGCCGGACCTGATCCGGCGAGGCGCGGGTGTGGGTCGTGCCGACGCGGCTTGGCACGGTCCAGCTCTTGGGAGATTCAGCCGCGGTTGCCTTCGATGGTCGGAGGTGAACCGCGTCATGTGGTTCACCGGCTCGCGCTTCTGGCGGGTTCAGCATCGGAGGTACACGCAGGCGGGTCACAGCCCGACCTGTCTTCACCACTGGCCCGTGGTGTAATGGTAGCACAGCTGTTTTTGGTACAGTCGGTCGGGGTTCGAATCCCTGCGGGCCAGCTTTCCATCTGCCTCAAACGGCGGAGGAACGGCACTCCTTATTATGAAATCATTCGTCGCACTCATCCTGGCCGCGGGAAAAGGCACCCGTATGCAGTCGGACTTGCCGAAAGTCGCTCACCCTGTCGCGGGCGAGCCGATGGTCCGCTGGGTTGTCCGCGCCTGTGCCGAGGCCGGCTGCTCCCGAATCGTAGTGGTCGTTGGGTATCAGCAAGAGGTCGTGCGCGAAGCGCTCGCCGACCTTGAAGCCGAGATCGCCCCGGCGACCATCGAGTTCGCCGTGCAGAACGAGCAACTCGGAACCGGCCACGCCGTGATCGAAGCCAAGGACCGGTTCGAAACCGAGCGATCCGAAGCCGGGCACGGTGTGCTCGTGCTCGCCGGAGACGGGCCGCTCATCCGGGCGAAGACTCTTGAGCAGATCAAAGAACGGCACGAATCGACCGGTGCCGCCGCCACCATGGCCACCTCCCGCATCGAAGATCCGACCGGATACGGCCGAATCGTTCGCGATGCCTCCGGAACTTTCGTTGAGATCGTTGAGCAGAAGAACGCCACCCCCGAGCAACTCGCGATCAACGAGATCAACCCCAGTTACTACCTCTTCGATTGCCAGGCCATGTTCGATGCCTTGGAGCGTGTGGAGCGGAACCCCGTCAGCGGGGAGTACTACATCACTGATGTTCCCGCGCTGCTGCTTGCTTCTGGTAGGCGCGTCGAGGTGATCGAGGCTGTCCCGCCCGCGGATGTGCTGTCCATCAACACACCGCAGCAGCTCGCCGAGGTCGACCAGATCATGCGCAACCGCCTCGCGGATGCCCAGCGAGAGGGAAACTGATCATGGCTTGGAACGATGCATTCGGGGTGAAGGTCTTCGCCGGTCGCCACCAGATCACTCTCGCTGAGAAGGTCTGCGAGCATTTGGATATGCCCTTCGGGCAGGCCCGTACGGACATCTTCCCTGACGGTGAGATCATCGTCCGCACCGAAGAGGATGTCCGTGGGCGTGACTGTTTCGTGGTGCTCTCCACCTGTGATCCGGTGAATGAGAACATCATGGAACTGCTGATCTTCGCGGACTGCCTGCGCCGTGCCTCGGCCCGGCGGATCACCGCGGTGATCCCGTATTTCGGATACGCCCGGCAGGATCGCAAGGAAGCCGGACGCACCCCGATCACCGCAAAGCTCATCGCGAACCTGATCGTCGAAGCCGGCTTCAATCGCGTGCTCACGCTCGACCTGCACGCGGCCCAGATCCAGGGCTTCTTCGATATCCCCGTCGATCACCTGGCCAGTTCGCCGATTTTCCTCGATCACTTCCTGAGCCGCCCGGAATCCACGCGGAACCTCGTCGTGGTCAGCCCCGATGTCGGCAATGTGAAGATGGGCAATGCCTACGCCGAGATGCTCGGAGCCGAGTTCGCCATCATCGACAAGCGCCGCGTCTCGGGGGACACCGTCAAGAGCCAGCACATCATCGGTTCCGTCGAAGGACGCGATGTGCTCATGGTTGACGACATGATCTCGACCGGCGGCACGATTTGCGAGGCTGCCTCGCTTGTGAAAAAGCACGGTGCCCAGAGCATCACCGTCGCCGCGACCCATGCGGTGTTCGCCGGCACGGCCGTCGAGAAGATCAAGAACAGCCCGATCGAGCGTGTGGTCGTCACCAACACCATCCCGCGCGAGACCCTCGACGGCGAGGACCGCTTCGCCGGGATCAACGATCGCATCGAGGTGCTGTGCATCTCCAAACTGTTCGCCGACGCGATCCACCACATTCACCATAACCAGTCCATCAGTGCGCTCTTCCGTAATTTCGCCGAGAGCAAACGCTGATTCCGAACACTGCAACACCGACACCGGGATCGTCCCGGTTCTGAATGGAGATTGAAGTCATGCAAGCGACCCACACCCTGCAGGCGGAACGCCGCGAGAAGAAGGGCTCTCGTTACGCCAAGCGTGAGCGTAGCGCCGGCAAGCTCCCGTGCGTTCTCTACGGCCAGGGCAAAGACCCGGCTCACCTGAATCTGGATCACAAGGAAGCCATCCGCTTCTTCCACTCCGGCGAGCGCGTCTTCAACATCGAACTCGCCGAGGAGTCCAAGACGCAGACCGTGCTGCTCAAGGACCTGCAGTTCGACTACCTCGGTACGAATGTCGTTCACTGCGATCTGATGCGCGTGAACCTCGACGATGTTGTTGAAACCAATGTCCACCTGCACCTCGTAGGCGATGCCAAGGGCCTCAAGACCTCCGGCGCGGTGCTCGTTCAGAAGATGAACGAACTGCCCGTGACCTGTCGCGTCTCGGATATCCCCGAAGAGATCCGCGTAGACATCTCCGGCCTCGGTGCCGACGAGCACATGACCGCTGGCGAGATCGCTCTCCCTGGCGGACTCAAGCTCGACTGCGATCCCGAGACCGTGGTCGTGATCATCGATGTGAAGGCCGAATCTGACGAGGGTACCGAGGGCGAGTCCATCGCCGCTGAGGGTGCCGAGCCTCAGGTCATCAAGGCCAAGAAGGAAGACGAGGACAAGTGAGCGACCTCGCCCGCTGACCGGACATGAAGCTCATCGTCGGACTCGGCAATCCCGGAGCTCAATACGAGCGAACCCGCCACAACGCGGGTTTCATGGCCGTCGATCGGCTCCGGGACGCCTGCGCACCATCGGAGATCTGGAAGAGCAAATTCCAGTCGATGATGGTCGAGGGTCGTCTCGCCGAGCACGCCGACGGCTCGGGGATCGCCGAAAAGGTGATCCTCCTCAAGCCGGTGACCTTCATGAACCTGTCCGGGCGAGCGGTCGCCGATGCGGTCCGGTTCTTCAAGCTCGATCCCGAGTCCGATCTGATCGTTCTCGTCGATGATGTCGCCCTGCCCTGCGGCCAGATCCGTATCCGGGCCAAGGGCGGGACCGGTGGTCACAACGGTCTGGCGAGCATTCAGCAGATGCTCTCCAGCAGTGCCTACCCCCGCCTTCGGATCGGCATCGACCCGCCGGGGATCATCCCGCAGGTTGATTATGTGCTCGGGCGTTTCACCGATGAGCAGATGGTCGAGATCGACAAGGCCACGAAGGCGTGCGTTGAAGCGGTCCGCACCTGGGTCCACCAGGGGACGATCGCCGCGATGAACGCGTTCAACGCCCCCGATGAGCCGAAACCCAAGCGGAATCCGAAGTCCGAGCAGACGGCTTCGGAGTCTGAGTCAGATTCCTCTTCCGTAGATTCCTCAGCCGAGAACATCCATCCCGGCTGGTTTACCAAGAACTCGGGTGGACAATCGTCCGCCTGACCATTCCATCAACCCTGCTCCGGCCGGTGCGTCGGGGCTTCACCTTCTGAACCCATAGGGAGTTCGAAATCATGGCAGAGTCCAAAGGACGCAAGAACAACTACGAGGCCATGTTCCTCGTTTCACAGGCCGCTGCTCACGACCTCGGTGCGGCTGTCGATCATGTCAAGGAAGTGCTCGGGCGCGGCAAGGCCGAGATCATCGCCTTCAAGAAGTGGGACGAGCGTCGCCTCGCCTACGAGATCAACAAGCAGAAGCGCGGCGTCTACTTCCTGACCTACTTCAGCGCCGACCCGGTCAACATCGAGATCATCGAGCGCCAGGCCCACCTCTCCAACGACATCCTCCGCATCATGGTGCTCCGCTGCGATCACCTCACCGAGGACGAGATGCGTGCCGCCGACGGTCAGGAGCAGCTCGCCGACGAGGTGAAGCTCCGCGCCGAGAAGATGGCCGCGGACCTGGCTGAGCAGGAAGCCGCCGAGCAGCCCGCTCCGGAGGCCCCCGCAGACGAAGCACCCGCTGAATCTGAAGAGGAAGCCGAAACCACGGCCTGATCCTCGATCGGGAGCCCGAATCCGCATCTCTCGCCACGAAAGCGGCGGGGGACGCGGGTCGTCTGGTACCATATCCGTCCGGCCTGCCACGGGGTCCTCCCGAGGATCCCGGGCGTGGGCATTACTCGCGAACCGAAGCCGGAGGCAGCATGGCTGGCAATGTCAACAAAGTCCTGCTCATGGGCAACATGACCCGTGACATCGAGATGCGTCAGTTCCCCAGCGGTGGGAGCGTGGGCAAGTTCACGCTCGCTGTGAACGAGCGATACAAGGACCGCAACGAGCAGTGGCAGGAGCGCGCGAACTTCATCGACTGCGAAGTCTTCGGTCGCAAGGCCGAGGTCATGGCGCAGTACCTCGGAAAAGGCCGCCCGGTCTTCATCGAGGGCAAGCTCCGGCTCGATAAGTGGGAAGACAAGCAATCCGGTGAGAACCGCTCGAAACTGAAGGTCGTCGTTGACGATTTCCAGTTCGTCGATTCGCGTGGCGACGGACCCTCGGGAGGCGGCAGGTCTTCCGGAGGTTCGAACTACTCGTCGGCGCCCTCCTCGTCCGACAACTCCGGCTACGGCGGAAACCAGCAGCCCTCCCCGGCTTACGAGTCACTTGACGACGACGACATCCCGTTCTGATCGGGGAACCCGTTTTGATCGGGAAACAAGTTCCAGGGGCCGCGTCGGGTGAAAACCCGAGGCGGACCATTCACACCACCGTGTGCGTGTTGGGGTCGGAAACTTCGTGACGGTGTGTCGCAAGCCGACTCCTCAACTTTCATCCTGCCCGGCTCACGCCAAGGCACGAAAGGACAGCCAGACCATGGCAAGCAGCAAGACTGTGGAGCTCCTGCTCCTCGAAAATGTGGACACCCTCGGCATCGTTGGCGATGTGGTCACCGTTCGTACCGGCTACGCCCGCAACTACCTCCTGCCCCGCGGCCTGGCGACCACTCCTTCCCAGGAACTGATCGCCCAGCTCGCCGACAGGCGTGCGAAGGCCGAGGCCGAGCGTGCCGCGTTGCGTGCCGAGCGTGAGAAGATGATCGGCAAGCTCAATGAGTTCCGCCTCACCGTGACCAAGGCCTGCAACGATCAGGGCCTGCTCTATGGTTCGGTCACCCAGCAGGATATCGCCGACTTGCTCGAAGCCCAGGGCTTCGATGTCGCGCCGCGTGATGTCCGCATCGGTCAGACCATCAAGCGTGTGGGCGAGTTCGAGATCACCGTCAAGCCCGAACGCGATCTCGAAGCGACTGTCGTCCTTGTGGTCGAATCTGACACGCCGCTCGAAGTCTACGAGGATGAAGAAGAGAGCGAAGAAGGTCAGGGCGAGGCCGCCGTCGAGGGTGCTGAGGCCGAGACCACGGATGAAGCGACCGAAGCAGCTTCCGCCTGATTCGCATCGATTTCGACATACAAATCGATATAAAAAACCGGACGCCTCGGCGTCCGGTTTTTTCATGCGCTCGGAATCCGCAGCGACCTCGGTGGGTCGCTTCGGTCAGCCTGCGGGGATGGGCGGAGTGAAACGCACCGCGTTGCGGGGAGCGGATTCGCCCTCGATGTTCAGCACGAAATCGGTGATGGACACACCCCGCTCGACCAGGAAGACGAGGTAGATACCCGAGCCGTTGCCGTTCATGTTCACATCGGGCAGGTCGCGGCTGAGGTTCGTGATCGGCTTGGTGAAGTCATATTGGATCGTCACATTGTCACTCTGGTTGATGTGAACGAACCCAAAGGCCTGGTACCACTTGTTGCTCTGGCTGTTATACAGCAGCGGCTGTGCGGTGGTGCCCAGTTCCTGGACAGCGCGACCGAACGGTGTGATCGCGTCCTGCTTACGCTTCTTGAGCGGGATCATAAGGACGCGTTGGCCGTCGGGTTGCTCGAACGACTTGGCGACGATGCTGGATGCACCGACCTGGTTGCCGATCGCATCGGCACTGAAAGTGCCACGCCCGCTGCGGATCACCAACTCGGTCGAAGACCGTCCGCGACGGACCTCAACGAGGGTCAGTCCACCTTCGGCGTTGCGGGTGATGCCGAAGCGATCGGGGAGGGTCGGGGTCTGAATGACCGGAGAAGACTGTGCGATGGGGTTGTCGGTTGCCACTGGGGTACCGGTGGGAGCGGCAAGGTTGACACCGCCCATGCTGATATCAAGAGCAGCAATCACTTCTCCGCCAGCGATGGCGCTGTCGCGGGCAGCCGCTCCGGCGAGGGCTTCGCCTGGGGCGGGGTACTGAGTCACGCCGTCCAGCGAGAACCGGATGTTGCGGACGATGACCGAGTCGGGGGTGTACCCGGGAGGGACAAGGAATTCGAAGCCGAAGACATGGTTACCGCCGCGTCCGGGGGAAGCGATGGTGGCGTTGGTGTCGTCGAAGCGGAATCGCGTCAGTGCGAGCGCGCTCTGCGTGGCTTTCGCGAAGACAGCATGCGGATAGATGCCGACGCCCTCACCGTCGCGGTTGGTGGCGATCATGCGGATCTGTCCGGGGGTGAAGATGATCTGTCCGCTCTTCTCGGCGGCGCCGGTCGAGTTCACCTGCATGAACACGATCTCGGCGTTCGACCCCGGGGCTGGCGGCTCATCGTCGATCGTACGAACGGTGTGGGTACGATCGGGGAACCAACGGTCGGTGAGCAGATCCGGGAGTTCACCGGTCACGGTGAGGCGTCCCTTGATCTGCAATTGCTGGTTCTTCGGGTCCAGCGAAGCGCGGGCCGGGATCTTCTTGCTGTCCTTCTCGGTTTCGTACACCGCACGGCTCATGACGGCCTGCTCGTGCAGGTCCGGAGCGAACTCGGCCAAGGGTGTTGAGGTCGCGAATCCGGCGGTGCTGAGTCGTTCGTAGAGCGCGACGGTGGCCTTATCGACGGGCAGCCAGAGGTTCGAGGAATAGACGAGGTTGCCCGCTTCCTTGCCGAGGTAGTCATGCCCGAGCAGCGTGCGTCCGACGCCGAGGAAGTTCAGACCGACCACCACCGTGCCAGCGGTGATCGCCGCCGCAACCACTCCGCAGCACATGCCACCGATGAAGTTCGTTGCGTCGTCGAAGTCAACATTCTTGCCGACAAAGGCATCGACGGTCAGGCGAAGAATGGCCAGAGCGATGCTGAACGGCAGGAGCAACGCGGCGGTCGGAGCGATCCGTTCCACCAGGTTGTTGCTCATGGTGCCGAAGTTCTCGATGACCAGCATGGTGACCGGTTCCCAAACGCCGAAGGCGATGGCACCGGCCGCGATCACGCAGATCATGTTCAGGAACGAGCTGAAGAACCCGCGGCCCTTCTGGCTGGTGCACCAGAGGCCGGTGATTACCAGCAGCATCACGATGGTGAGAATATTCAGAATCATGTGGATCGGTCCTCTGCGTGGGCCTCAATGGCCGGTTGCAGCGTGCGATGGTTCGTGATGATGGGTCAGGCCGATGCCGGAGCAGCGGATTGGCGTTCGGACGAGCCGGAGGACGAACCCTTCGACTGGTTGTGGAGTACGCGCAGCACCTCCTCCACGCTGGTGTCGCCCTTGACGACGAGCTGCATGGCGGCGGTGTTGATGCTGGGCTGCTTGCGCTGACGGAACAGAGCACGCAGGCCGGTCATGTCATTCGCGGCGATGAGTTTCCGGGCTTCATCGTCGAGGTAGTGCACCGCGAAGGCACCGACCTGACCGAAGTACCCGGTGCCTCCCGAGACGGGGTCCGGCTCCAGTTTGTCCTTGATGAGCACTTTGCCCTCGGTGCGGTACAGGGTCTTGACCTCTGCCGGGAGTCCGAGCTTCTTCAACATCTCCGGGGTGGGCTGGAACGGGATCTTCGCGTTCTCAGAGAGGCGACGGAGCATGCGGTGCGCGACCACGCCGCGCAGCGCCTTGGCGGCCAGTTCCTGATCGCCAACGGCCCGACAGAACATCTGGATCGCCGCGAGGGCGGAATCGGCACGCATGCTCACATATGTGCGGGTGTGTTCGTGGTCGGCTCGAGCAATGGTCTTGGCGGTTTCGTCGTCCGGGAGTTCGGCGACGGCGACCACATCGGGGTCGCGCCGAAGGATGGAACGAACGAGCGTTGAGAACTCCGCTCCGTCCTCCTGCGGGTCGAAGTGGTTCAGGCGGATGCCTTCGATGGGGGCCTGCGGCTCGATCTCGATGGTCTGCACATTGGAGGTGTACGCATCGTGCGCCCGCACCATGGCGTACATGGTGCTGGTGCGACCGTTGTCCGGCGGGGCGGCCAGCAGGACCACACCGGTGCCGTCTTCCACGATCTTGCGGAGTTCCTCGAGCTGGTTCGGCAGCATGCCGAGCTCATCGATCCGGCGCTGGACCTGGGCTTCGGGGCTGATGAGCACGCTCAGCGTCAGGCCTGAGGAAGTGCCCTTGGTTGTCACGCGTGCATCGGTGTTGGCGGTGGAGCCAACGCCGAACTTCATTGTTCCGCTGAGTTTGCGTCGCCGGTCTTCAGTGTCCAGGCCCGCCGCAACCTTGAAGAAGTCGATGATCGCCACCGCCTGCTGAGCGGGGATCTGCTCGATCGGGGTGCGGAGGCCATCGACAAGGCAGGTTGCGCCGTAGGCGTCTTTGCGGATCGGCGTGATGTCGAGCTGAGAGCCACGGAGTTCGATGGTTGCATTCAGCAGAGACTCCGCCGCGACACGCACGGCGTACTGCGGTGTCTCCGGCTCGGGGCTGGGCACGACCCCCGTTGGCGATTCGAACGCCATCATGACGCCCTTGGCAGTCTTGCTGCTCTTCTTGGCGGCCCGCTTCTCGGCCATTTTTTTGAAATCCATCGACCAGCGGTGCTTTGCCGGCACGCGACTGTCTCGATTCCTCAGAAAAGCGTAGATGCCGAGGTCCGCGACCAGGATCACGATCATGATCGGGAAGGTGATGAAGAACGACAGCGGGGCGACCAGCACGACCGCGATCGCGCCGATCGCCGCGAACATGTGCGCCACATTCCACGCTTGGCGCTTGAAGTACCAGCGAGCGGCGTCTTTGTCGTAGACGGTGGCGATCACCCACGCCCAGGCCGCGACAGTGGCGACCACAAGCACTGGCTTCCACCAAGACACAAGGATCAGCCCGGCGGCGAGCGTGGAGATGAGGTTCAGCGACGGGTCCGTCATAGGCGGGTCCAGTTTTCTTGCGCGACCGTTTCGGTCGCCGTGGATGCCGGAAACGAGTTCCGGCCGGATGTACGGGTTTCTGCGGGCGGTAAAGCCCTCGCACGCGGGATCGTGAGTTTAACTGATTCCCTTCAAACGCATCTTGAGTTCGTCCGCGTTTGGCGTGGACTCCATCGCGACACGCATGTGGATGAATTCGGTCTCGACCAACTTCACCAGTGAGCCGTTGAAGTCGATCATGCCCATCTGGCGCGACTCCTGGCTCTTGATGATGTCACCGAGTTCATTCTCCCGACCCTCGGCGATGTACTTGGTCACCGCCGGGGTGTTGATCAGAATCTCGAGGCCGGGCACACGAGCGACTTCCGGCTTCAGCGTTGGCAGCAGCTTCTGGTACACGATCGCCCGCATCTGGTACGCCAAGATCTTGCGAACCTGTTCACGCTCGTCGGGGGGGAACAGGTCGTAGATACGCCCGAAGGTCTGCGAAGCACTGGAGGCGTGGATCGTTCCGAACACCAGGTGGCCGGTTTCTGCCGCGTGCAGAGCCGCCTCGAAGGTTTCCGAGTCACGCATTTCGCCGATGAGCACCACATCCGGGTTCTCGCGGACGAGTGCGCGGAGGCCGGTCTCAAAGTTCAGGCAGTCGATACCCATCTCACGTTGGTGGATGGTCGCCTTCTTGTCCTTGAAGATGTACTCGATCGGGTCTTCCAGCGTCACGATGTGGACCGGCTTGCGCTCGTTGATGTAGTCCAGCATCGAGGCGATCGTCGTCGACTTACCCGAACCGGTCACACCCGCCAGAATCACGATGCCCTGCGGCTGCATGGCGATTTCAGACATCACCGGAGGCAGGTGCAGACCTTCGAACGGCAGGATGTTTGAGGTGATCAGACGGGCGGCAATCGAGATCGAGCCGCGGGTCTGGAAGAGGTTCACGCGAAAGCGGTTGTCCTCGTCGTAGTCATAGGCGAAGTCGACCGAGCCGTACTTCACCAGGTCGGCCATCTGTTCCGGGCTCAGGATCGCCTTGGCGATCGAGCGGAACTCATCCTTGGAAACCGGTTCGGTGTCCAGCGGCTTGAGCGCACCGCGCAGACGGAGTTTCGGCTGCACACCAGTCTTCACGATCAGGTCGGAGCCGCCGAACTTGATACACGCCTGCATGAACTTGCCAAGGCGAGTTTCATGGGGGTTGTGCTCGTGATCCGGGCTGAAGCTGGTCCGCCCTGCGATCGAATCACCTGCACGAGAATCGGTCATTACATTCATCGGAAGATCACTTCCTTCAAATAAGCCACACACGATGGGCCGGTTGGCCCCTTTACCGAACGCCGCAGCGCCAGGCGTCGCCGGTCAAGGCGACACCATACTCGCAGGGCGAGAGCAGACCCAACCCGATACGCAGCGCGGCCGATCCGGGTCCGGGGAAATCCCCTTTTCCGAAGCCGAAACCGGGCTGAACCCGCCAATGGGCACCTGCGATCGTCAATGTAGCAGACCGATCAAGCCCTGCCATCATCTGTACACCAAGAGAAGCCGCGATCGTGCGTCCGAAATCGGGGGGCAGAACCGGGATTTGCCCTCAGGCCGCGTCGCCTGTTCTCATCCCCTGTTCCCCAAACCGTTGGATGCGGCTGCGACAGTGGGGGCAGAACTCTTCTCGATCGTTCAACTCATCGAGGCGGGCGTGGCATTTCCAGCACAGGGGGATACCAGCATCCCGAAGGCGCTTGCGCCGAATTCTTCCCGGCGTAGTCGCGATCAGCCAGATCACCAGGACGATCAGGGCGGTGGGGAGGACGATGAGAACAGCCATAAGGGGGTGATCGTAGGGGGGGCAGGTCGGTCTGTCAGTGAGCGGACGAGGGTGAGGCCCGAAATCTCACGGGGTTCCGCCCAACGGTCGGGCAGACCCGCACTCAGGGCACTTGCCGCCCTTCTCCAGTCCCTCGATCCGATAACCACACTTCCCGCACAGCACGATCCCTCGGACCTCCAGCACCAGCGCCAGGTGCCGGCGCGGCCCCTTGAGCAACCATCGCGTCAACCCCATCACAATCAGGATCCCAATCCCGAGCGTCGCGGCCCCAACCACCCACGCCCACCACGCATAGCCGCTCCGGTCCAGAAGCCACTGCAGAAACACAAACGCACCGCCAGCCGATGCAATCCCCAGCAGCAGCAAGGTCATGTAAAGCCCGATGCAGCGAAACTCGCCGTAAGAGAAGGTGGCCTCCCGAACCGCCTCGCGCCAGACCTTGCGGTCCAGCGTCATGGTCGAGGGCGGGTAGAGCGGCAACTGGAGGAACAGAACCCCCGAGGGATGCTCCTCATACTCAGACGCCGCGTGCCCGTCGTGTTTCTTGAGCGGCTTGGAGTGATCCGGAGGCATGGGGAGAGGATAGCGGGACACCGAGCTGGTGCGAGGGTTACAGCCTTGGGTGGCGTGGTTGGAGTCCGACGAAAACGGGGTCAGTCCACTCCCAGTGACTCTGTCGGTTTCGCCTCCCTTCGCGGCTGGGATGCTCTCGCAGATTGACCGTCCGAGGGCCCGTCGGCCCTGCTCGTAATCATTCGGCCAAACGACTCAGCTCCAAATCCATGAAGACGCTGTTTGCGTCTTCCGTGTAGTTGCCGAACGGCCCACAGTCTGTGAACCCGAACCGGGAGTAGAGGGATCTGGCAGGCACAAACTCCGTTTGTGTGCCGGTCTCGAGGCACAAGCGAGTCATGTCGTGGCCACGAGAAGTGCTGATGATCTCCGAGAGAATCGCGGCCGCGACACCCCGGCGGAGGTGCCGGCGACTCGTCCGCATCGACTTGATTTCCCCAACCCCGCCGCCGAGGTCGAGCAACGCGCCGCAGCCTAGTAGTTCACCATCTTCTCGGGCCGTGAAGAAAGTGATTTCTGGGATCCGAAGCGAGTCAGCATCGAACGCGTGCTTGCTCTCAGGCGGACTGATCCGGCGCATGTCCTCGATATGCTCGTTCAGCAGAGCAAGTACATCCGCGCCGAACTCACGCTCGATTGAGATTCGCATCAAGATCCTTGCTCCATCTCAAAACCCCGCCTGCCCCGGAGACCTTGGGAACGGGATCACATCGCGGATGTTCCCCATGCCCGTCACGAACTGCACCAGGCGTTCGAAGCCGAGGCCGAAGCCGGAGTGGGGGACTGTGCCGTAGCGCCGCAGGTCGCGGTACCACCAGTAGTCGTCCTTGTGCAGGCCCATCTCCTCGAGACGCTTGTCGAGCACATCCAGCCGCTCCTCGCGCTGCGAGCCACCGATGATCTCCCCGATGCCCGGCGCGAGCACATCCATCGCGGCGACCGTCTCCTGCCCGTCGGGGCCCGCCTTGTCCGGGCCGTTCAGACGCATGTAAAACGCCTTGATGTCCTTCGGGTAGTCGTGCACGATCACCGGGGCCTTGAAGTGCTCCTCGGTCAGGTATCGCTCGTGCTCGCTCTGCAGGTCGCTGCCCCACGCCACGGGGAACTCGAACTTCTGGCGCCCCTTCTTGTCGGGTTTGTTGGCCTCTTCGAGGATCCGGATCGCTTCCGTGTACGAGACGCGTTTGAAGTCGCTGTCGATGACATGCTTGAGGCGGTCGATCGCCGTGGGCTCGATCCGCTGCGCGAAGAAGGCCATGTCGTCTGGGCGTTCGTCCAGCACGGTCTTGAAGAGGTACTTCAGGAAGTCCTCGGCGAGTTGCATGTCGTCGTCGAGGTCGGCGAAGGCGATCTCCGGCTCGATCATCCAGAACTCCGCCAGGTGGCGGCTGGTGTTCGAGTTCTCCGCCCGGAAGGTCGGACCGAAGGTGTAGACATTCGTCAACGCCGCGCAGTAGGTCTCGACATTGAGTTGTCCCGAGACGGTCAGCATGGCCTCGCGCCCGAAGAAGTCCTCGGAGAAGTCGCACGCGCCATCCTCGGTCCGCGGCAGGTTGGCGAAGTCAAGCGTGCTGACGCGGAACATCTCGCCCGCGCCCTCGCAATCGCTGGCGGTGATGATCGGGGTGTGGATCCAGGAGAAGCCGCGTTCGTGGAAGAAGCGGTGGACACCCTGAGCCAGGCAGTTGCGCACGCGGGCGACCGCTCCGAAGGTGTTGGTCCGCACGCGAAGGTGGGCGACTTCTCGCAAGTACTCGAACGAGTGGCGCTTGGCCGAGACCGGGTAGGTGTCCGGGTCATCGACCCAGCCGAGAACGGTGATCGAGTCGGCCTTGAGTTCGACCGCCTGGCCCTTGCCCTTGGATTCGACGAGTTCGCCGGTTGCTTCGATCGAGCAGCCGGTGGTCAGTTTGGTGATCTCGTCCCGGTAGTTCGGCAGATCCGCGGGGGCCACGATCTGGACATCCGCGAAGCCCGAGCCGTCGTTCAGATTGATGAACGAGAGGCCGGCTTTGGAATCACGCCGGGTACGAACCCACCCTTTTAGGGTGGTTTTTGTGCCAGGCTTGGCCTGAAGAGCATCACATACACGGAGCCAGGTCATACGAACTCCTCGCGGGGCGAGTGGGGACAGGGGGAGAAATGAAAGCGGCCTCAGCCGAGTGCGGAGTGTACCTGTGGACCGCAGGGATGTCGCGCGTCAAGAATCCCATGCCGAAAGGGGGCTTTGGCCGGAATAAGTGTGCTATCGGTGGGGTTTGATCCGGGCACAATCCGCACCGGCGTGCATCAATTGCCGGTTTGCGGTGTACAGTGCTATAGAATCCTGATTCTCCAGGGCGGGCGTTGTGCGCTGGCTCGCCGCAACCCGCGAGTGGACTTTCGGCATGTGCCGGGGCCTCGCGGCCAGAACGAAAGGCAACTCATTTATGAAACTGATCAAATCAACCGCCGCGGCTCTCTTCGCCGCTGGTGCTGTCATGACCGTGGCCGCTCCCGCTCTCGCTGCTGACGAGAATTGGATCAAGGACGACATGAAGGCCGCCATGGAGAAGGCGAAAGCCGAGGGCAAGGACATCATTATCGACTTCACCGGTTCAGACTGGTGCGGCTGGTGCATCCGCCTCGACAACGAGGTCTTCAGCCAGTCTGAGTTCAAGGAAACAGTCCCCAACCACTTCGTGCTCGTCGCGCTCGACTTCCCCACCGAGAAGGTGCCCCAGACTGACGAGGTCAAGGCCCACAACAAGCAGTGGCAAGAGAAGTTCAGCATCCGTGGATTCCCGACCATTGTTCTGACCGATGCGAACGGCGAAGAGTACGCCCGCACCGGTTACCGCCAGGGTGGCCCGACTCCCTATGTCGAGCACCTGAGCCAGCTCCGCGAGGGCAAGGTCAAGCGTGACGAGTCGCTTGCCGCCGCCGAGAAGGCCTCGGGTATCGATAAGGCCAAGCACCTCGACGCGGCGCTTTCCATCGAGGGCATCGTGGTTCCGAACGCCGAGCAGAAGATGGAAACC
Source organism: Phycisphaerales bacterium JB050 (assembly GCA_043101125.1). Lineage (GTDB taxonomy): Bacteria > Planctomycetota > Phycisphaerae > Phycisphaerales > UBA1924 > JANSXG01. Next base: position 44,328 of record JBICHT010000087.1, on the reverse strand, counting down.
ATCATCGCGCTCGACGCCGACAACGCCGCGGGCCTGAAGGAAAAGTACGAAGGCCAGCTCAAGGAACTGCGTCTGCAGAACGCGTTGAGCGAGGCTGAGACCTTGGCTGGCTCGGGCAAGACCGACGAAGCGCTCGCCAAGTTCGACGAGATCGAGGCGAACTTTGATCTCGACGCTGAGCAGTTCATGAATGTCTCGCAGATGCGTATCTACGCTCTGATGAACGCTGGCAACAACGACGCCGCCGAGAAGGCCATCGCCAACGCGATGACCCGTGACGACCTCACCGCCGAGCAGCGTCAGATGATCGCCGTTGCTCGCATCAATATCGTCTACCCGACCGGTGATAACGCCCGGATCCGTCAGGTCGCGCTTGAAGTCATCGAGATCGCTCCGGACTCCGGCCTCGCTGGTCGTCTGAAGGCGTTCGTCGAAGGTCTGCCGACCGAAGACGAGGGCTGAGTTCTCTCTGAGCATCTGAATCGATGATCTCCAGGCCCGGCGCACCGCCGGGCCTGTTCTTTTTTTGTGCCCGACCTCAGCGCAGGATGGGCGCAGAAAAACACCCTCGCGTGCGCGAGGGTGGGGGTCGTCTTGTGTGTGGTGTCGCTCAGCCGCGAGCCGGGGTCAGCAGGTCTTCCGGACGCTTGAGCAGTTCGACGATGCGGGCCAGGCAGCGAGCCGCGGCGGCGCCGTCCACCGAGCGGTGATCGCAGGTCAGGCTCATTGGGAGCAGCTTGGCGATGCGGATCGCGCCACGATCGGCGATCACGCCTTCGTAGACGCGTCCCACCGCGAGGATCGCCACTTCGGGGTAGTTGATGATCGGCGTCGCATATTTGCCGGCGTAGCTGCCGACATTGCTGATCGTGAAGGTCGAGCCCATCAGACGCTCACGCGGCACCGAGCGATCACGGGTCATGCGGGCCAGGTCGGTGATTTGGCGACCGAGTTCGAGCACGCCCATGTCGTCGGCGTGCGGGATGACCGGGACGGCCAGGCCGTGCTCGGTATCCGTCGCCATGCCGATATGGACCCGCTTGTGGCGGATGATCTGCTCGTTCTCGTCGTCGATGTAGGCGTTGAGTTCCGGGAAGTCCTGAAGGGCACGGCAGACCGCGCTGATCACGAAGGGCAGGAAGCTGACCTTCTCACCGCTGGCCTTGGCCATCTGTTTGCGGGTGTGGTCGAGTTCGCTGACATCGGCATCGTCCATGACCGAGAAGTGCACCGCGCGATCGACGGACTCGCGCAGGCGGTTGGCGATGGTGCGTCGCACGCCCCGGACGGGGATGATCGTCGAGTCACCCTGCACATCCGGGATGAGAACCGGTGGGCGTTCCACGACCTGCTGTTGGGGAACGGTGGTCGCGAGGTTGCTGCTGTTCTTCTGGGGCTGAGGAGCCGGCGCCGCAGCGGGGGCCTGGCGTTGTGGAGCGGGCGCGGGCTTGGCTGCGGGCTGGGAGCCGCCTCCGGCCGCCGCACGCACATCCTTTTCGGTGACGCGACCGGCGATGCCGGTGCCCTTCACGCTGTCGATGTTCACGCCCAGATCGCGAGCGAGGCGTCGGACCGCGGGTGTGGCCAGAGCCTTGCCTTCTTGGGCGCTGACGGCACCGAGCGAGCCACTCATGGTGCCGACCACGGTGCCATCGTCTTCGCGTTCCTCGTCCTGGGCTGGTGAGGCGGGCGCAGCAATCTCCGGGGCTGGGGCAGGTGCAGAAGCTTCGGAATCACCATCGCCTTCATAGGTCCAGGCGGGGGTGCCGACCTTCAGGATCTCGCCGACCTCGCCGAATAGTTCTTTGATCACACCCGCACGCGGCGAGGGGACTTCGACGAGGGCCTTGTCCGTTTCCATCTCCGCCACGATGTCATGCTCATCGACATAGTCGCCGGGCTTGACCTTCCACGAGATCAGTTCGGCTTCGTGAACGCCTTCACCGAGGTCGGGAAGGATAAAGACATTGGGATCGGAAGAGACATGACCGGCCATTCGAAAAATCCTCTCAATACGGCGGAAACGGGGGAACCGCAGCCGCCGGGAATCAGCGGGGGATCCCGGCGTTCGCCGCACCTGGTCGGGGGTTTGTGCGGGTGTTCGCGAGTGTCCGATTGTAGCATGTGCGCATGGCTCAGGCAGACCGCCAACCCGTTCTCGATGCTGGCCCACAGCCCATCCCCTTTGCGCCGTGGGAAATTGGCGCGATCGAGGAGCGTCGCCAGGCCACGGTCCTTCGGGATCTCGGAAAGGAATACCGCGAGTGGGCGGGTGGTATCGCCTCCTTTGATGCCCCGGGGTCGTGGATCAACCAGATCGTCAACGCCGGTTCGTCGGGCGAGGTGACCACCGATGCGGTCGAGGAGATTGCCGCCTGGTACGAAGAGCGGGGAGCCGAGCCGAAGGTCACCATCACTCCCTATGCGCATCCCTCGCTGGTCAAGTCATTGGGCGAATCTGGGTTCGTGATCAAGACGATCGAGACGCTGCTCGTCACGGACCTGAGCGAACTCACTGGTGATCCCGCGACCCTGCCCGACGGGTACACCGTCCGTACGGTGGACACGCACAGCGAGAGGGATATCGAGGCCTATGTATCCTTCGCCGCGGAGCACCACTTCGGTGGGGCATCGAACGAGATCCTGCTCGATTCACTGCGCCGGGCGCTGCGCGAGCCGCGATCGATCAACCAGATCCTGTATCACCACGACACCGTCGTCGGGGTCTGCGGTGCCGAGCGGTTCGAGAACCTCGGCGCGTTATGGGGCGGGGCGATTGCACCTTCGCATCGACGACGCGGCCTGCAGTTGCTGCTGATCGAATTGCGGCTCCACGCCCTGCGCGAGCTCGGTCTGCGCTGGGCCACCATCGCCAGCGAACCAACGGTCGGAACAGAGCGCAACGCTCTGCGGGCCGGGATGAGGCCCGCGTACCCGCGGCTCGAACTCCGCCGCCCCGGCAAAGGGCTCGTTCCCAGCCCGTGACGGAAACCTAATTTTCTGTGACGAGCAACCACCAACGAGCGACCCGGTTCAATCGCAGTCTGCACAGAGAATCCCGGAGGAGAAGAGTATGAGTAAGCCTGTTCTTGGCGTTGTTGTCGCATTCCTCAGCGTAATCACGATGCTCACCACGCAAGCGAGGGCCGATGCCGCATCGGCACCGGTGCGGTTCATGGATGCAGCCGACGCTGCGGAGATGATCGATCGCGCGAGTGTCCTCGATACGCGTTCGTTTGGTTCGTACCTCAAGAGCCACATCCCCGGCGCGGTCCACCTCAACGATGAAGCCCTGCGCGGCCCGGCCGGCGGCCTGCCCGTGCAGTACTTTTCACCCGATCAACTCGCCAGGATCTTCGGCGATACTGGCGTGACCTTCGATGCTCCGGTCGTGGTGTATTCCTCGCCCGATGACCCGCTCGCCGCGACCATGACCGCGTACGCGCTGGCGCAGATCGGCCACAGCGATATCCGCATCATCAACGGCGGGTTCGAGTCGTGGGCCGCCAACCACCCGGTCACGCGCGAATTTCCGGAGATCGAGCGCACCACGCTCACGCCGCGCGACGCGACGCTGGCGAAGATCGCCTACGCCGACTTCGCGGACACCATCGGTTTCAACGACCTTGTCTTCCTTGATGCCCGTCCGCAGAGCCAGTACCTCGGCGATCTCCCCATCTGGATTCGCAACGGGCACATCCCCGGCGCGCACAGCCTCGATTGGACGCTGCTCACCGAGCCGCTCAACAAGCACCGCCTGAAGCCGATCGACGAGATCGAGACCATCTTGAGCGATCTCGGCGTGTCAGACCGCGATGACATTGTTGTCTATTGCGGCACCGGACGCGAAGCCACGCTGATGTTGCTCACGCTGTCGTGCGAACTCGGCTGGTCGAAGGTGCGTCTGTACGAGGGCTCGTGGACCGAGTACTCCTCGATCGATGGTTCGGTCGTTGAGGTTGGTCCGCGCGTCGAACCGAAGACCCGTGTCCATCGCGAGGGCAAACTGCTGATCTCCGGTCAGCCGACCGAGGGCACGATCAAATGGCTCGCGGCGGAGGGCGTGAAGACCGTCATCAACCTGCGGACCGAGCGCGAGATGCAGCAACTGAGCTTTGATGAAGTCGATCTTGCCGACGACCTCGGGCTGCACATGGTGCACATCCCGATGGGCGGCGAGGACGACTACACCCCCGAGCAGGTCCGCCGGTTCGTCGCGGCGTACCGCGAAGCGGAAGCCAAGGGCGATGTGCTGGTCCACTGCTCCTCGGGCGGTCGCGCCAGGCTGATTTGGATGGCTTACCTGATCGAGGAACTGGGTCTGGAACCCGACGAGGCCATCGCCCGAGCGAACAAACTGGGCGGGCGCCCGTGGAGCCTCGACCGCCTGCTCGGCGGTTCGCTGAGCATCACGATGCAGCGGTGAGGGCTCACGGCTGCTTAAAAAGTCGTTTCGCGAGAAAATACCTCAGGCCGTGTGCATGCCAGATCCAGTGTGCTTCGCAGGTCCACGTGAGGTGCTCCGCGGCAGTTTGCTCGTCAAAGTGGTTCGCGATCGACAGTCCTTCACGGATCTCTCCGCAAATCCCTCGTAGATCATCCTAAGCCGACGCGAAAAGAGGTTGGCGATTCTCGTCAGACGGGTCATCCTCAAACTGCAGAGCACTCGGGTAACAGGCGTGCAACTCGGGCCAGCGGTCAGGGCTTGGTTCGGTTGGCTCATCGGAGTCGTCGTCGACGTCGTCTGCTGGGATGAGCGTTCGTATCTCGATCACCGCCGCGTTCAGCGCATCAAGAAGCCGGATCAACTTCAAAATCGATCCGGCTCGTCGGTTGGTGAGGTGGTCGCGAATTCGAGAAAGGCGCGGGCGGCGATCAGCAGACGCAATGAGGCCTCGTTCTGATCGTGCTCGTCCGGCATCAGTAGTTCGCCGTCTCCAAAATCCCCTTGCTGATCCGCTTCGCGTCGGGCAGGTAGTCCAGTTCCAGCTTGTAGTACGGCATGACGGTGTCGAAGCCGCAGACGCGCTGGACGGGTGCCTTGAGGTGCAGGAAGCATTCTTCCTGAATGGCGGTGGCGATTTCCGCCGCCATGCTCGCGGTGCGCGGGGCCTCGCAGGCGATCACGCAGCGACCGGTCTTCTGGACCGACGCGGCGACCGTGTCGAGGTCGTAGGGGTAGATCGTCCGCAGGTCGATCAGTTCGACCGACAGGTCTTCGGGCAGACTGTCCATCGCCTCGATGCACTGGAGCGTGGTCGCGCCCCAGGTGACGACGGTGAGGTCGGTGCCTTCCTCAACAATCTTGGCCTTGCCGATCTCGACGGTGTATTCGTCCTCGGGGACTTCTTCGCGGAACGCGCGGTAGATGCGCTTCGGCTCGAAGTAGATGACCGGGTCGGGGTCGCGGATCGCGCTGATGAGCAGGCCCTTGGCGTCGTACGGCGTGGAGGGCATGACGACCTTGAGGCCGGGCGTGTGGGCGTAGATGGCTTCAGGCGAGTCCGAGTGCAGCTCGGGGGCGTGGATGCCGCCGCCGACGGGCACGCGGATGGTCAGCGGGATGGTCACCGCGCCGCGTGAGCGGGTGCGGTAGCGGGCGGCGTGGTTGGTGATCTGGTCGTAGGCCGGGCCGAGGAAGCCCTCGAACTGGATCTCGGGGACCGGACGCAGCCCGCCGACGGCCAAGCCGATCGCGGTGCCGATGATGCCCGACTCGGCCAGGGGCGTATCAACGACGCGATGCTCGCCGAAGCGTTGCTGCAGGCCTTCGGTGACGCGGAACACGCCGCCGTTGAGCCCGACATCCTCGCCGAGGATGATGACGCGGTCGTCGGCTTCCATCTCCTGGGTCAGTGCCAGGTTGATTGCTTGCACAAGGGTAAGGTTGGCCATCGAAGCAATTCTCTCTGCTAAGCCCGCTGGTCATCGCGGGCGGTTGAGTGGTATCGAAGTCTGGTTGTCTCAGCCGGCGGCTGCCGCGGCGGCGGCTCGCTGCTGTTCTTCGGTCATGTTCGCCATGGCGGTGGCGGCCTGCCACGCCGGGGAGTCGGGCATCGCCACGCTGATCCGATCGGCGACCGAATCGGCCGACTCGCGGGTCTTGAGCATGCTGGTCATCGAACTCAGGCTGCCATGGATCTCCGTGTACCCCTTGCGGTTGGTACGCACGCTCTTGATGTAGAGCGGGTTGACCCAGTGGATCTTGTCCTTCAGGTCAATGATTTTCACGAGCATGGTTTCGCCCTCCTCGGTGATCGGGTGACGGCTCAGGCGTGGGAAGCGACGGGGGAGCCGCCGAGCGTTTCCTGCTGCGGGTTCTGGCCCAGCGTGGTCGTGCGGAGCGTGTCGCGCTGCTTGCGGAGCTGCTCGGGCAGTTCGGCGTAGGTGTAATCGAAGATGTCGTTGGTGCTGGGCTTCTCGATGTTCTCAGCCTTCTTGACGACTTCGCTCACCAGGCTCTTCGCACGCGCTTCCATCTCGGCCTGCTTGTCATCGTTCCACAGCCCCTTGTTCTCGAGGAACTTGCGGACTCGGATGAGCGGATCCCGGGCCACCCATGCTTCGACTTCGGCCGGATCGCGGTAGCGACGGGCGTCGTCGGCGGTGGTGTGGTCGCCGAGGCGGTAAGTGATGGCCTCGATGAAGGTCGGTTGGTTGTGCTCGATGGCGTGCTGGACGGCATCGCGTGTCGCCTTGTAGACGGCGAAGATGTCGTTGCCGTCCACCTGGATGGCTCGCATGCCATAGGCACAGGCCTTCTGCACGACGGTCTCCGAGCCCATCTGCTTCGAGATCGGCACCGAGATCGCCCAGCGGTTGTTCTGGCAGAAGAACAACGCCGGTACCTTGAGGGCGGTTGAGAAGTTCATCGCCTCATGGATGTCGCCTTCGGAGGTCGCGCCGTCGCCGAAGTAACTGATCGCGACCCGGTCGTTCTTCTGGCCGTTCTCCGTCTCGCGGTACTTCATCGACCAAGCGAGACCGACCGCATGCAGCGGGTGGGTGCCAATCGGGATGGAGATGGGCATGATGTTCACGCCCTCGGGGATCTGGTTGCCGCGCTCGTCGCCCATCCAGTGCAGAAGGATCTTCTCCATGGGAAGGCCGTTGAGGAACAGGGCGGTGTTCTCGCGGTAGCAGGGGACCAGCCACGAGCCCGGCGCGTGCTTGCGGATCGCAAAGCCCGACCCGGCAGCCGAGGCTTCCTGCCCCTTGTTCTGCGGGTAGGTGCCCATGCGTCCGGAGCGTTGGAGTTTGAACGCAATTTCGTCGTAATGGCGAACGATCGACATCTGCTCGTACAGGAACAGCACATCATCATCGCTGAGCGTGTCCGCACCGAGTTCGGCGTCGAAGTTGCCGTGCTCGTCGAGGATCTGGATGTATTCGATCTCGGTCTGGTAGGCGATCCGTTTCGGCATCGTCTGGTCTTTCCTGTCGGTCGCGGCGAGAGGCCGCGGGGGTTGATCGGTGTTGGGGCTGAGGCTGATGGCCTTTGCCCGGTTCAATGTACCGGCTGGCTCGGAAGAGGTGTCTGTGCCATGCCCCGAGCGTGCCGAATTGGGTTGGGGGCGGATCTGAGCGGACTCAGGATCCGGCGTCCGGGCCGGCCACTGGGGTCGATCCGGCGCCGGAAGTGGCCCCTTTCCGTGCGGTCGTGCCATGCCCGTCGAGGTCTTCGGGCTTTCCGCCGTGCTGATCGCCGGGGAACTGCTTGATCGCCGACTGGTTCGGAGTCCGCCCCGTTCCCTTGGCGACGGGAGAGGATTCCGGGATGACGAACAGGTTGTTGGGCATTTCGTTGTTGAGCGCAATGGCCGCCGTCGCCGCGATCCGCATCGTGTCGTCGGAGTTGCTCTTGATTTCGCGCCAGGCCTTGTGGCACTCGAGTTCGGCCATATCGACGAAGTGCAGCGCCGCCGCCTTGTCTCGCTCGAATTCGAGGCCGTCGTCGCCGCGACGGATCTGCATGTCGAGCTTGCTCAGCGTGCAGGCGATGCCGTGGATCCACATCGCGGCGTCCGCGACGCGGGCCTGGACCACCTGACGCTCGAGGATCTTCTCCTCGTGCATCTTCGAGGCGACCTTGAACATGTGGCTGTGCTGCTGGATCAGCTTGCTCAGCGTGTTTGCCTGCTTGGAAAGCGACGGATGCAGCTTGCTGACCCGCGGAGCGCTCTTCTTGAAGCCCAGGAACAGTTCGATGCCCAGCGGGACCGCCTTGGACATGAGCTTCATGTTGGTGCTGTTTTTGAGGATGCGCGACAGGTTCTTTCCCATGCCCTGTTCGCTGTCCCACATCAGGGCGTCCTTGATGCCGACCATCTGCTCCGCGAGCGCCTTGCCCCCGTAGCCGAAGATGAACGACTGCATGACCTCGTTCGCGCCCTCGACGATCAGGTTGATGCGGGAGTCGCGGAATGCTCGTTCGACTTCGTTTTCCGACATGTAGCCTTCGCCACCCATGATCTGGAGGGCATCGTTCACGGCCCGCCAGCCCATCTCCGAGCAGAAGGTCTTGCAGACCGCGGTCTCGATGCGGATGTCCTTGTCTCCGCGATCGAGGAAGCCGGTGGTCATGTATAGCATGGCGTCCATCGCGTAGGTGAGGGCGCTCATGCGGGCGATCTTCTGGCGGACGAGGTCGAAGTCACCGAGCGGGCGCTGGAACTGGTAGCGCGTCTGCGCCCACTTGATCGACTGGTTCATGCAGCGCGTCGCCGAGCCGAGCATGCCGGCCGAGAGGGTGCATCGCCCGTAGTTGAGGCAGGTCAGCGCGACATTCAAGCCCTTGCCTTCTTCGTGAAGCAGGTTGAACTTGGGGACCTTCACATTGGTGAACTTGATCCGGGCCTGCCAGGTGCCTCGGATCCCGCACTTGCTGCGGTTCTTGGAGAAGATGTCGATGCCTTCCATGTCCGGCGTGCACACGAGTGCGGTAACGCGCTCCTTGCCGTTGGGCAGCTTCTGCTTGGCCATGACCGTGAACAGGCCCGAGATCGCGCCCGAGGTTGCCCACTTCTTCTCGCCGTTGAGGATGTAGTGCTCGCCGTCTTCGGTGAGTTCGCAGCGGGTGACCTGGCCACCGGCGTCGCAACCGACATCCGGTTCCGACAGGCAGAACGCGCTGACCCAGTCGCTGGCCAGGTGGGGCAGCCAGATCTTTTTCTGCTCGTCGTTGCCGAAGAGCATGACCGCTTTGCAGCCGATCGACTGGTGCGCCGAGACCAGCACCGCGGTCGAGCCGCAGTATTCGCCGATCTTCTCGAGCACACGGACATACGAGGTGATGCCCAGTCCCAGTCCGCCGTACTCCTTGGGGATGGTCATGCCCATCACGCCCATGGTGAACAAGCGGTCGATCACCCAGCGCGGGATCTCCTGCTCCTGGTCGATCTGGATCGACGGATGCTCGGTCCGCAGGTACTCGTCGAGTTCAGCGATGAGCTGATCGCAGCGGGCCGATTCCTCGGCATCCTGCTGCGGGTAAGGGTGCATCAAGTCCTCACGGTAGTTGCCCCAGAACATGTTCTGGACATGGCCCATCTCGTCCGGATCCGGACCGAGGAGCACTTCGGCGTCCGCGAGCATCTGGGCATCTTTCTTCGAGATGCCCTTCATGTTTTTCAGATCGGCCTTGATCGACGAGTTGTTTCCGCTCATGGCATTCTCCTGAGGCAAACTCGGTTGGGGTGCATCGCCGACCGAGGGATGGTTGATGTATTTGTGCCGGACGAAGCGGGTTTGTCCGGTTGATGAGCCGTGCTGTCGGGTCAGTTCCCGGTTGGAGCAGGGACCGGCTTGGGTTTCGTTGACTTCTCGAAGAAGGCTTGGATGGCCTTCTTCGCGGGTTCGGTGTGACGGAGGCGGGTCAATTCTTCGCGTTCCTTCTCAAGGGCTGCGTCCCACCCGGAACTCAGGCCTTTCTCCATGCACGCCACAACCGCCCGGGCGGCTTCCGTGTCGGGGAGATCGTTCCCGATGAAGTTCAGCGTGGCGCGCACATGGGGCTTCACATCCTCATTGGAGATGCAACGGGGGGTGACCGCGCTGTTCGACATCGGAACGACTTTCGGAGTCTTGGCCAGTTCCCGTGCCCGATCGAGCAGTGTCTCGGGATCGACGAGTTCGCTCAGCAGGCCATCCTCATGGGCTTCGACACTCATCATCGGCTGGCCCTTGGCTGTCAGAAGCGTCGCCTTTTCGGAATCCATCCGCGCGGGGAGCATGTTTGTGCCGCCCCAGCCTGGACAGATTCCCAGACCTGCCTCGGGAAGGCCGATCGGGAAGGGCTTGTCCTTCTTCGCACCGATCAGCGTGTCGCAGTGCATCGCGATCTCCAACCCGCCACCGAGGCACGCCCCGTTGATCGCGGCGACGCTGGTGCAGGGCAGTGAAGAAATGCGGCTGTAGACTTTCGAGCCGTAAGCCAGATAATCCTTGAGTTGATCGTCATCCAGGCCGGAGATCTCCTTGAGATCCGCTCCGGCCACGAACACCCGGGCACTTCCCGAAGCCAGCACGAAGCCAGCAGGATCGGGGACTTTCTCCGACACATCGTCGAGGGTCGCGTCGATGGACTCCAGCAACGCGCGGCTCAGCACGACGACGGTGGATTCGTCGTGTGTCAGCTTCATGGTGACAACACCTGAGGGATCGACTTCGTACGGCAGCAGTTCAGCGCCCATTGGTTCTCCTGTCAGCCACCGCCGTCGGTATGCGATAGCCGGGTCATATTGATGGAAGCCGACCGCCGCAATCGGGAGATTAGCCGACAAAACGAGAAGTACGCGGCGATCGCCAGACCACCGAGTATAGCAGAGCAAACGCGATCTCGCAGAGCGTAAGGCTCGTTTCGGCTCGCAACCTAGTGCCCGCAAACATCGTGATTGCTGAACCGTTTTACCAAGCTCTGACCAGCGGAGTCGTGATGGTTCGTCGATGGCGGATCATCCGTAAATCGCGCTGAGGCGGCGTTGGGCTTCCTCGCCACCGATCACCTCTGCTGAAAGGTGCGCACCCTTGCGAACCAGTGCATACAGGCGCTCGTTCTCACCGCCCTGATCGATCTCGTTGAGCAGTTTCTTGGTCTGCGAGAGCGCGTGAGGCCCGGCCTTTGCCAAACCCTCGGCAACGGCTCGCACCCGATCATCCAATTCCGCTGCCGGGACGATCTCCGTGACCAGGCCGAATTGGAAGGCCTGCAGTCCGGACATGGTCCCGCCGGAGAGCAGGATCCGCCGGGCCGTACTCCCGCCAACCGCCGCGACCAGCCACGGCGCGACGACCGCCGGGCACACCCCCAGATCCACCTCGGGATACCCCAGTTTCGCATCGGGAGTGGTGATGGCCAGATCGCAGACCGCGACCAGGCCGCAACCGCCGCCGATTGCCGCTCCGTTGACCCGCCCGAGCACCACCATCGGCAGTTCCCGGATGGCGATGGTCAGTTCCGCGATGGACTGGAGCAGGCGCAACGGTGCGCCGGGTTCTTTCAGCACTGCCTTCAGGTCCATCCCCGCGCAGAATGATTTGCCCTCGCCGGTCAGCACCAGCACCGAAGGGCGATCGTCATCAGGCATCGCCGCGAGCTGAGCCACTCTCTCGCGCAGCGCGCCGAGCAAGTCGAGCGAGAGTGCGTTGCGCTTCTCCGGGCGATTGAGTTTCAGCGTGGCGATCGCGCCGTCGATCGTCAGGGGGGCGATATCGGTGTCGGTGGTGTTGGTCATGGTGTTCTGATTCTCTTTGTCTTCCAAGTTACGCGCCCCAGATCGCCGCGAGCCGCTCACGCTCTTCGGGCGAGCCGACGAGTTCCAGCGAGGCACCGAGCGCCCGATTGATCATGCTGTCGCGATCCAATCCCTCGATCTCCGTCAGCCATTTTCGCGTCGCGCTCATCGCCATCGGTGGTTTGCTTGCGAACTTCTGCGCCTCGATCTGCCCACGCGGCGTGACATCCTCGGGCAGGTCGACGAGCATCTGCACCAGCCCCATCTCCCTGGCCCGGTCACCGTCGATCAATTCCGGCTCCAGAAGCAGGCCCCGAGTTTGTGTGCTGGCCAGCGCCTGACGCACAAACGGGGCCGACACCGCCGGTGAGATGCCCATTTTGACCACCGGGTAGCCGAGCTTCAGCGCGCGATCCGCGATCACCAGGTCCGCCCCGCCGAGCAACGCGCACCCGCCGGCCACCGCGTGCCCGTGGGCCGCGACGACCACGGGCTTGCCCAGCCGGCGCATCGTGCGAACCGCCTCCGACAGGCCGGTCAGCATGGCCGCGAGGGCATCCGAATTCTCTTTGCACAGCGTCAGATCGAACCCCGCGCAGAACGACTTGCCCTCGCCCCGGACCAGCACCGCCCCGGCGCGATTGTCGGCCCCGGCTTCGCCGATCCGATCGATGAATTCATTGAGCATCTCCGGAGTCAGCGCGTTGCGTTTCTCCGGACGGTTGAGCACGACCTCGGCAAAGCCGTGTTTCACGCCGTCCGTCCCGGACGCTCGCACGATGAGGTCGATCACGCCCGGCTCCCCTCAAGAAGACTCGATGCGAACGCGGACGCCTCGCGCAACTCGTCGATCCGTACATTGGTTGTGTACCCCGCGTTGGTGATCGTGCGCACCAGCAGTTCCGTCGAGATGTTCCCCGGCGCACGACCGTTCGCTTCGGTCGTCGCGAAGGGACACCCGCCCAGACCGCCCGCAGAGGCATCGAAACTCGTCACGCCCATGTCGAGTGCCGCGAGCACGCAGTCGGTCGCCGTGCCGAAGGTGTCGTGCAGATGCAGCGTGAGCCACGCCCCATCAACCGCTTCGATCTTCGGCTGCACCGCCTCCAGCACCGCCCGGATCGTCTCGGGGGTCCCCTTGCCGATCGTGTCGCCCAGATCAATCTCGCGGATGCCCAGGTCCAGCAGCTTCTGAGTGACTTCCGCCACCGCCGCGGGCTTGATCGCGCCCTCGAACGGGCATTCCACGATGCAGGAGATGTACCCCCGCAGGTCGAATTCCTCTTCGCGGGCCTTGCCGACCAGTTCGCGGAACCGCTCGATGGTCTCATCGATGCTGGCGTTCGTATTCTTCTTTGAGAAGGTCTCCGACGCCGCCGTGAACACGCTCACCTTGTCGATCACGCGCCGCCCCGCGGTCTCGTTCACCGCGATCGCCTGCTCCAGGCCCTTGAGATTCGGCACGAGCGCCGAGAACACTAAGTCTTCCGGCTTCTCCTCGGCGACCGCCGCGAACACCTCCGCCGCGTCCCCGAGTTGGGGCACCCACTTCGGGCTGACGAAACTCGAAACTTCAACCTCGTCCAGGCCGCATCGGCAAAGCAGGTGGACGAGACGGGCCTTGTCGGCCGTCGGGATCGTCCGGCTCTCGTTCTGGAGCCCGTCGCGTGGCGAAACATCGGTGATGCGGATGGGTGAGGAGGTCGTCATACAGGGAGAATCGTAGCCGCCAATGAGGGGATCTGTCAGGGCCAGTGCAGGACCTGCTTCACCCGGCGATCCATTGGGTACGATCCGTCTATGTCCGCATCAGCGCCACACCCTCGCCTCATCCTCCTCCCCGATCTCGGCGCGGACTTCCACCTTTTCCTCCCCCAACTCAAGGCCTTCGAGCATTCCATCGTCCCGGCCTGGATCGACCCGACCGACGGGAGCGAAGCGCTCCGCCTTTACGCCGCCCGCTTCACCGAGCATCTCCGGCGCGAGGGTCAACTCGATCAGCCCTTCGCACTCGTTGGGTTCGCCTTCGGCGGCTCGCTCGCCATGGAAATCGCCCGCTACCTGCTCATGCGCCGCGCTTCCGATGAGCAGGCCATCACGCTGCCCACCGGCATCGTGCTCATCAGTTCCTGCCGCTCACAGGAAGCGATCACGAAGCCCTTCCTCCGCAGTTGCAGCAATTCCGGCCCATTCCCAGGCTCCCTCGTGCGCCCGCTGGCCCGCTGGCGAGCATCACGCATCGCCAGGGCCAACCGGCTTGATCAGCAACAGTCCCGCTGGCTCACCGAGATGGCCCGCACCATCGACCCCGCCATGCTGAAGTGGGGCAGAAACGCCCTGCGAACATGGAACTTCACCACCGATGAGGCCCAAGCCATCGAACGCGAGATTCCCATCCTCCAGATCCGAGGCGAAAACGACACCGCCGCCCCCGACCCGTTGCGTGATGCCGATGTCACCATCGCGGGCGCGGATCATTTCGTGCAATGGACCAACGCCGAGCATGTCAACGAGCGCATCGCCGAGTTCCTCGGCCTTCGCATCGAGAAGTGATGCTTACTTGGGCTGCGTCGCCGGATCCGATTCCTGCGGGGGCTCGGCAGGCGTGCCCTCCTCCAGCGTCTCCTTGTCCTCGTCTGAGTCGCCAGAAATGCTCAGGAACGGGATCGTCGAGTCGATGTTGTTGATCGTTTTTCGCAAAGAGGCGAGGTGAACACCAACTTTTTCGAGTTCCGCATCGATCGTCGCCAGACGCTCCCCGACCGGGCCGAGTTTCTCATCGGTCGCCGCGAGTTTGGCGTCGATGCTCGTGAGATTGTCGTTGATCGAGTCCAGAACCACCAGACGCTGTTCGAGTGCGGTCAATTTCTGGTTCGTTTCTTCCACCAGTTGGAAAGATCCGTCAATAGCCAGAAGCTGCTCATTCGCCCCGACCAATTCGTCTTTAATGTCCCACACGATGCAGCCCGGCATGCACGCCGATCCCGCCAGCAACAATCCGATACCCGAAGCGCGATTCATATCTCTTCCCTCCTCCAAAAAGCCACCGGTCTTGCGGACTCATCCTAGGCCTCAGACCTGCAGCACGCCGGTCTTGAACTCGCGGCTGTAATCCCAGTTCTGCGTCATATCCAGAGCCGCGATCAACTCCTCACGCGTCTTGTGCGGCTCGATGATGCGGTCCAGCCAGCCGCGAGCCGCCCCGTGGCGGATGTCCTGCTGCTCGTTGTAGCTGTCGGCCACACCCTTCAGGATCGCCTGCTTCGTGTCCTCATCGATCGTTTCGCCCTTGCGCTGGCGGCTGCGCTCCTCGATCATCGCCAGCACCCCCGTCGCCTGCGCCGCGCCCATCACCGCGCACTTGCTCCCCGGCCACGCCAGCGAGACGAACGGATCAAACGCACGCCCGCACATCGCGTAGTTCCCCGCGCCGTAACTGGCGTTGAGGATCACCACGATCTTCGGCACGACGCAGTTGCTCATCGCGTTCACCATCTTCGCCCCCGAGCGGATGATGCCCTGCTGTTCCGAGTCGCGTCCGACCATGAAGCCGGTCGTGTCGTGCATGAACACGATCGGGATCTTCCGCTGGTTGCAGTCCATGATGAACCGCGCCGCCTTGTCGGCCGACTCGTCATAGATCACGCCGGGCATATTCACCGAGTGTGTTGGGCCACCCTTGCCGCCGTGCGCCTGCCCGCCCATCACTCGTTTGGTCACCATCTTCTGGTTGGCCACGATGCCGACGGAGCGACCATCGATCGACGCGTACCCGCACACGATCGAAGCACCGTACTCGCCCTTGTACTCGTCGAAACTCTCGGCATCGACCACGCACTCGAGCACCTCGCGCACATCGTATTGGCCACCCCCATGGAACACCGAATAGATCTCTTCCGCCTCGCGGGCAGGTTCCGCACCGCCCTCGCTCGCGACCACCCTTGCCATCCCGTTGTGCTTCTTCACCAGCGACCGCACCCGCTTGATGCACGACTCATCGTCCTTCTCCTTGAAGTCGATCGTCCCGCTGATCGCGGCGTGCATCGAGGCCCCGCCGAGGTCCTCATCGCTGACCTCCTGCCCGATCGCCGCCTTCACGAGCGCCGGCCCCGCCAGGTACAGCCCAGATCCCTCGGTCATCAAGAGCGTGTCGCACAGCACCGGCAGGTACCCGCCGCCCGCGACACAGAAGCCCATGATCGCCGCGATCTGCGGGATCCCCTCCGCGCTGATCACCGCGTTGTTCCGGAAGATCCGCCCGAAGTCGTCCGTGTCCGGAAACACATCCTCTTGCAGCGGCAGAAACACCCCCGCGGAGTCCACCAGGTACACCAGCGGCATCCGCGCCATGTGCGCCATGTTCTGCGCCCGGATGATCTTCTTGCAGGTCATCGGGAAGAACGCCCCGGCTTTCACCGTCGCGTCGTTGGCGATGATCATGCAGGTCCGACCCTCAACGGTCCCCACCCCGGTGACCACGCCGGCACCCGGGGCGCCGCCGTACTCGGCGTACATCCCGTACGCCGCCCACAGCCCGAGTTCCGTAAACGCCGCCGGATCGTCCACCAGCAGGTCGATCCGCTCTCGGGCCGTCAGACGACCCTTCGCGTGCTGACGCTCGATCGCCTTCAAACCGCCACCGAGCCGGATATCCCCCTCGATCTGCAGAAACTCCTCGTTCGTGGCCCGAAGCGGGTTGATCGTGGGGCTGCTCGACATCGGCTCTCGGCTCCTCTGGGGTCTGATCGGGGGCAATGAATCTGGTTTCTTCCGGGCCGGGCAGTGTATCGGACCCCGCCGTGTGGGGTCCGACGCTTTTCTACCCCTTGCAGACCCGGAATAACCGGAACGCGGATCGCCGTTTTGGAGCCCACGGTCTTGAACCGGGCCGGCCTGAATTCGACCGTTCTTCAGCACGACTCGCCGGCCGAAGCCGAGCGTCCGTGTGGGTTCAGTGGGCGGCAGAGCATTTCGCCGAGCCGGGTTTTTGAGGGAGGATCGCAGAAGATGAACCGCAAACACACCATGGCGTTCGCAGGCGTATGCGCCGGTTGGATCGCGTCCGCAGCGTCCGCGTCTGTCATCACCGGGACTACCTATCAGGTCGATCAGGCCTCGAGCATCGATATCAGTTTCGTGTCGCAAACGGCTGGCTGGACCGGTTCGCTGTACTTCAGCGGTTACGAACTTGGCGGCATCATGCATCGAGCCGATGACTCCGATGGATACGGTCTGGGAAGTTTCGTTTTTGACAATCATGGAACAAGCTCCGGCCACACCGTGACGCTGGGCGATTTCGACCCGGGCTCCACGCTTCACTTCTCGTATCTGGTGTACCGCGGCGATAAAGCCGACGGGAACACCCGCTACGCCCTGCAGACCGAGTCTTCCGCTGACCTGATCCAGTTCGCTCTGGAAGATGTGGATCCCATCGGAGATTCCGCTCGCACGACCCGGTTCGGCATCGAAGACATCGTCGGTTCCGGAAGCGACTGGGATTACGACGACATTCAGGTGTACATCTCTGCCACCACCATTCCCTCGCCAGGTGCCACCGGAATCATCTGTCTCGCAGCGGGGATCTGTGCGAGCCGACGCCGCCGATCCGTGTGAGAAACCAGGCAAACCTGATCCTTGACGCACCGCAGCCGACTGGGCTTGCGGTGCGTTTATGCATTCATCTATTCGCGATCCGTCGCCACAAAGGCATCGCTCGCACGACCTCCCTCGCCTCAGAACTCCGCGCCTGCGAGGTTTTTCGTCTCACACCCTTGCTGGTGTTGCCGGTACCCTGTATCGCGTGCTGAAACACCGCCTCATGTTCGGACCCGTCCTCATCGCCCTTCTCATTGGGGCGGTTTGGCTCGATGTCGTGCTCGAGGAGACGACAGGGTTCGCGGGGGTGCTCATCCTCCCCATCCTCGCCCTGGCAGCACTCGGCGCGGTGCAGGAGATCGCACCCATCATGAGAGCATTGCAGGCTCAGGCTTCCAGACGCCTGCTCTCGCTGTGCGCCCTGCTGGGCCTTGCCTCGTGCACACTGATTCCGTCGTCCTATTCGCCCCAGACCAGCGTCGCGATCGTGGCGACCGCGGCGGGGCTGGCGATGTTCCTCTCATTGCTGTTCTACACACGCCACAAGTCCACCCAGGGCGTGGTGCTCGCGACCGGTGTGGCGCTGATCTGCTTCGTGTACCTCGGCCTGATGACGGGATTCCTCTTCCTCATCCGGCGAGACTTCGGGGCATGGGAGCTCTTGGCGACCCTGCTGATCACCAAAAGTTATGACATCGGAGCCTTCTTCACAGGCTCGGCCATCGGCAAGCACAAACTCATCCCCTGGCTCAGCCCCGGCAAGACATGGGAAGGCCTCTTCGGCGGGATGGTTCTCTCGACGCTCGTAGCGGTCGGAGCGTTGCTCATCGGGCAAGAGATCGTCGGCGTGGACGCGTCATCGCGTCCGCTGCTGGGGATTGAACTGTGGCAGGCCGCACTCATCGGCGCAGGGCTTGGTCTCGTCGGACAGGCCGGCGATCTGATCGCCTCGGTCTTCAAACGGGATGCGGGGGTGAAAGATTATTCGCGGCTGCTGCCCGGTTTTGGCGGGATCATGGATGTCTTCGATTCGCCGTTGCTGGTGGCTCCGGTCGCGTTCTGGGTCTTCCTGGCGGTGACCGGAACCTGAACCTTCCTGATAAGCCGCTCCGCAACGCCCCACAAGCCAAAGTCGGTGCTATACTTAGGTTGTCGAGGCTGCTTGAGGAGACCTGTATGGGCGTAACGACTGTGCTTCTGAAACTTTACCGCGTGGATCAACGGCTCCACGGACTCCGCTCCCGGCTGCGTTCCGCCGAGATCTACCTCAAAGCACAGGACCGCAAACTCGCCGAAATCGACGAAAAAGCGGGGTCTCTCAAGGCCCAGATCCGCCAGCTTGAAGCGACCGCCCACAACGATGAATCCGAGACCAAGGGCATCGATGAACGCGTCGCCATGCTTCGCGAGCGGATGAACAACGCCAAGACCAGCAAGGAACACTCCGCGCTGCTGGTTGAGATCAATACCCTCAAGGCCGATAAGTCGCTCATCGAAGACCGGGCCATAGGCTCGCTCACCACACTCGATACCCTCCGCGAGCAGCTCAAGGCTCTTGAGGAGGAAAAGGCATCCATCGAGAAGGTCCGCGCGGTCGCCAAGACTGATCGAGATACCCGCGAAGCCGAGATCAAGGACCAACTCGAAGCACTCGAGAAAGAGCGCGCAGAAGTCGCCGCCGAGGTGCCAGCCTCCGCGATGGCCATCTACGCCGATCGCCTGGAACGCAACGACATCGAAGATGTCATGTCGGCCGTGGTGGAGGTGGATCGCCGGAACATGGAGTACACCTGCGAGGTGTCCAACACCATGCTCCCCGTCGAATTGGTCAACCGCTTGCTCTCCAGATCGGAACTCGTGCAGTGCCCGACCAGCGGGGCAATCCTCTACATGCCCGACGACCTGCGTGAATCGATGGAAGCCGCCGCGGAGAAGCGTCGCAAAAAGCGCGAAGTGAGCGTCTGAGACCAAGTCCTCGCGCCTCGTGTCCCTTCAAATCAGTTCGCGATCGCCGAGATCAGCACATACCCGGCGTAACGCTGTTCCACGCCCCGGTTCGGGAGCGGAATGATCTGGATGTACTTCACCCGCACATCCTGAAGCTCATCGCCGGGGCCGAGCCCCATCTGCTCAGAAAGCATGGCCTGCCCTCGCTCGATCACCGCGCTGCGCGCAGTCGCGAAACTGTCCCCGAGCGCGTCCACGCAAACCCACACCCGCCCCTCACCACGCCGGACACCGTCGAACCACCAGTCCGGTCGGCTGTCGTCTCGCGTCTCTGGCTCCTCAGGCACATCCACCGGAGGCGAGTCGGGAATCAGCGGGGCTTCCACCCGATTCACCGGTGTCGCGGGTGGAGTGTCATCGACGGCTACCGGAGTCTGATCGGGATCCGGCTCCAGATCGTTCGAGGGCAATTGTGGGCGATCAGACATGCCCTGCAGGTACACCGCCAGAGCGAGCACTTCACGCGGGTACAGCGATTTTTCGTAGCTCGGCATGATGCCCGGCTCGTATCCCTCGGCGATCAGGGAGTCCGGTCGCATCAACGCGACATTGATGTAGTCCAGATCCATCAGAAGGGGGCGCATCCCCTCAACGCGGCGCATCGTGCCGAAAGCGTTGATCAGGCTCGGGCCGGACTGTTCCCGGGCACCTGGTCCGTGGCATCCCATGCAACCACGAGTCCGGAACAGACGCGCGCCCAATTCGTCCAGGGGCAGGCCTTCCGCAGGCCCAAAGGTCCGCACCGCTGCCTCGACGCTGGCATCCGCGAGCTCGCGAAGGCGCAACGCTGTGGCCGGGTCTACCCGCACCGTTGAAGTGGGCTCGATCACGGGCTGTCCTGATCTCTGCTCGGGGGTGTTCCCGCCCGAGGAACACGCGCCGATCATCGCGACGAAACTCAGGCACACCCCCATTGCGGTCCGCAATCCCGTAGTCCGATTCATGGTTTTCCCCCTCGTTCGGTCGGCTTCGGAGTCTTCTGCTCTTCGCCCGAAGCATCGAACAGCGCCTGCTGGTTCGGCACATCGCGCACCCGCTGGTTCATCTCCTCAAGCTGTTTGAGAATGTCACCCACATTGCGGAACTGGTAGTACTCACTGGCAAAACGCACATAGGCAATCTCATCCACATCCTTGAGCCGCTCGGCCACCATCTCGCCGATCTCGCGGCTCTCGACCTCCCGGTCGAAGGTCCGGTGCACCAGATCCTCAACCTCCTCGGCGATCTTCAGTTTCTCCTCTTCAGCCACCGGTCGTTTGCCGCAGGCCACCGCGATGCCCCGCAGGATGTTGTCGCGACTGAATGGCACACGCGACCCGTCCCGCTTGATGACCATCAGCCGGGTGGTCTCCTCGACTCGTTCGTAGGTCGTAAACCGCTTGCCGCACCCGAGGCATTGACGCCGGCGACGGATGACACGCCCGGCTTCGCTGGCGCGGCTATCGATGACCTTGTCGTCGTTGGAACTGCAGTAGGGGCAGATCATCTCGGCTATACCATCGGTAGGGGGAGGGGGGCGTGTCTACTATATATGGATAGCTGGCCCGGTGTTTCACACAAGCCCGATCCTGTCCTCTGGAGCGATTGTTCCGGATAACTCCCTTGCCCACCCTCTCAGGCGGGGGTACCCTGTCATCCGTGGCGAACACTCGCCATACGGAGTGATCGATCGATGTCCACACACTCACGAGTCCTGCCGATACTCTTTGCAGCAGATTGCTGTCGGAGTTGGGCTGCGCCTCGCGAGAAGACCGATCCGGCGGCACAAGCCGCCCGAATCTCATGATGATCGCTCGCCCACCCTCATTCCCAATCACTCACTGCTGGCCCAGCGCGGATCGCTGAGCCGAGTTTCCCGTCTTCCCGGCGTGTCCAGCCGGGGCCGTTCACATAAGGAGCACAGACATCTCTAGGCGTTTCTACAGGGCTACCGGCCCGGTGCGCAAGACGCGCGTCAACCACGAGATCCGGATCTCACCGATCCGTCTGATCAACGAACAGAACGAGCAGGTCGGGGTCATCGACACCCGCGATGCTCTCCGCATGGCCGAAGAGGCCGGACTCGATCTCGTGGAGATCCAGGCCGACTCGCGCCCGCCCCTTTGCAAAATCATGGACTACGGCAAGTACCAGTACGAGCAGTCCAAAAAGGGCAAGGGCGGATCATCCGGCAAGACTCAGGAAATCAAGGAAGTCCGTCTCGGACGCTCCGCGAAGATCGATGAGCACGATGTGCAGATCCGCGTCGAGCAGGCCCGGCGTTTCCTCATGGACGGCGACAAGGTGATTTTCATCCAGCGATTCCGCGGTCGCGAGATGGCCCACCAGGACATCGGCATGGACCGCCTCCGAGGCATCATCGAGGAACTCTCGGACATCGCCAAGGTCGAAATGCCGCCACGCTCCCAAGGCCGCCAGATTTCCATGATGCTGACTCCCGAGAAGCAGAAGGTCGAGGCCGTCAAGCGTGAACTCGCGAAGGCCAAGGCTCGTGAGGAAGCCGAGAAAGAAGCCGAGAAGGAAGCCAGCAAGGCCAAGGCTGAGGAGAAGCAGGCCGAGCGCGAAGCCGAAACCGGAGAATCCGAAAAGCTCAAGGGCGGCAAGAAGGCCAAATCCAGAGGCGACAATCGGAAAAAGATCTCCGACGACCCGCTGGCGGGCCTCATCGAGGTCTCGTCCGATATCGACGAGGACATGATCGTCCTCAAAACCGACCAGGACGACTGAGCCCGGCTCAATATTCTGAGAATCCGCACACCGACCGGCAATCTGCTGGTCGGTTTTTCGTAGAGCGACTGTGGACTCTGAGGCGATTTTGGGTGATTTCGCCGCAAATGCCATCCATCCGCGACTGAAGACGAAACCACGAGCATCTCTGTCGGAACAAAGTCTGCGTTCCCGCATCCGACAGGTATCGAGCATTGGGCCGCTTGGCCGATACACCCCATTCCAGCGACTGATTGTCCATTCAAGACCCTGACCATGCCACGCATCGCACTCATCTCCGACATCCACGCCAACCTCGAAGCGTTCGACGCGGTCCTCCGCGATATCGCCTCGGCGGCGGTGGACCAGATTGTGTGCCTGGGCGACATCGTCGGCTACGGGCCTGACCCCGTCCGCTGCGTGGAACTCGCTTTCACCGTCTGCGACAAGATCATCCTCGGCAACCACGATGAAGCCGTCGTCAACGAGGCGATGGCCCGCCGGTTCAACGAGCGGGCACAGGTCTCCATCGAGATTACGCGTCAACTTCTGCCCGAAGACCATGTGAACCTGCTGGCCACCCTCCCGGACATGGCCAAGGTCGATGAGGTCTCTCTGGCCCACGCCAGTTTCGGCCCGCACCAGTACGAATACCTGTACTGCACCGAGTCGGCCTCGCGCTCGTTCTTTGGCCTGCGGACCCGCCTCGGCGCGGTCGGGCATACCCATGTGCCCTCGATGTTCACCTCCCTCGAGGGAGCGCACGACATCCTGAACCAGATCGAGGTCCTGCCGCTGACCGGCAGCATCGCGATGCCTCTGGCCGAGGACCGCCAGACGATCCTCAATCCCGGCTCGGTCGGCCAGCCGCGCGACCGCAATCCGGACGCGAGTTGGGGCCTTTTGGATACCGGCTCAAATACCTTCCAGATCAAGCGTGTGGCGTACGACATCGACACCGTCGGCGACAAGATCGCGCAACTGGGCCTGCCGGATTTCCTGGGTGAACGCCTGCGCGTCGGTGCGTGAGGTCAGTCGTCCAGCGTGCCGAGGACCCGAAGCAGTTCTCCCATCGCGCCGACGGCTTCGAGGTGCACCCGCTTGCCGCCTCGTTCTTCCACTTTGGTGATCGGCAGGTGGTGATAGCGAGGCCTGGGGTCGAGCATGCCGTTCCGTTCCTCGCCCTTGGCCCAGATCAACTGGTCGCACAGCGCATCCTCTGTTCGCCCGAAGAGGTTGAAACTCATCTGCACGAAGTCGGCCAGGGCCTCAGCACCCATACCGTGCATCACCGGGAGCACGAGGCAGGTGTCCTCGGTCGGGATGGCGAAGACCGCGCCGGACTCGGGCTGCCAATGGGGGAGCAGTGTGTCGAAGATGAAGCACGCCGCGGCGGCGGGTTCGGAGTCGTGGATGATCGCCAGTGTGCCGAAGGACTGATCCACTTCGTGGATATCGTCGGGCAGGATGGATCGGCGGAGGTTGTCACAGGCGATCGCGAAGGCTCGATCAAACTCGATGCCCCAGCGATCAAGTTCTTCCGTGCGCACTAGCGAGGCGGTGCTGCCTGGGCCGATTGAGATCGCCCGGAGGAGGCCCGCGAACGCGTCGCGTCGGCACATATTCCGACGCGGACCGGATAGTTCCGCGGGGTTGATCAGACGCGGTCGCAGCCACTCACCCGCTTCGTCAAGATTATCGAGCAGGTTCTGAGGCAGCGGCATGCCGAGCATCGGGCCCACGAGCAGGGTCAGCGATCGCGGATCGGTGAGATCCGCGCCGACCGGCAGCTGTGAGACCAGCAACGAAACATCGAGATCGATCTTGCCTTCGTCCCGACGCACGGTCGCGGTCTGATCCTTCCAGCGGATCACAGTCATGCCGAGTGACTCAAGCACCTGTGCGAACGCGGCCTTCTCCGGGACGCCAAGGGAGAGTGGCGACTGGGACTCGGTCTGGTTGTGAGATCGCCGAAACATGCCCCACCAGCGTACACGCTCGGAGCGGTTCGCTCAGCCGGTCAAACGGTTGAGGGGGGCTGGACGCGTCCGAAACGGCGCTCACGGGCGGCGTAAGACCGGATGGCGTCGTGCAGGTCCCGCTCGCTGAAGTCGGGCCAGAGCGTGTCCGTGACATAGAGCTCGGCGTAACTGATCTGCCAGAGCAGGTAATTCGAGAGTCGCATCTCTCCGCTGGTGCGGATCAGGAGATCGGGATCAGGAAGGTCTGCGGTGTAGAGCGAGTCCGAGACGGTGTCCTCGGTAATCTCCGTGGGATCCAGTTCGCCCCTCGCCACACGCTCGGCGATGGCGCGAACGCCGTCGGTGATCTCGGCGCGCGATGAATAGTTCACCGCGAGCACCATCGTGGGACCGGTGCAGGTGCGGGTGGCTTCGATGGTCTTCTCGAGTTCGACGATCGTCTCGGGGGGCAGGTTGTCACGCCGGCCGATCTGCATCAGCCGGATGTTGTTCTCCACCAGCGTCTGGCGCTCGGAAGCCATGTACTCGACATACAGGGCCATCAGTTGAGCCACCTCATCCGCGGGCCGGTTCCAATTCTCGATGGAGAAGGAGTACAGCGTGATGTACTCGATGCCGAGTTTCGTGGCCTCCGTCATCAGACGCCGAACCGCCTGCGCCCCCTCGCGATGGCCATGAAAGCGGGGGAGCGATCGGGCCTTTGCCCACCTTCCATTGCCGTCCATGATGACGGCGATGTGACGCGGCATCCGCGATCGGTCCACACCCTCGACCGAGTGGTACGCTGGGAGGGAGGCGTTTGGGGTGGCGAGATCAGATTCGGGCTGATGTATGGACATTGCGTGGGATACGCCGGAGGCGATTGGAGTGTTCGTGGTAAAGATCGAGCACGCGTTCGAGACCAGGTCCGAGGGTACCCGATCCGCGTGCGCAGCGTCCGAAAACGCCCGTCGCTGCGATAGGATCGACTCCGCCGAACCAGAACTTTCGCAACACCAGGGAATCACGACGATAGAACCTGTATTGGCCCTGCAACGGCGAAAGCGCGAGCCCGGTTTCCTGATCCCGGTCGTGGGCTCGTATACTCCGGTCGCCGTTCCGGCACCCGCAGAACGAACAGATCGAGGAGAGATATGAGACACGGACGATCAAGAACGCTCAAACTGCTGGCCGCGGCCATACTCGCCACTTCCGCCGGCATGCTGGTCACCGGGCCACTGGCACCAGTGGCAACCGCTGAGCAGGCGGGGCAGCCGACTGCTTCGACCCCGCCGATCGTCCCCGATGCCCGGATAAAGAACCTCGGCCGGATGGACCCGTTGGAAATCGCGCAGGTCCGGTTCACGCTTCAGAATCGATCCCCAAGACCGGTTCGAATCAGCCGGTTCCGTGTCGCCTGCAATTGCACCCGCATGGTCCCGGACTCCATGACCATCCCCGGAGGCGGCTCGATCGGCCTCACCATGACCGTCGATCTGCGGGGAGACACCGGTAAGGTTCACAAAACCGCGCTCATCTACTTCGAAGGCTATGACCGTCCCATCGAGGTGGGGGTGGACGGGCAGATGCAATACCCGCTTGAGTCCGGCACGGCTCCGCTTCGGGTCAACAGTCCTCAGGTCACCGCTCAACTCCGGTCCTCTCTCGGGCGACCCGTCCGTCTGCTGAGCGTGCACGGCGAGAAACCCAACATCCTGTCCCAGGTGCCCGCGGACAGCCCTCGGGTCCTCGCTGCGACGGTCCGCCACGACTTCGGTCAGCGTGCCAACCTCCCCGGCGCGTTCCTCGTCGTGACCGATGCCAAGGAAACCCCGCTCGCCGCGGTTCGCATCGTTTCAGCCGATGTGTCCCGGCGCGAGTTGCCGTTCATCCGAATGATGTCGCAACTGAACATCTCGCACAAATTCTTCAACATGGGGGTGCTGAAGAAGGGGGAGACCCAAACCTACACGACCACCGTCTTTCGTGAAGTTCGCGAGCCGCCGCTGGTCGGCTGGATCCCCGTCGATGGTCTTGAGGTCAAGGTCGTCTCAGTCGAACCCGATCCGTCTCAAGACCAGTGGCCCAAGGCCCAGACCGTGACCTTCACGATCACCAGCACCATCGACCGCGCCGGTGCGACGGTCTACGCCCCGCTCTACTTCGCCAGCGGCACCCGCGAAAACCCGACCGCGCTCAACCGCGTCTGGGCCGCGGGCCTGACCGCCGACGAGAGTGGTAATTACATCGAAGCTATCGAGAGCGACGGACCGACGCTGATCACCGGTGACGGCGGCGAAGAAGCCCTCGCGAGCATGGGTCAGTAAGCGATCGAATACGAGGAGCCGCACATGGCCCAGCAGTCTGAGCAAACCAAAACCATCAAGCCCGCGCCCGCAGGCTGGAACATCGTGACTCTGGTCACCGCACTGGTCATCTGCGCAGTGATCGGCATCGCGGCGTACTCGAAGATCGTCGATCCAAACAAAGCGAAGTTCATCGCCATCGGTGACAGCGAACTCAAGTACGAGCGTTTCGTCGGCATCTTCGAGGTGCTGGTCGTCCTCGCACTCCTCGCCGGGCACCGGCTCCGGCTGGCCTGGTTGGGCGTGGTGGTGATGTTCTCACTCTTCGCGGGGTACGCGGCGTACTACTACACCACGGGGAACTCCTGCGGCTGCTTCGGCAACGCTCTCGAAGGCACGCCACTCGAGTGGATGGCCGCGAAGGGTGTCTCATTGATCTTCGATGCCCTCTTCGTGATTACGGCATTGGCGCTCTTGGCCTGGCGAGGGTTCGGCGCGAAGGGCATACAGGGGCTGGTTGGCCTCGTCCTGATCCTGTTTGCCTCCGGTGTAGGCCTGGGGGCGCTGGAGTACGCCAATGTGCCGGATGAACCGACTGAGCCCGATGTGAATCCAGAATTGCCTCTCGGATTGCAGGTCGGGCACCCTGCAGCCGCGCTGCTCCGTCAGGAGCATTACCTGGGCGGTTTGATCGCGGACTCAGCCGGTGACCCGGGAAAAATGTGGTACATCTTCGTCTACGACCCCGACTGCTCGGAGTGCATGGAACTCTTCCCCCTCGTGGAGATGGACCAGCAGCAGTACGAGGACGAGGCCAACCCGTACATGGCGGTGGAGACCGTCACCAAACAGCACGCCGAGGAGCAGTACGGCATCGACTTCTGGTCATGGCCGAGCGGCGCGACGATCATCATCGTGCAGAACGGCGACATCCATCGCGTCTACGACCATGAGCTCACCCCGCAAGAGAAGCCAACACCGGCGATGCTGATGGATCAGTTCTTCGAAACCGGAGAGATCGAAAGCAACTGGCCGCCTGCGCCAGATGAAGAGAACTAATCCCCCAGCCACTCCGCCTGCCGCTCACGCCACTGCTCGGCGAGGTCGGGCATGTCGCTGCGGATCAGGTTCTGCTCGATCCGCTCTGCGAACGCACCCTTATCCTGCACACGCTTCAGCGCTTCGCTGAACGCATCCAGGGCCTCTTCCTTGCGATCCACCGCGATGAGCAGTGCAGCCAGGCGTTCGTAGCGATCTGGTGAACTACGCTGGAGCTGAATGGCCGTCAGCAGTTCGCGGATCGCGCTGTCGGGGTCCTGCTTGTACTGGGCGTACGCCGCGGCGAGGTTCTCGCGGATCACCGCGTCTCGCGGCGACACCTCGGCGGCTTGCTTCATCGCCTCGAACGCGGCTTCGGGGTTCCCCGCGGCACGCAGGGCGCGGGCCTTGTCGAGCAGAGCGCGCCCCCGAGCCCGAGCGAACTTCGGCTTGTCGGACAACGCGGCGAGGCCTTCATCAGCCGCGGCGATGCCCTGGTCGGGGCGCCCGGTCTGGTTGAGCGTGTCGATCAGCCGCTCGCGCGTCGCCCACCACTCGGGGTGCTCGGCGAGGGCCTGACGCATGTTCTCGATGGCCCGCTCGGTCTGCTCGCGTGCTGACGCAAACGCCTGTTCAATCTCGTCACGGGTCACCCCCGGGCGACCCTGAGCCAGTCGAGCCACAGCCAAACCGGACAGAATGCGGACCTGTTCGCGATCGGCGGTCAGTTCATCGGCTCCCCCGGCAATCCGCTCCACGCGTTCGAGCAAGACGATCGCATCGTCGTGCTGACCGAGCGCGAGATGAAGCAAAGCCATCCGAAGCATGGACTCAGCGTTCGGCGCCAAGCCGATGCCACCGTCGGAGAACGGGGCAGCCTGTCGGTACAGGTCAAGCGCACGCTGCATACGCTCCGTCTGCGATTCATCGAAGCGGGGGGGCGAGGGCGCGAAGAGCGCCGCCTTGGAGAGTTCCAGCCCTCGGAAGGCCTGGTCGGCACGCCACCGGTACTGGTTCACCGCCAGCGAGTGCCCGACAAGGATCAGCACGATGCCCGTCAGCGTCAGCCACGCCCAGCCGGTGCCGGTCGTGTGCCCCCGCAACCGCAACTGGAATCGGTGGAAGCGGACATTCTCCACCCGCAGCGTGCGCCACGCCTTGTACGCGAGAAAGGTCACAATCCCCGCGATACCCACCGCCATGAGCAACGGCACCACCGCGTACAACCCGCGCGTCGCGAGCAGGGTGACAAGGAAGACAGCCCCCAGGCCGATCTCTTCGGGCCAGGACAGGTCATACGAGCGCGGTTTATGCCTGCGCCGCGGCTTTCGATTCAGGATCTGCGGCTTGGCGAACTTCAGCGCGAGCGCATTCGTCGGGCAGGCACTCACGCAGTCCATGCATTTCATGCAGCCCGGATCAACCACGCTGCCGTAGTCCTTGATCTCCTCGTGGACACGGACATTCGAAGTGCAGACCGCGGTGCAGTGGCCGTTCGAGTCGCATTTCTCATCATCGACGACGATCCGGGCCACCGAGAAACGGTCGGCTGGATAGAAGAAGCCACCATACGGGCAACCGTAGGTGCAAAAGCCCTTGGCCCCGAGGAAGTAGACGCTGGCAAAGCCGATGATCAACAGAAACGGGATCGCGATGAACAGACCTGGGAAAGTCGCCCAGAAGTCATCAACCACAAACTCGGTCCTGAAACCGTCGATGGGGAATGGTGCCGGTCGCCCGATCACATCCACCACCGCCGGCGCAACCCGGTCGAGCAGCGGCACGAGCGCGATCCGCTTGAAGCTCGGCCAGACGAACATGTACAGGGCGAGACCCAGCGGAACGAAGACCAGCAGGCGGGACCGAAAGGGTGTGGGGTGGACCCCGCACTTCTTCATGAGCCACCCGCAGAAGTCCTGCATCGCGACAACATGGCAGGCCCAGCCGCAGACAAAGCGTCCGAAAACCAAGGTGAGCAGGATCGCGGCGAGGAAAAACACGAACCCGGCGTTGACCAGTCCGACTTCGAGCGTCTGCATCGATTCCGAGGGCTCGATCGGGCTGATTGTGCTGCCTGTGATTTTCCACTGGACAATCCGGGCCGCCATGAAAAGGTGCAGGGCGATCAGGACTCCGGCCCGCCATTTACCCATTTGGGAGTAGGGTTTTTTGGGTTTGCCCTGATCCAAAACCGGCAGGCTGATGCTCGCGCCGGTGTCTGAGTTGGGGTGAAAGGTCGGCGAGTGGGGCATTCCAGTGTTATCCGAAAGTTGGGCAAATCGGAGACTTTATCGGGACGATGTCGGAGGGGGACGAGCCCGGTATTCGCCGGATCCATACGAATCGGCCGGATTCACCATCTTTGGGCGAAGGTCATGAGAATGTTTGGAATTCGTTGAGCAGACAGGATTCTGGGTGTATGGTCAATCTGCAGAGAATGGGTTTATGTGCGCCCAGCCTGCCGCTGCTGCACAAAATAAGCAGGGGGGACGGTTATCTGCAATCCATGTGTACGCAATTTTTTGGGGTGAAATGTCAAACGACGCGGCCGCGTTGCGGGCGCATGACCATCACTGGAGAGGTATCAGATGAAGAAATCGCGAGTAATGTTTGGAGCCGTTGCTCTTTGTGCATACGCCGGGACCGCGGTCGCCGGGGGATCCGACTACAACGGAGACATGTGTGATGTTGGCGGCGACGGTCCCGATGTGACCCTCTGCGAGGTCTATGGTCTGTACCAAGCCTCACGCGACAACACCAACGATGTTTCGGGCCTGTCGGTCGGCACCACTTCGTGGAATGTCGGCACCGAGCGCTTGTTGTGGTTCAACTCTCCGGACCCCGATCACCCGTTCATCACCTTCAATGTCTACCGCGTGATGGACAAGCAGGTTGACCAGATTGCTCAGGGCTGGGTGAAGCACGGCTTCTTCGCGCTTTCCAGTTCCCAGTGCTTTGACTCAACCGTCGGCGGATGCCAGTCCACCAACGGCGACTGGCTCGGCATCGGCTGCACCGATACCTACTCGCCTGGCCTCAACGCCAGCAAGAGTGGCCTCGCTCCTCGCTACGAGATCAACCCGTGGACCGGCGAGTGGTCCTACCAGGGGTCCGTGTTCCAGACCGGTGGTGCTCCCACTTCCGGTGTCGCTCGCCACATGCAGGTCCGCGACGAAGACCTTGACCCCGCACTGAACTCCGGTGCCCGGTACTACTTCGAGGCGAGTTACATCTGCAAGGACGACATCTGCATCTACAACAGTGCTGCCTGGAAGCCGATGACCCCCCAGGAGACCGGCAGCGGCTGGAACTTCAACCAGAGCAGTCGTGATGAAGTTCCCACCCAGAGTTACTTCATCCTCGACGCCCGCGCTGGCTCGGTGATCACCGAGATCGCCGAAGAACTGCCCGTCGTCGAGTTCGAGTCGCCCGACGGTCGTTCGATCGTCTCCGCGTATGTCGATGAAGCCGGACCCGGCCTGTGGCGCTACAGCTACTCGGTCCAGAATGTGGACATGGACCGCCAGGTCGATGAATTCCGCGTCCCCCTCCCCGCCGATGCCCTCGTGATGAACGATCGTTTCTACGGTGTCTTCCATCACAACGAGCCGGTTGCCTACATTGGTGGTCCTGCCATCTCCAACGATCCGTGGACCATGTCCCGTGAGGGCGATGAAATCGTCTGGAGCACCACGGACAACCCGATCCGCTGGGGCACCATGTACAGCTTCGGCTTCGTCACCGATGTGGCACCTGGCGATGGCGATGTGTCCCTCGGCATGTTCAAGGCTGGTGGACCCGACCTGCTCTCAGGCCCCTCCGTCGTCCCCGTGGCGGACGAAGCCTGCGTCGGTGATGTCAACGGCGATGACACGGTTGACCTTGCCGACCTCAACTTGGTTCTGGCCAACTTCGGCACCACCACCAACGATGGCGATGCCAACGGCGACGGCGAAGTCGATCTGGCTGACCTGAACATGGTTCTGGCCAACTTCGGCAACGGCTGCTAAGCCACTCTCCGGCATTCCCGCTGAATTGCGAGAATGCAGGCGATCCATTCATCGCCCCGGTGCTCAAAAGCGCCGGGGCGGTTTTCAAACACTGACGCGAGCGGGGGCTGGGGGAAGTCTCGCAGCCCTCGCAGCTCGAACGCGCCGATCCGAGCATGGCTCTGATTCAGACGCAGGCGAGGAGACTGAGAGAAATATGAACCTGAAAAACTACGCTATCGGTGCCGGGCTCTTCGCCGCGGCTTGTGCTCCCCTCACTCACGCCGGCGGGGATATTCCTGCCATGACCACCGAATTGGTCGCTTCAGGTCTGAGCGATCCGCTCTATGTGACCCACGCGCCAAACGATTTCGATCGCATCTTCATCGTGGAACAGCTCGGTCGTATCCGGGTTCGCGATCAGAACACGGGAACCCTGTCCGTCTTCCTCGACATCCAGGGAACAGTGCTCTCCGGCGGCGAACGCGGCCTCCTCGGTCTCGCCTTCCACCCCAACTACGCTGAGAACGGCTACTTCTATGTGAGTTACACCGGTTCCGGCGGCACGAGCCATGTCGCGCGATACTCGGTGAGTACGGCTGACCCCAATGTCGCCGATGCAAATTCGGGACAAATCCTGATCTCCGTGTCGCAGCCCTTCTCGAACCACAACGGCGGCTGGATCGGCTTCAGCCCCAACGACGGCTACCTCTACTACGCGCTGGGCGACGGCGGCTCTGGAGGCGATCCCGGCAACCGGGCACAGAACACCAACCTGCTCCTCGGCAAAATGCTGCGCATCGATGTCGATGGCACCAACGGCTCGACCGGCAACTACGGCATCCCCGCCGACAACCCGTTCGTCGGGGCGGACGGGCGCGACGAGATCTGGGCCTACGGACTTCGCAACCCGTGGCGCTGCTCCTTCGATCGCGAAACCGGTGATCTCTGGATGGCTGATGTCGGCCAGAACTCCTGGGAGGAAATTAACCGCGAGCGCGCGTCCTCAACGGGAGGCGAAAACTACGGCTGGCGCTGCTACGAGGGCAACAACCCGTACAACCTCTCCGGCTGCCCCGATTCCAGCACCATGACTTTCCCGGTTCACACCTATTCGCGCAGCGGCGGCAACTGCTCCATCACCGGTGGCGTGATCTATCGCGGTGTGAACATCCCCGGACTCGAAGGTACATACTTCTACGGCGATTACTGCTCCAGCCGCGTTTGGAGCTTCGAGTACTCGCTCTTCGGCGGAGTGTCCAACTTTACCGAACGCACATCTGAGATCGGCTCCGGCCTCTCCGGGCTCGGATCCTTCGGAGAAGATGCTTACGGCGAGATCTACATGTGCTCGCTCTTCAACGGACGCGTGTACAAGATCGTTCCCCAAGATGGTCCCTTCACCGATTGCAACGGCAACGGCATCGAAGACGCCGCCGAGATCCTCGACGGGTCAGAGTCTGATACCGACGGCAACGGCATCATCGATTCGTGCGAAACCTCCTGCGAAGGCGATGTCACCGGCGACAACAACGTCGACCTGGCCGACCTGAACCTCGTGCTCGCCAACTTCGGTTCCTCGACCAGCGAGGGCGATGTTGACGGCAACGGCGAGGTCGACCTGGCGGACCTGAACCTGGTCCTGGCGAACTTCGGCTCTTCCTGCTGAACCACCCCGAGTCTTCTCTGCGCAAGGACGCCCACCGAGGCGTCCTTTTTCGTGCGCGGTCGCTCTCCCGTTACAATCAACGCACCCGTCAGGAAGGAATCGCCATGCCGATGAAGATCGCGGTCGGAATATGCATCGCCGCTGCGTGCGTCGTCGGTACCACGGCAAACGCAGAGCCGACCGAGCAGACTGTTTCACTCGGTTCGCTCCAAGAGCCCGTCCGTATCGAATTCGATCCGTACGCCGTGCCCCACATCGTTGCCGGACCGTACACCGATGCCGCCCGTGCGCTCGGCTACCTGCACGCACAGGAACGATACTTCCAGATGGACATGATCCGGCGCCAGGCCGCTGGCAGGCTCTCCGAGATCGTAGGCCCGGACACCATCAACATGGACCGGGGCATGCGGATCTACGGCTTCGAGTCGATCGCTGAGGAAGTCGTGGGCAGGTTGCCGGCCCGCCATCAATCTTGGCTTGAGGCATACCGAGACGGAGTGAACGCCGCGCTCGCGGATCTTCCGTCCCCGCCTTTGGAATACGGCCTGCTCGGTGTGCAGCCCGAGCCGTGGGAAATCAAGGACTCCATCCTTGTGCTCCTCTACATGACCTACATGCTGCGCAGCGGCGATGCCGAAGACCTCAATCTCTACGCGGTCCGTGAGGCGCTCCCGCCGGAACTCGTCGAATTCCTGTCACCGCCGATGACGCGCTTCGATGCACCGCTCGACGGAACCGAAGAGGACCCGACCGGCGGATACAAACCAGCACCCATCCCCGGGCCCGAGGTGTTCTCGACAGAGAAGCGCACCTCAATGCTCAATCGCGAATTTCGCATCGACACCGGCCTGGCGGTGCTCGGTTCCAACAGTTGGGCCGTGGCCGGTACGCGAACTTCGCACGGCGGGGCGATCGTCGCCAACGACATGCACCTGCCGCTTATGCTGCCAAACATCTGGTACCGGGCCGCGCTCGAATGGGATCCCGGTGATGGAAGCAGGAAGACCGCCGCCGGGGTTTCACTGCCGGGTATTCCGGGCATCGTCGCCGGCGCAAGCGATTCGCTGGCATGGGGCTTCACGAACCTCACCGCCGATCTCGTGGACCTCGTTCCCATTGAAACTATGCCGGACGACGAGAACCGGTGCCGCTGCCCCGATGGATTCGAAGCATTCCAGATCCGGCGCGAAGTCATCGAGTACAAAGCACCCGACGCCGAGCCTGCCGAACTCGAGGTGCAAGTGACTCGGTGGGGGCCGATCACCGATGTCGCCCCCGACGGAACGCGTCTCGCCATGCAGTGGGGAGCGCTCAACCCAGAGAACACGAACCTGCGTCTGCTCGATCTGGCGTGGGCCAACTCACTGGAAGAGGGCCTCGAAATCGCGCGCGCTTGGCGCGGTCCTGCGCAGAACATCGTCATGGCCGATGCGCACGGCGACATCGCCTGGACCATCGCCGGCTTTGTTCCTGATCGGTTTGGCTTCGACGGCCGCATCGACTCGCGCTGGGCCGACGGCACCATCGGCTGGAAGGGCAATCTCGAAGGCCCGGCCCGCCCGCAGATCGTTCGCCCCGAGTCCGGCATCCTGTTTACTGCGAACAACCGGGTGATTTCCGCCGACGCCGGGACCGCCCCGCACGGCAACGGCTTCGCCCTCGGTGTGCGGGCACAACGCATCCGAGAACGCTTGGTCGAAGCGGAGAAGTGGGAAGAAAGCGATGTCTTCGCGGTCGCGCTGGACACTCGGGCATCCCTCTTTGAACCCTACCGCGACCACCTGCTCGCCGCGATGGAAGACTTCGACGAAGAGGATCCACTCGTCGAGCGCGCCATCGAGATCGTCAAATCATGGGACGGCACTTCGAACGCAGACCAGCCCGGATTTCGCTTGTTGAAGAGGTACCGATTCCGCATTCACCGCGAAGCCCTCGCCCCGATCATCCAAGCGGTCTCCGATCACCATCGCGGCGGATGGACCTACTCCTCATACAGCGCGGACGAACCGGTTCTCCGCCTCTTGGAAGAGAAACCCCCGCACTTCCTTGCACCGAATCACGAGACCTGGGAAGAACTCCAGCGCTGGGTCTTTGTCCTCATGGTGCACGAGATGGGCGAAGGGTCGGGCGGCGGCATCGAGACGCAGTGGGGGGTGCGAAATCTGTCACGCATCGGCCACCCCTTCGCGGCTCTCGCCCCGGGCGCGATCCGTCGGGCGATCGAGATCCCCCCGACCCCTCAGAGCGGCGATACAAGCTCCGTACGGGTCGCGACCCCAACATTCGGGGCCAGTGAACGCTTCGCCATCAGCCCGGGTCGTCTTGAGCAAGGCCTGATCCACATGCCCGGCGGCCAGTCCGGTCGCCCCCTCAACCGCCACTTCCGCGACCAGCACGCCGCCTGGCAAGCCGGAGAGCCACTCTCGCTGCTCCCCAGCGAGGTCATCAGCGTCCTACTCCTGAGCCCCACCGGGCCTCCTCCTGACGCCTCCCCAGCCGACTGACCGATTCCGAACCACCTCGCTTGCCGAGCACGCGGTGTTTGGTGTATCCTCCCCGACCCGCGAGAGCGGATTTGGGCGATTGGCGCAGTTGGCTAGCGCGCATCGTTGACATCGATGAGGTCACTGGTTCGAATCCAGTATCGCCCACCTATCACTTGGAATAGAGTCGCACACAGGCGCACCGGAATGCACAAGTTCAGCATTTTCCGGTGCTTGTGGCGTTTTGTTCGATTCTGTTCCATCCGGTGCGATTGCTTGCTGCGCCGCATTTTGCGCCTCAAGTGCGCCGGATTCTGCGCCGCGCTTCGGATCACGGACGGCCATATCGAAATGCTCGTCTCGGGTCGCCAGATAGTGCGATGCCGCGATCAGCGGGGAGTGACCCAGCCACGATGCCGCCACATGGCTCGGGAACCGTTCGCAGAAGTCCATCGCTGCAGACGCTCTCAGGTTGTGGAACAGCCGGGGCCACGCCTTGTATCCCGCGCGCTGGATCAGGCGCTCAAAGTGCGTGCGTAGGTTCACCTTCGGATCGACCAGCCGGGGGACCACGGCCTCAGCGCCCTCGTCCGCCTCAGCGAACAGCCGCTCTAGGATCGCGCGGACCTCGGGGACCAGCGGTACGATCCGAACCGCGTGTGCGGCGCTCCCCGCCGTCTTCGGGCTTCGGACGGTCAGCCGGGATCGCTCCCAGTTCACATCGCCCCAGCGGAGCAGGCGTACCTCGGACGGGCATCGCAGCCCACAGAATCGCGTCAGTGCGATGATGGCCCGCCATTGGTCATCCGGGCACACCGCCAGAACCGCGTCGATCACCTCTCGGCGGACATAGTGCGTTCGGTCGGGGTTGGCTTGTGATCCGGCCTTCAGGTCAGCGAACGGCGACGAATCGAGTAGCCCCCAGCGAACGGCGCGCTTGAAGATCGCGCGGGCCACATGCACTCGTTTGGCCTGAGTCGCTTTGGCCAGCTTGGAATCAGACAGGGATCGCCGCCAGCCATCCGCATCACCGGGGGTGATCGAGTCGATCGGGCAGTGTTCCTTGAAGTGTTCCAGCAGGGAGTTCGTCGTCTGGCGATAAGCCGCCATCGTCGCGGGCTTCACGGTCGCTCTCGCCACGAACAGGTCCAGCAGTTCCTTCAGCGTCATCGGCTCATCTTCGTCGGCTTGTTCGGGCGGATCGCACAGACCGGCGCGGGCCATGCGTTCGCGGAGCCCATCATCGACCCCGCCCAGCCACGCCGCCGTCTGCGAATCCATCGGGGAGTTGGAGTTCACCGATCCGGCCAGCCGCTCGATCCAGTTCAGAACCGATTGGGCGGATCTTCGCGGCACGAGCCCTCGCGATATCGATCGCCATATGGAACGGCTTCTCTGCGTCTTCGCTCAACTGAGCGTCACCGTTGGCCATGGCCTGCTTGAAGGAGATCGCCGGCCGATGTGTGAGCAGAGTAGTCTCAATCACCGCAAATTCCTTCGCGGCAACAGATTTGCGAACCTCCATCACATCAGACTGAATTGTCAACGGGAACGTCTTGTCAACGAACCATACGCCAACGAAGGCGTGGCCGCGTGTAAATACCACGACTGGGTTGAGTCCAGCGGCTTCGAATGCTGCCGCGAGGAGAAGTGTGGTATCGAGGCAGGTTGCGAGACCAGTATCCGCAATGGCACCCGGGTCCCGAATCTTCTGCCCATTGCTCTCGAAGGAGCGCGGTGGCTCAGCATAGGCGATGCCCATTCCGCTGACTGCTGACCAGATCGCTGCGGCAAGCATAAATGCGCGCCGTGGGTCACGAGATTGGTAGCCGTCGAGTGCTCCTTTGTGTCCGCCTCTCTCAAGAATACGTGTCGCCTCTTTGAGAATGCTCGCCACCGCCGGATGATTTGGTGACACAAAGGCGGCCAAGATCTGGGCCATTTCACCGGAGCCACCCCATTCATCGCGTGCGAGCAATTCGATAGGCAGCGTCTGCTCATCTAGCACATGGTCTTGGCTCAGGAGCCTGAACACCATTTGACCGTGCTCAGCTTCGTTCAGCCGATCAAGAACGGCGAAATCAAGTGTGACCTGTCGTGCGGAAATCTCGATGCTCTCACCCGGCAGCACGCGATCAATCGCCCATTCCTTTGAGCGGCAGAACGGTGGGTGCGGTGTAAGTGTTAGCCGCAGATCAGTGAATGACGATTCGGTTTCATTGCTAACGCGGAGTCGCTTGATGATCGGAACCGCATTCTGCGCCGCGGCAAACGTCGTCTTTGAGACAACATCGACTTCGACGATTGGTGGCTTGGTTTTCGGGGTTTGGGGATCACTCATGGAAACCACTTAGTCTCAGATTAAAATTGATATGACCAACTTCGACATCAAGTCCAGCATACAAACGATCTCCACTCACCTGCTAGAGAATGTCTTAATTCTCGAGTGACGATCCAGAGCATATTGCTGAAATGGTTGCACAAGTCATTTATCCGACCGACTGGACGATTGTCAGCACCGCCGCCCGGATCGGCTCGGACAAGTCCGCCCAGGCATCGACCACCGCGCGCAGGTCACCGGGCAGGGATTCTTCGAAGTGCGCCGCATTTTGCGCCGCGCTTGCGTCAGGCGTGCGTTTCTCTCGGGAAATTCGACCATTGTTCGAATCCAGTATCGCCCACTCCTTCGACCCTCTTTGGGTCGCTTTTTTCTGTCGACGCCGTGCTCGGATGGCTTCCCTGGTGGCTATAGGCCATCGGGCTGGTCCTTCTCACCGAAGTTCGTCCGATCGTGGGCCGTCGATCGGAAGTGTGGCAGGCTCAACCACGCCCCGTTCTCTCGTGACCCAATTCCAATTGCCAGTGCCCGATGCCGAACTCGCCGGTTTGGCTCACTCGGCGGTATGCGCGATGCCCACGCCACCAACCCGCGCACCGGCCTCGGCCTGACGAGCGTCGCGCCGCGACCGTCGTCGCCCACAGCGTCGCCTCCCCGACACGCTGGCCAGTGCCGCCTGCGTGCTCGGCCCGGACGCCATCGTGGACCTCCAACGAGAATTCCCCGTTGTCATCATGGACCTGTTCGTCAGCGACTGACGCCGCATGGGCAGTCCAGCGTGAACGAACCTTCATGGTCGCTCGCTACCCTTTTGATGTGCCCAGCGAACCTCGCCATCCTCAAGCCACCGACGACGACAAGCGCTCGCGCTCACAGTCCGCCCTGAGTGGTGTGCTCGACTGCCTCCTCGAGCATACCGAGGGCGATGAAACCGTCACCCTCGACGATGTCTTCAAGGCCTTCTCCGGACGGCTGTACGGCCCGCTTCTGCTGCTGCCCTCCATCGCACTCGTGACGCCGCTCGGTGCGATTCCCGGTATGCCCATCGCCATCGCGGTCCTGCTCGTCCTCGTCGCGGGACAACGCGTCCTGGGGCGCGAAACGCCGTGGATCCCCAAGCGCCTGCGCAAAAAGCCCATCGAACGGGACAAGCTCAAAAATGCCTTCAGCAAGTTGCGTCCCCTGACCAAAGCGATCGACGCCGTGGTCGGCCCACGCCTGACAGTCCTCGTCGCGGGGCCGATGGAGCAGGTTCTCGCGATGGCCATCGTCGCGGTGGGGCTCTCGGTACCCGTCTTCGGCCTCGTGCCCATGGCCGCCATCATCCCCGGAGCCGCGGCGGTCTTGCTGAGCCTGGCCATCACCGCCCGCGACGGGGTGCTGGTCCTGCTATCCATCGCGATCATCGGCGGCGGCGCGTACGCCATGAACGGCTGGTTCTGACGCGGTATACTGGTCCCCCAGTTCCCGCCACCGTAGCTCAATTGGCAGAGCGCGTGATTTGTAATCTCGAGGTTACCGGTTCGATTCCGGTCGGTGGCTTTCGCTACGCCGCGCTGCGAGCATCACGGCGTGTCCAGCATACTCACGACACACGCTCCGGAGACTTGAACGGGTCCTCTGGAGTTCGAAGAGAAACGGATCGCGCCAGCTGCATGCAGAAGAAGCCGATGCCGAGAATCGAAAGGCAAAGCCCACACAGAAAAAACCAGTTCGACATCAACTCGTAACCGGGTTCGAGAATGCCGAACTGCGGCTTCTTGGGGTCGTAGGAAACCGTCACAGCCGCACCGACGGGATACCGATCTGTATCCTCGATGGCGTAGCGGATATCGCGGTAATATGTGGGCTCGAGTTTGATCCGCGTCGTGGAGTAGGTGACACCATCGACCGCGTACTCGACCCGTACATTCGCTTCAATGCGATACGAACGAGACCGGCGCACTTCCGAACTCTGAACCACCCCCGTCGTGGTCGGCCAGAACGCGGTGCGAAAATGCTCGAAGTTCCACGCGATCGTGCTGACGATCGTGAACAGCCCGAGAAACAGCAGGCATCCGCCGATCACGACCCGGGGCCGCAGCTTCGCTTCGTGGGGATTCTCTTTCAAGAATTGCTGCGCACGCTCGTACCCGGGTCTGCCGAACACGACAAGCAGCGCCAGATATAGAAATTGACCGAACCGCCTGATCATCCAAGCTCCATGTCAATTTGTTCGCGCGTGGCTTCGGACCGCTTGCCGAGTGATACCTCGGTCTCACGACTGTCCCGTACCGAAACGGCTATCCCCTCGCACACCGCCCCATCGCAACACGGCTCAATATTGACCCCGCACCGCGCACATTGCCCGTGCCCGTGGACATACACGATCCGGTCGTACTGGCAGTAGGGGCAGGTCATCTTTGAGCCTCCTTCGGTCACCAGAATAACCCAAGCTCTCCGGCTTCTCCGAGAACCCACCCTCTTGCCTCCTCAACCCCCTT
This sequence comes from Phycisphaerales bacterium JB050, assembly GCA_043101125.1. Classification (GTDB taxonomy): domain Bacteria; phylum Planctomycetota; class Phycisphaerae; order Phycisphaerales; family UBA1924; genus JANSXG01. Next base: position 4,021 of record JBICHT010000087.1, on the reverse strand, counting down.
TCCGTATCCTTTGCGGTCCCACGGCGGTGTACCCAAGTGGCCAACGGGGTCTGACTGTAAATCAGATGGCAATGCCTTCACAGGTTCGAATCCTGTCGCCGCCACTCCAGAAAACGCCGGTCTCCCAAGACCGGCGTTTTTCTATGCGCAGCCGGGAATTACCCCGGGCCAACACCACAGAAACGCAAAATTCCGCTTCCATCGCCCGAGAACCTCCTGTTACCCTTCCCGTCATGAGAAGCGAACGGATTCCATCGGCCCGCAAGGGATTCACCCTCATCGAACTGCTGGTCGTGGTGGCGGTCATCGCCCTGCTGGTCGGCATCCTCCTCCCCGCCCTCGGGGCCGCCCGCAGACAGGCCATCGCCGTCGGATGCGCCTCCAACCTCAAGCAACTCGGCCTCGGCATCGGCCTCTACTACAACGACTACCCCAGCACGCTCCCGCAAGTCCGCGTAAACGCCAGCGGAGGCATCGTCAGCCCCGGCGATGCCGATCAGGGCGTCAATATGGGCGCACTCTTCGGCGGCAAGAAAGGGCTCCTGCCCTTCTTCGGGATCAACGAAATCGGTGCCGAACGCCGCCCCCTCAACGAGTATGTCCACGACGGCGAACTGCCCCCCGACGACACCAGCGAATCCGATACCTTCGAACTCGAGGTCTTCCGGTCACCGGCAGACCTCGGCACCGCCGACCCCTTCACCGTCAGCCTGGGCCTGCCCACCAACAGCATGTACGACCTCCTCGGCTCCTCCTACACCCTCAACGACCACGCCCTCGATGACAACCCCGGCGCGGAGCCCTACCCGACCCTGATCCCTGAGGCGGGTGGGAAGATGCCCGCACGCATCCGCAACCCCACCAAGGTCTGGGTCCTCGGCTCCCACCCCATCTATAATTACGACGACGGCGGCGATCGAGGCCAGCGCTGGTACCGCTCCAGCGCCATCGAGGCCAGCCTGCTCTTCTACGACGGTCACGCCGAGGCCGCCGTCGAAGTAGAAAATGGCATCGTTCAGGAAACCGCGGACTACACTTACCTCCCGTCACCCGACTGGCTGGAGCAGTTCGGCGTCCCATCAGAACCCTGAACCCAGGGCAGAGCCTCACCCTCAGGAGGAGGAAGCAACGACCGTGCAGAGCATCAAGTTGGACACCTCGAACCTGAGCATCGGTGAGTACCTCAATCGCACCGCCGCCAAGCAGGCCGTGCCCGGTGGCGGCGGCGTCGCCGGTGTCGTCGGTGCTCTGTCCGCTGCACTCGCCGAGATGGTCCTCGCCTACTCCGTCGGGCGTAAGGAACTTGCCGATCACCAGAAACGCCTCGCCGAGTTCACCAAAAGCGTCAACGCCATGCGACACCGTCTGGTCGAACTCGCCAACGCCGACGCCGAAGCGTACTCCGCGCTCAACGCGGCCATGAAAATCGACAAATCAGATCCCGATCGGAAAACCAAACTCGCCTACGCCGGCCTCGCCGCAGCCCGAGTCCCCCTCGATGTCATCCGAGTCATCGCTGAACTCATGCTCTGCTTCGAGGAAATGTCCAGCATCACCAACCGCTGGCTCCGCAGCGACCTCGCCATGGCCGCCATCCTCGCCGAAGCCGTCGCCCGAGCCAGCCGGTGGAACATCGTGGTTAATCTGGCGTTTCTGGATGGCCTCAGCTACGGCCTGCTCGACGACGCCGACGCGCACATCGAACGAATCACCGCCGGTGCCCAGCGCACAGTGCAGGCCTGTTCCAGCGAACACAGTTGAAAGTGACGCCGCTCGTGCTGCCGATAGACAGAGCATGAGCCAGTCAGCCTCGAAATCCTCAACGCCGAAACCGACCGGGAACGCGCCCCGTCAGTGGCTCGGGGTCATGTTCCGCTGCTGCAACCAGTACGGGCGCATCTACAAGAACGATGCCGGCACGCAGTACATCGGGCGCTGCCCACGCTGCGCCAACCAGGTCACCGCCAAGGTCGGTGAGGGCGGCACCGATCAGCGCTTCTTTGAGACACGCTGACCGAGCGTGTCGCGAAGGGAGCGAGTTCCGATCAGGCCGCGGACTGCTCCGCAAAGTTCGCCAATCCCTCGACCAGCGATCGGGCCAGATCCGCGGGCGCCGCAGGGCGTTGCAGCATCCGATCCGTACCCAGCGGCGTTTCGTCCCCGGACGAGCCGATCACGATCATCCGGGCGTGCGGGCAGGCCGCCCGCACGGCGCCGACCAGGCCCGCGCCGCACAGCGCGGGCACATGCAGCGACACGATCACCGCATCGGGCTGGAGTTCCTCGGCCAACCGCTTGCCGGTCAAACCGTCGCAAGCCTCGAAGCACTCCCAGTGGAGGTGTGAACAGGCGAGCTTCGCCGTCGCACGCGCCAGGCACGAATCATCGATCACGAGCACCCGTTGCATGCCGAGTCTCCTGTTGGCACGCCCGCCGATCCAGAGGGGAGACGGTCGAGGCACCAACTGAGATATCGGATCTCCACAACCCAGCCATAAGCGCAGGGTGACAGAAACGGTTATCACCCGCCCCGGAGTGGTGGTCCCGGATCGGTTACACACCGGCCATGCGCAACAACTGCCTCAGGCGTAGACCTCAAGCATCACGCGCCGGGTCGGCTTCACCTGCTTGTGGATCATCCGCCGATCCCAGTTATCGATGTCCGCGAGCGCTTCGCGGTCCACCTGCAGATATTGCTCGAGCGCATCACCGGTCAGCGTCTTGGCAATCTGCTGGAAAATCCCCAGTTCCATCCCCGCCACGCCGCAGACATAGATCAGGTTCTTTTCGCTGACCAACTGCGCCCGCAACTCGTCCGCGTTCGTACGGATCCGATCCTGCACATACATCCGGTCGTGCGGAACCCCATCGATCACATTGTTCTCGCGACTGATGGCCGGCAGGTACCTGAAGTTCGGGTGCGCGTCCTGCAACGCCAGCAACTCGTTGTGATACAGCAGGTCCGTCGCATACGGCGTACCCATCACCAGCGTGACATGCCCGGCAAAGCCCGCACGCAGCAACTCAAGGATCATGCCACGGAACGGCGCAATGCCCGTCCCCGTCGCGAAGAACAGATAGTCGTGCTGGCCCGGGTCTTGGGGCAACAGAAACCGCTTGCCGTTCGGCCCGGTCACCCTCACCTTGTCGCCCTCCTGCACATCGCACAGGTAGTTCGACGCAACACCCAAGAAGAGCTTGTGGTTGTCCCAATGCTCATCGATCGTGCGCTTCACGGTCGTCGAGATGATCTTGCCCGCGCCGTCCTCGCCACCGGTCGGACACGCCAGCGAATACAGACGCAAGCGGTGGGGGCGTCCGCGCTCGTCCTCGCCCGGCGGGATGATCCCGATCGCCTGACCGCTGCGACAGACACCCTCCAGCGGCGTGCCCGAAACATCGATCTCCACATGACGCACGAACCCGGCCGACTTACGGCCCGCCGTGCACAGTTCGTTCTTGGTAATCACCGCCGTCGCCGGGTCATTCGGGCGGCAGGCGTGCATCGTCGCTTCAGGCAAAACCGGTTCGTTGATCGTGGGGCTGGTCATAGACCCCAACGCTAGGGCTCTCCTCGCACCTTGGCAACCCAACCGATCCCACAACCCGAACAGATCAGTCAGATGGCGAAACAAGCCTCCCCCGAGCAATTTACTGCACGACACGAGGGATTTCTGATGCCGGCTCGTTGCAAGCCACTTGATCGTGCCCGCGAAGTGCCATTGAGCAATCTGATCCTGATGACACCCGCGCTTTCCACAAAGTCACGAGATGGTGACAAAGTGTTTTATGCCTTCATTTCAGCGATTCTATAAAAAATTTTAAATAGTTCTGGGGCCTGGTGTTCCCATGCCTTACGCTGATCCTTGACTCGACATACCGATGTTCACTCAGTCAAGGAGACACCGCCGTGCCCAGAAGCCGCCCCCGTCGCCGTAAGGCTGCCCCCCAAGTCCGCCGAGATGCGGGATACGCCATCCTTGAAGCCATGCCGCCGCTCATCGCGTGCGGGTTCCTCGGC
>JBICHT010000086.1:0-11252 GCA_043101125.1 Phycisphaerales bacterium JB050 | reverse complement strand
TCCGCGCCGGTCGTCTTGTCGCGACCGAGATCGATGTCCAGTTTCGTGCCCGGCTCGGCGAGTTCCTTGTTGAGATAGGCCATCGCGATCGGGCGTTCGAGGGTCGGGCTCATGCAGCCGGAGGTGATCTCGCCGACTTCCTGGCCATCCTTGAGGAGTTTCATGTGCTGGCGGGCGGTGCGCTTGCCCTCGACGAACAGGCCGACGAGGGTCTGCTTCGGGCCGCCGGCGGCCTTGGTTTCGAGCAGGGCGTCCTGGCCGATGAACTTCTCGCCTCGCTCGTCTTCGTGCTTGTCGAGGTTCATGGCGAAGCCGAGGCCGGTGGCCAGGGCGTTGGTGTCTTCGCCGAGTTCGTGGCCGTAGAGCGGCATGCCGGCTTCCATGCGGAGGGTGTCGCGAGCACCGAGGCCGCAGGGTTTGACGATGGCGTCGGCGGCGCCGGCGTCCTTGAGGAGCATCTTCATGGCCATGCCGACGGCCTTGGCGGGCAGGATGACCTCCACGCCGTCTTCGCCGGTGTAGCCGGTGCGGCTGACGAGCAGTTTCATGATCATCAGGTTCTTCTCGACGAAGCGGTACCGCTTGAGCGTCGGCACCTCGCGCGAGACCTTCGAGACGATCTCCATGACACGCGGCCCCTGAATGGCGACCATCGCGGTGCTCTCGGTCTTGTCGTCGATCTTGACCTTGAAGCCGCTGTCGTCCGCGACGCGGCGCATGTGGTTGACGACCTTCTCGCGGTTGGAGGCGTTGCAGACGATCATGAACTCGTCATCGTCGAGACGGTAGACGAGCACATCGTCCATGATGCCGCCCATCCCGTTGCACATCAGGGCGTAGCGGCACTGACCTTGGGTCATGTCGCTGATGCGACGGGTCACGAGCTTTTCGCACAGACGACGGGCACCGACACCGGAGATGTAGACGCGCCCCATGTGCGAGACATCGAAGAAACCGCCGGAGGTCCGCGTCTGCTTGTGCTCGTCGTGCACCCCGCCGCCGCCGGTCGGCCAGGCGTAGGTCATGGGCATGGACCACCCGGCGAACTCGACAAACTTGCCGCCGTGCTCGGCATGGAAGGAATGCAGCGGGGTGGTACGGATGTCGGTGGCGGTGGGCATAACGGTCTTCCGTGAGAAGCGAGGGGGAGAGGGGTTTCGATGTCCGGCTGGGGCCGGAAAGCCCCAGTGTAGCCGTTCGGCGCGACGGCTTGGGGAGAGGGCATCCTGAACCGTGGTCGGGCCCGTCGCTCAGTACTATGTCCCGATGATCTGGCAAGTCCTCGGCGGGATCGGACTGTTCCTGCTCGGCATGATGCTGATGACCGATGGCCTCAAGGCCCTGGCGGGCGGTGCGCTTCGGGCAATTCTTGCCAGGATGGTGCGTGGGCCGGTGTCGGGGGTGGGCTGGGGGGCCGCGTTGACGGCGTTGGTTCAGTCGTCCTCGGCGACGACGATGACCACCATCGGGTTCGTGAGCGCGGGGTTGCTGACCTTCCCGCAGGCGATCGGTGTGATATTCGGGGCGAACCTCGGGACCACGAGTACGGGCTGGATCGTCTCGCTGCTCGGCTTCAAATTGTCGATCGGGACCATCGCGCAGCCGGTGATTTTTCTCGGGGTCGTGCTGCGTCTGCTCGGTCGGGATCGGGTCGCGGCGCTCGGGACCGCGCTGGCGGGGTTCGGCCTGCTGTTCATCGGGCTGGATGTGTTGCAGGACGGCATGGCCGGGCTGAGTTCGTCCATCACGCCCGAGAGTTTTCCGCCCGCGTCGCTGTTGGGTTCGCTGGCGCTGATCGCGATCGGGATCGCGATGACGGTGGTCCTTCAGTCCTCGAGCGCGGCGATCGCGACCACGCTGGTCGCGCTGAACGCGGGCAACATCTCGCTGGATCAGGCCGCGGCGCTGGTGGTCGGACAGAATGTCGGTACCTGCATCACGGCGGTGATCGCGTCCTTGGGGGCAAGCCCGGCGGGGCGGCGCACGGCGGTCGCGCACATCGGCTTCAACATCGCGACCGGGCTGATCGCGTTGCCGCTGCTGCCGTTCATCGTGCGTGTTGCGGACTGGGCGACCCGCGGGATCGAGGGCGGGGCGGACACCATAGCGCTCGCGGCGTTCCATACCGTGTTCAACATTCTCGGCGTTGTGATCCTGCTCCCGCTGATCGGCCCATTCTCCAGACTCATCGAACGGATCGTGCCGGTGCGCGAGCCGGTGCTCTCGGACCATCTGGACCTGCGGATCGCCTCGGTTCCAGCGGTGGCCCTCGGGGCGGTTCGTGACGCCCTAGAGCGGACCCGCGGCGCGTTGGCTGAAGCGATCGCGCTGGGTATCGAGACGGATCGGAAGGTGCCGCAGGCACTGCTGACGGAGGCCCAGATCGCGATCGATCGTTCGAGTGATCTGCTTGCGCACCTCTCGACTGAACCAACCGTCAAGGCGGATTGGTCGAGCCAGAACAACCTGCTGCACGCGATCGACCATCTGGCGAGTCTGATCGACGCGGCCGGTCATGCGCCAGCGGCTTCCCTTCTGCGATCCGAAGAGCGCGTCAGCGCCGCCTCAGATCTGCTGGTCGGGATGCTGCGCGAATCCTCGGATCCGGCACGACACGCCGCGATCAGCAAAGGGCTGGCGCAAGAGCGAGCGGCATTGCGGAAGGTGCTTCTGCAGCGTACCGCGCAGGGAGAGATGAGCCCGGGAGCCGCGATGCGTCTGATTGATGCGGTGCAGTGGTGCGACCGAGTCGGATACCACTTCTGGCGGACCGAGGAGTATCTGAACAACCCGAGCCCGGTTCCAGCACCATCGGCCGGGGCTCCGAGCCTGACCGCTGATCGGTCCTGATGGCCTGTCTCCATCGTCAGGACACATGCCGGGGCGAGTTGCCCGGGGTACTATCCCCTCCCTTGAAACTCGCCCTTGCCCCACTCAACCCGACCGTTGGTGATCTTCAGCACAACCGTGTTCTGATCGAGGGTGCGGTGCGCGACGCGGTTCGGGGTGGCGTGCAGTTGCTCGTGCTGCCGGAACTGGTGATGACGGGCTATCCGCCGCGTGATCTGCTGTTGCAGGGCGGGTTTGTGGACGATGTGATGCGGACGGTCGAGCGGATCGCCTCGGGTGTTCCGGACGGGCTGACGGTGCTGATCGGCACGCCGTGGCGCGAGGGTTCGGGCGCGATGCTGACCAACTCGGTCGTGGTGGCGCGGGGCGGACCACGCGCCGGCGGCATCGTCGAGCGGTACGACAAGCGTTTGCTGCCGAACTACGATGTGTTCGACGAACTGCGGTATTTCCGGCCCGGGGAGCGACCGGTGGTGATCGAGGTCGCGGGGGTGAAAATCGGGCTGGCCGTCTGTGAAGATCTGTGGCGTGGCGTGGATGCACATTCTGACCTCCGCTATGCCAACGCCCCAGACCCCATGGCCGATCTGAAGGCGGCGGGTGCTCAACTCGTTGCGGTGCCGTCGGCCAGCCCGTTCGTGCGTGGGAAGAGCGTGCTGCAGGGGAAGATCATCGCGCAGCAGTGCGAGCGGCTTGGGATCGCGATCGCGTCGGTGAATCAGTGCGGCGCGAACGACGATCTGATCTTTGACGGCCACTGTGCGCTGTACACGCCGGGGCCGTTCGGGGCGTTGCTCTCGGCGACGGGGCGTCCGTTCGAGACGGGCAGCGTGGTGACCGAGTTTGAGCCCGAGGGTGAACCGGTCGCGTTGGACAATGACCCGTTCGAGCAGGCCGATCCGGTGGGGTTGCTGTGGGACGCGCTGGTGCTGGGGGTGAAGGACTACTGCCGCAAGAGCGGGTTCTCGAAGATCACCCTGGGGGTCTCGGGCGGGATCGATTCCGCGCTGTGCGCGGTGCTGGCTGGCGCGGCGGTGGGTGCGGAGAACCTGACGGGCATCGCGATGCCGAGCCGGTATTCGAGCGCGGGCAGCCTGACGGATGCCGAGGAACTCTGCCGGCGCCTCGGGTGCGGGTACGCGGTGCGGAGCATCGAGGGCGGGCACGATGCGCTCTCGGGGGATCTCGATGAGACGCTGCGGGCGATCGGCGTGGAGCAGGGCGCAGCAGGCCTGACCGATGAGAACATCCAGAGCCGACTGCGCGGGCTGACGATGATGGCGGTCAGCAACGCGACCGGCGCGCTGCTGCTGACGACCGGGAACAAGTGCGAGCACGCGACGGGGTATTCGACGCTGTACGGCGATCAGAACGGCGGGCTCGCGCCGATCGCGGATCTGCTCAAAGGCGAGGTGTACGAACTGGCGCGCTGGATCAACGAGCACCCGGAGCGTGGCGGGTTTGATGGGCCGCCGATCCCGGAGTCGACGATCAGCAAGCCGCCGAGCGCGGAGTTGCGCCCGGATCAGAAGGACACGGACTCACTGCCGGACTACGCGGTGCTCGATGAGATCGTGTCGCGCTATGTGGACGGTCAGGAAGATGGTCGCCTGATCGAGGGTGACCTCGTCGGGCGGGGCGTGATCGAGCGGGATGAACTGCGGCGCATCGTTCGGTTGATCGATCTCAACGAGTACAAGCGTTTCCAACTCGCGATCGCGCTCAAGGTGAAGCCGGTGGCGTTCGGACGGGGTCGCCGGCGGGCGATTGTGCAGCGGTATCGGCCGTTCGATCAGTCCTGATCGGAGACGAGGTAGAACCTGCCGACTTCCGCTTTGAAGACCTCACCGAGTTCGCTCGGGTTGAGCGACATCGACTGTTCCGGCGTGTCGGCGTGGAGGCGGACCATGGTGAAGTGGCCTTCCATCGTGCCCCACGGCGTGGCCAGCGGGCAGAAGGATTCGTACTCGTGGGAGTGTCCGGCGCGGATGACCGGCTGTTCGCCGATGACGCCCTCGCCTTCGACCTCGTGGGATTCGCCGTCGGCGTCGGAGATCAGCCAGTAGCGATTGAGCAGGCGGACGGTGGTGTCGCCCTCGTTGACGATGGTGATGTGGTAGTTGAAGACGAAGCGGTCGCGGTCCGCGTCGGAGTGCTCCTCGATGTAGGAGGGGCGGACGACAACGCGCACGCAGGCTCCGGACTCGGCGGTGCGGGTGTCCGAGCCATGCTTCGGGGCGGTGGGGGTCGGCATCTGGGCGTTCATCGCGGGTTCTCCGGGGAGGGCACTCTCACCCGATGATACGCAGGAAAGGGTCGAGGGTTTCCTCGGATTCAAGTGTTTTCGCCCCGTGCCAAGTACGCCTGCCTCAGCCACCCCTGCACTTCGCCATCGACTTCACCGATGCTCGCGAGGTCAACGAAGTGCGTGGCGCGTCCTTTCATCCATGGTTTGGGCGTCAGGCGCTCGGAGGGTGGATCGTCTGTGCCGCCGGGCAGGCGCAGGCCCAGACGGACCGAGCGGAGGCGGGGTTTGACGATGGCGAAGGTTCGGCCCCGGGCCAGCGTCACATGGGTGAGGCAGGGGCGGATTTCGAGGTCGTCGCCGAGTTGGCGGGCGGCGAAGAGGATGGCGTCGTACACGGGGCGGAGCGGGGCGTAGCGATCGGCGTACTGTTCGTCGACGAGTTCGTCCTGGCTCGGGTCGATGCGCCCGAGGTGGCGGAGCGTGACCGCCGCGATGACCCATGCGGTCTTGCGTCCGACCTGGTAGCGGTCGGTGATCCACTTGCGAACGGCTCTGGGTGTGGCGTTCTCGGGGCTGAAGCCCTCGACGCTTCCGTTGAGCGATTCGCATTCCGCGGCGACCATCTCGATCCACTCGTCGAGGCCAAGCCCGGTGCGCGCTTCGAGGTTGCGGATGATGGAGGCGGCGATCGCATCGGTGGAGCGCGGTTGCATGGCCCTGCTGCTATCGGCAGATAGAAGGAGAGGCGTGAATGGTGTTTAGCGGGTGGAATCCGCACAGAAAAATCAAAAAAAGTCTTGGAAATGCAGGCACGGTCCGGTATCTTCAGTTCAACGGGCCGGACAAGTCCGTTCGGCGCATTGGAAATGGATTCGTGGAGGATTCAAAAATGAGTCGGACATCACTCGCGATATTCTATTCGGCAGGTGCCGCGTCGCTTTTGGGGGCCTGTGGCTTAGCCTTGGTATGCACGGCGCCTACTTTCTACGAAGAAGAGTATGTAGCCGCAAGATACTCTGTGGTACAAGCAGTTTTTAGCGAAGGAGAGGCCTCTTTGACGGGGCCGCCTGCTCCGCCAGCGGTCGATCCTTTTGATCCCCCTGCTACGCATAATGGTTCTACAAGTACGCACCAAGCGAACACAGATAATCATTTTTCGCCGAGCGATACGCACGCGACTTCTACTACAACTCATCTATCTATCACAGCCAATCATTCGACAAATAGCCTGACTCATGGGACGAGTTCTGACTACCATCAGCCTACGACAGACAGCTATGGCTATGAAGGTCTTCATACATGGGACCGGCATCGAGTTGACAGTCGGCTCCACGAGTTGGATTCGTCATACCATATGGCTACGGTGAACATTCATACATCTCGCACGGACACGCATCATGTTGGTTCGAATTTCCATGACTATAGAAGTACGACCCATATGGCCAACACGGATGTCCATGGGAGCGATACGACTACGCATAGAGTGAACACCGATGTTCATGCGCAGAGCAGTAATACACATAAGCCCAATTCCAACACGCACAGGCCGAATTCTCAGACCCACAAGCCAAATTCGGCTCTGACGCCAATTCCGATTGATCCAGAAAAAAATTAAACACAAATAATAATTAGGTTGTGTGTTCGCATGGCAGTTGGCGTGTGCGTCGCGGACCGGGATTGCCCGGCGCTGTTGGTTGGTTGTTATCGGAGATCGCTTTGCTGTGGACGAGACGAAGGTCGTTTTTGTTGCTCGGGTTGTCTGTAGTGGCCCTGGTGCTTGTTGGTCTTTCTCCATTTGTGGCGGCTCGGTTTGATTCGCAAGTCATATTTAATCAGCATTTAATTGAATATGCGTGGGCCGCGCATGATATGGAGAAGTTGCCAGTTCCTGAGGAGCGAATCCAATCGAAGTATGTCGCGGGTCTAAGGGCGATGATTAACGGGTTTCGCAGCGATGTCCCTGATTTGGAGGATCATGGCGCGGTACTTAGCTTTTTGTTGTCGCATATGCCCTCGCGCGCAATTGTCTATCCGACCGAAAATTTTTACTATTACCGATTCCAAGATCGAGATGGTCAATGGGTTTGGGGGAATCTCCGATTGGCGGACGCGAACGCGGGTTATCTTGGGCTAACATACTTTCATCCCGGTAGTTCTGAATATCAGCACAAAATCTTTGTGGACGGCCAAGATATCGAGATTAAGCAGGCTGGAGGCGGCAGAGAATACGAGGTCACATTTCGAGGAAAAAGCAGAGTGTTTTTTCTTCCTGAAGTCGTCACGCAATGCCCAGAAGGGCTCCGTCTTCTTGATGAAGAGCGCTATGTCGGTCGGGTCATTGATGAGTCTGCTATCCGATTTCATCTGATCTTCAATACATCTACGAGGAGTTTCTATTACTTGCTCGATGAATCAGCGGGCGTCCCGGATCGTTTCATGTCAGCATCTGATGACATTCTGGTTCTCGAAAGATCGGGCTTCTCTTTTTACGATGATTCTGAGGCTGATCGAAGGGTTCTCGTTGGTGTTCCACTCAAAGATATTATGGAAAACAATTATTTTGATGGACCAGGCGACCAAGTTCCGTTCGAGCTGAATGTTAGAGACATGATTTATCAGGCCTATCCCCATACCATGCTACACGAGGGCATCGACGAACATGGGGTCGTGATGGGCACCCGAGAATGGCAGCGTGTCGCCATAACACCTTATGTGCGATATGCCCATCTCGATGAGGTTTATGCTGCCGTTCAGCGTGGACTGGAGTATGAAGATAAGGGGCAGCGTTGGACCGCTATGACTGTTGAGTGGTGGAATACGCCGTTCTGGATAGCGACTCAGATACGCCGTCTTCACGAGGAAGGAAAATCGTTGCTGGGGGAGCCGCCAGGGCTCCTGACTATTGACGAGTTGACTGAGCTGTATCCCGAGGAGCTGTCGTTTTGAATGACGGATAAAGCGAGAATCAGTCGAGTATTTGCTAGTCAGTCGCGTACAGCACCAGCATCGCCGCGGCCATGGAGGCCATGGTGAGGTCTTCGACGAGGGTGACCTTGGTCATCGGCAGATTCAAGGCGGTGCCGAGGCAGGCGCAATGGATCTTGCGTTTCTTCCTCAGGGGCTTCAACACACCGGCGGCTCCGACAAGCATGAGTACGAGGTGATGATGTTGGTCGCGATCGGGAAGGCGTTGAGGAGGTAGAGCACGCCGAGGGCGAGTTCGACGAATGGGTAGACCCAGCCCCGTTTGGGCATCGCGCGGGTGAAAAAGCCGGCCATTATGCGGCGCATCATCGGCATAGCGAGCCGTGTGTCGGTCGCTCAAGCGATCAGTAGCAGGGGGTGGAACTGATTCGCCGTTTCTGTCGGCGCGTGCGTTGTCGGAGGCACCTCGGGGCCTCCGCTGAGCAACGATCAAAGTAGGAATCAGACCAGCTTCTTGATCGCCTTGGTCTGGTCCTTGGTGATCGTGAAAAATTTGTTCATCTTGGTGATCTTGAAGACCTGCTCGATGTTGTCGTTCACGCCGAACATCGCCAGCCCGCCACCACCCGTGCTGCAGGATCGGTGGATGTTGATCAGCGCGCCGATCCCGGCCGACGCCAGGAACTCGACCTTGGTCAGATCCAGCGCGATTCGCCAATGCTGACTGGGTGCATCGGCGTTCAAATCACTGAGCACCGATGCGACCTCCTGCTCGGATAGCCCCGGCCCCTTCAGGCGGACAATCAAGACTCCGGCGGTCGGTTCCAGGGTGCAGTGCGTGGTCTCGCGCATGCACCATAGTAGCGAGTTGCCGGTGTTCAAGGATCGGGGGTGTGGTCGGGGACTCCGGAGTCAGTGGCGTTCGAGTTTGTGCTCCAAGACCCGTCCGATCTTGTGGATCGCTTTGTCGATCGCCTCGTACATGTCGGCACCCGTGTGCTCGGCGACAAGTGGATCGCGTCCGGCGGGACGAGCTTCGATGAGGCAGCGCTTGTCATCGCCGGTATCGCGGCTGGGTTCGTTCTCGTCGGCAATGTGGACCTCAATGCGCGTGAGACGCTTGAGGAATCGCCCGAGGTGCTGCTCGATCTGATCGTTAATGTGCTGATCCATCGCGGCGGTCGTGGTGATGCCGCGGCTGTTGATCTGGATCGTGGTTTCGGTGGTGTGGTCGGCGGTGAAGTCGGTCATGAGAACCTTTCCGCAGGAGTGATCGGATCGGGCGGCTCTGGAGAATCGCCCGCGCACTGGATCGTAGGCACGATGGTGACGCGCTTCGACCGTATCGGGTCAGAGGTTTGGGCGAGTCTGATTGACTCGCTGGAATAGCCGCTTGAGAAACAGCGAAGCCATACCCTGTTGGTCTTTATCGGCGACTTCGGCCTTGATGGAAACGACCTGCTCGGTCTGGGATTTCATCTCGACCACGAGCTTGGAAGAGCGTCCGAAACGATAATACACCCAGTAGCGCCCGGGTTCGGAGACCTCATTAAGTTTCCGCAGCCCGAGCTCTTCCTCGGTTCTGCGAATCGCAACGAGAACCGCATCGAACTCGGCGATTTCGTACGCCCAAACCTCTGCGCCGCTGAACAGGGTTACGCCGGACTGTGCGCCACTGATCGCTGCACCGACCAATGCGGGCTCGAGCCCGGTGCAGCCAGCGAGGCCAAGCGGCACCGCGCACAGGCTAGCGAGGAAGGGGCGGCAGATGATCCGGGCTCGATGAAGTGTCATGGGCGTGTGTTCGTAGGTTCGGGTTCGCAGATGAGGTGTAGTAGGCCAGTCCATCCGCGGTCAGTACGCGGGGGTCGGAGAGCAACCAGAAGTTTGTACCGAGCAACAAGCCAACCAGAGGCGGGATCGCAATCGCGAGGGGGAGCGGCGGGACCCAAGTCTTGGTGATGCTCAAGATAAACACCGCCGCGATCAGAATTGTTCCGATGTGGAGCACACGCGAGGTGCGGGCCGGATTGGCGACCAGCAGGTTCAGGAACAGACGCGGCAGCAACACGCCCGCACCAATCAGCGACCCGACCACGAGCATGACCGGGTCGAACCCACCGCCGAACAGGTGATAGACGAGGTACGCGACGATGAGGAGATTGATCAGGGTGTACCGACTGCCAACATTGCGCCGGTAGTGCTTGAAACGGTGCATCATCGATTCAGTGCTCCTGTACCGGCGGCACATCGTCCGGAGCGGGCGTAGTCGCTCTGGACAGCACGAAGCCGCGTTCGACGAACAACTTCTCCATCGTGTCAACGGGGGCCTCGACCTCGGTGAGCTTCGTGCCGCAGGCCACCAGCAGGCGGATGAGGTTGTGGTAGTCGCTGAGGGCGATGTGCTCACGACCGGGTCGTGCGTTGGCCAGAGCCTCGGGTTCCTCGTCCTGCACCGCCTGCAGATCGGCCATGTTGTGGTAATTGCCCAGCGGCAGGCAGAGGCAGGTGGATTCGTAGCCGTAGGCCATGTAGGTCGTGGATTCGCAGGCCCCGCCCGGCATGAGCTTGCGCTGCCAGTTGAAGGCGGAAGCAGGGCGGTTGGCGTTTTCGATCTGCCCGGGATCGTTTTCCTTGGCTTCGCCGTCGGCCTTGGCGATGTCCTCGGCAACCTTGGCGATGCCCGCGGTCAGTGCCGGGCTGAAGGTGGACATGCGGTCGCCGACGCGCACGATCGGTCCGCCGCCGATGGGCGACTCCGGGAAACTCCGCGAATTCTCCAGCAGCACATACCGACCGTCACGCGGCAGGAGTTTCTCGCGACACGCGGCGATCGCGCCGACGAAGCCGATCTCCTCGGCGCGGGTGAAGAACAACCGCACATGGCGCGCCTCGGGTTGGTCTCGCAGTTCGTCCATCGCGCAGAGAGCCGCGGCGACGGCGGCGAGGTCGTCGCAAGCATGGGTGTATAGCACGCGTCCGGCGTGCATGCCGGGTTTGGCGGTCTCGGGCTTGATCTCCGGCTCGGGGAAGTCCCATCGCCCGATGTCGCCGGGCTCAAGGCCTTCGAGCGATTCGCCGGGAGCGAGTTCGGCGGTCGCGGTGCGGAAGGGTTTGGTGGACTTGTCCGACGAAGTGACGATGGCGCGGACGGGGCGATCGTCGTCGGAGAAGAGGACGATGGGCGGGCGGTGGGCGAAGTAGGGATCGAGCACGCCGCCCCGGAAGC
>JBICHT010000085.1:0-15218 GCA_043101125.1 Phycisphaerales bacterium JB050 | reverse complement strand
TCTGCTCGTGACCTCGCTGATCGATCCGTACGACTCGTCGCTCAAGACCACGGCCGTGCAGATCTACTCGTCGGCGAGCGGCGATCTCCTGTGGCCGGTCGCAAACCAGTCCCCCGGCAGCGGGCGTGACGATGGTCAGCTCCCCTCGGAGGACGAGAACGGCGACCCGATCCTGTACTCGCATTACATGTCGGGGCTGGGAGTCTCCGGCGATCCGACCCGCGACCTCAAGGTCGAGCAGGAAGACCTCCTGCTGGTTACCGAGGCCATCGGCGACCCTGCTGAAGCAGGGAACCCGGTCTCCGGCGACATCTCGCTCAGCGGCCAGGTGGACCTCGGTGACCTGAACATGGTTGTTGGCTCTATGGGTGACGAAAGCGTTATTCTTGGCTACACAAATGATCCAAGCCGGTTGCTCACGCGCTGGAGCACCCTTGACCCATTCCAGTATGGAGACTACGTAACTGGACAAGCCGGGCGAGTCGGTGGTAGCCCACAACGAGGTGGGGGGCCCTCCCCTTCGGATCCGGTTTATGTCTATCCAGACCCGTATTTCCCGGGCCTGTTCAACAAGAGTTCGCCCGGTTCGAGTCCGTGCGACGGTTTCAAGAATCATTCGCAGTGCGGGCTGATCCCGGACTGTATATACCTGTGCTGCGGTCAGGAAGACTGCGGCCCACCCGAGCTCGATACTGGTGACAGCAGCGGTGATACGAACGGAAACGGTATCCCGGACGGGGTAGATTGTTCCGGCCCCGGACTACCCCCGGCCACGGCAGGCTGTCCATACCCTTGCGAGGACGATGACGCAGACGGGATTCCTAATCAGCAGGACTGCGATTCACCGTGTCTCGACCCTCGCTACGCGCCATTGGGTACCGATGGCCAACCCTGTAATCCTTGTTCAGATGACGATGGCGATGGGATTCCCAACCAAAGGGACTGTGATTCAAAATGCTATGACAGCCGCTATTCTCCGACAGGATCCGACGGGCAGCCGTGCACCCCGTGTGCGGATGACGATGGTGATGGAATTCCGAACCAGGAAGATTGTGATTCCCCGTGTTTTGACGATCAGTACATGCCCATCGGATCAGATGGCAGTGCGTGCGATCCGTGCGCGGATGACGATTCAGACGGCATTCCGAATCAAGAAGACTGTGATTCTGACTGCTTAGATCCATCCAATAAATATTTATGTTGCTCGGAGAGCGTCGAGTTTATTCCGAATTCTGATACACATTACAATGCAGATCCGTCAGCATTTACGCTACTTCCAGGCGACCGAGACTCTATCGAAATCGTGTTAGAGTATGACGAGAGGGACGCCGGCGAAGGCCCGGTCTTAACGATATCGAACCAACAGGTGGCAGTTCTTTGGGAGAATGATAAAGCTGTTGAAAGTATCACGCTTGAGCCGGGCTCAAATACCGTAACAGTGCTCGGACTAAATGAAGGCTCTGCATGGCTAAGAATTGATGCACAGGAAGATTCATGCGACACCTTCCCCGTCATCGTAGGCGGTAGAATCGAAATTACCTATGCTCGACCACCTGGCATTGTGCCTGCAGGAGGATTTCAGAAGTGGACGAGTACTGCAAAATCAAATGATCACCCCGGAAACTTGGCGCCCTTGGCCTATCAAGAAGCTGTAGGCATTGCAACTGGAGGAGGTCGCGAACTCCATACAGTGATACGTACGCGAATTGTAGATGCCTTAGGCGACCCAAAACCTAAACGACCGGTACGGTTCGAGGCGATTGAGGAAAAGATACAGTTTACGCATTCGCGTGGCGATCGCGCAGCCACGAGATCGATAATTATTAATACAAATGGCGAAGGGTATGCTGACGCGCGAGCCGAAGCTGCGTCAGGCATGGGAAATTTGTTTTCGTCGAACCAATTGTATGAAAATGAAAGCATTCTTATTACTTTCGGTGAATCGGCAAATGAATTTAGATTCAGCATAGAACCAAATGATTTCGAATCTATACGCGCTTTAGACGTGGAATTTTACTCAAACCGTATACGATTTGGACATAATTTAAGCTCAGCTGTTGAAGTTGACGGCGATTATGGCATCGGCACGCTACTGCCGATGCCAGTGATCAACGAACCGTTTGTGATCATTTTAGAGAACTGGACTACAGGCTGGCATTACGATGTATCGTCTCGCCAATCGATTTACAACGGGATTGGCAATAATCCACTAGTAATACCTGGCCCAGATGGCGTGGACCAGATATTTGCAGTCAGCGTATTTGAACATCCGTTCGCTGAGACAAACGGACAACTATCCAGCATCTCAGCATTCGACGGGCAGGACATCATTTCGGTTGTGTGCGACGATCCGTTTCGGAGCATGATTGACAACACATATTATGATCCGAATAATGAATTAGGATACTCCTGGAGCAATGAAGCGTTTTCTTACATAGAGGATGTATCCCAGCCTTCACTCGGATCCAAGCTCATCGACATAGGCACGATTGTTGGCGAATTTGCGATTGCCTTTGTCCCTGGCGGGGACGCCAAAGATCTCATCGAACAATTAATATGGAAACCGATCAGTTCGGGGCAGTGGCCAGAAACAGAAGACTATCTAGTGGTTTCTACGGCGGCTATTGGACTGGCTGCCGATCTCGGATATCTAGCGGGCCCAACTGGGTTTGCAACGAACGCCATCGCAGGTGGTCTTAAAGTCATTATCAAATATGTACCAATGCACTATGTGACTGCCATATGGCGACTAGGTCCACAGTTCTGTGCTACAGTCGATGCGCTTGGGCAGTATCTGGTCAGGTATCCAACATCTCAAGTATCTGGTTCCTTTAGCTGGACATCGCTTCAGGATGCAACTTCTTGGGCAGTCAAAATGTCACACAGTACCGTCAACTCCCTGATTGCTACAGGGAGAAGCAGTCTGAATATTGCGGGCGACGCAATTACCAAAAGTTGGAACTGGTCCGTAGACCGTGCCGTACACTGGCTTGACAAAGATGCCGCAGAAGGAGCAGCGCACCTAATTCGCAGAAAGATTCGTCACAATATACTAGATGATTTAGTAGCTTCTCTTGGCTTAACAAAGTCAGCAAAAAGCGCAGCCTTACAGGCAGGAAGAGCATTTGATGCTGAAGACGTCATTACAGTCAGCGATGAAGCTTTGCTCGGGCTTGGCTACGCTGCAAAGGGCCTTACAAAAAACGGTAATATTAATGATACGATAATCAACGGGAAATTCGTCGGCCAAGACATACTCTTTAAAAATGTGAACAAGCGCGCAGCAGATCTCACGCACACGGATATGGTTCGATATGCGGAATGTTTTGAGTCCTTGAAAGTGCTGGAAAATGCCCCAGCGGTGTTTCCGCAAGAGGTAGCTGGCTTGGCTGGAATGGGAAGACTGTTAAAGACCGGGCAAAATGCACCGCCGAGCCAGTGGATGGATTTGATGCAAGAGGTTCAAGTTGCCTCTAAATCTACCCAGCTGGGCCTCGGAGTGCCGTACGGCTTAGCGCTGGACGAGCTCGGGCAGTACGCGAGCAGGAAAGTGGATGTTCTTACAGACACATTTGTAATACAAGTAAAGAGACAGAATGCTTTTCCTTCAGCAGCAGATGTACACACACTTGCGGACAGTGCGGCCGACTTGTCGCTATGGCCGGATGGTATAGTGCGCAGTGCCGCCGTTGTCATCGAGAATATCCCGAGCGGACCTGCAGCACAGGCATTTTTTGATGCATGTGCCGCGAGAAGCGTGCAAATTAAAAGAATGCTGACTAATGGTGATATTGTACCCTACCCGTAACCAGAAATAGTGATTCAGCAGCATGAACGAACAAGTGAACTCATCCTTCTTGCTCAACAGGGCAATCAGAAAAATGCTCTCTGATGCAAATGCATATTCGCCTAGTTATACAGAAGACGATGTGCATGAATTATTCATGCGATCGTCGCTTTCCGTCTACGACGCAAGAGGCAGTATTGCGCATGCGGAATTTGGTGTCGCCTCGCTGAACTGTTTTTCATCCAATCCCACTTGGCCTTTATGCGAAACATGTCTTGCGTATCTTTCTTTGAAGCCTGCGGATCCGATTTCTAGTGAACGTATATGGGTACGGCTCGTTTCAATTGCCTCGTTTTGGCCTCAACAAGGAGCGTTTTTGCGCATACACGATACTGCCGAGTCTTCTTCTTCTTGGAGCGAGGACGGTAAAACTGTAAAAGGGAAATCAGGTACCTTACTGCAATCGCTGGGTTCGATGTCCGGAGGCGACCCAATTAATGCCTATATTAATGGTGAAAGGAGGATAGTTCTAAACACTAAAGTTCCTTTTATGTTCAACTTAATAGGACCAGCTTGCCCCGGTTGGGCGCAAGTTGTTTCTATACCTGTGCGATATGCCGATCAACGTCATCCGGATACGGATCTTGAGTTTATTGTCACTTATAGTGTGCCTGTGTTAAGGATGTTTGGAGAACTGGGCGGCAAAAGTGGCCGCCTCGAAAAATTACACTCCGGCAATCCTTATTTTTCCGAACTCTATGAGATTGTGTCTGGTAAGGATGGTGCTATTTGCGTCACCCAGGGTGAGAACGCAATAAAGCACCTTGCGTCATATTCAGAAGGCTAGCAATGTACTTCCGGCGTTTGTAGTTTATGTTGATCGCCTGCTTTTGCCAGAAGCGCTTGCGGGCCGGATTCGATCCAAAGAGCACCGTTACAGAGCTTCAGACCAGCTGGTGACCTCCTGATAATCTGATCGCTGAGATGCCCGAATGCCAGGACGCAAAGCGCGGCTCGGACCGGCTACCACGCGAAGCTATCGGAAACGCTGCGAGGGCACCAAGACCTGATCTCGATCCGGTCGACCCTGGCTTGACCTGGAATACCTCTCCGAATCTGTGAGCCGCAGTTATGACTCATAAAAAATAGGATTTCGGTGTTTGGATTGCAGAAGGGTTTCAAACCGGCGGGTGGCACGATCTCTCCCCTCGCATGATCATCGCGTGACACCGCTCTAATCCCCCGAGATCACCACGGAGCAATCCTCGGGTACCATGGTCGGGGCTCGACGCAGTCGGGCGCAGGCCATGCGGATCACAGAGAGACCTGGCAACGGTTCGGCCACTCCTGAACATGCATGCTCTCGCGAGGAAACTCGTCGTGCCTCACGCCTCACGCCCCGCGTCCGCCGCGCCGCCTGCCTGCGACATATCCGTGGCCCAGAGATCGGCGAGTCGGTCTCCCGCAAAACTCCCCATGACTCGGAGGTCCAAGATGGCAACTCGACCCCTCGCGGCTCTGATCACCGCATTGTTCCTGACCCTCACGACGGTCTCCCCACCGGTTTCCGCCGTTGAGGACCATCACTCACTGTCAGTTACCGAGGAATCCTGGGCGATTATCAATGACCCCAAAGCCAGCTTCGAGGATCGGTGTGAAGCCGAGCGGGCATTGATAAGTGCGCGAGACGCTAAGTATGTGGGGAAGTTTATCTGGCAGATGCTCGATGACATCTCGACACCGATCGATGGCGACAGCGCGCGAACCGTGAGCTTCTTCGATGCCTATACGAGGCACATCCCCATCTCGCCAGGTCCCGAGGCAACCGATGTGCTTCCCCTTGAAGTGCAGATTGCGCAGTCCCGGGCGCGGGTGGCTTTCGCGTATCTTGAGGACTCAGTGCCAGTGGAGATCCGTCGTTCAGAGTTCGAGAAATTGCTGAGCCGTGCACTGAAGCTTGATGTTGGTCAGACGCTCAAATCCGGGACGGTGATCACGGAAGAGCTTAGGACTTGGTTGCTTCAGGGCCTCATCGCAGACGGAGCGGCAATAAATTGGTCACCGAGCATCTCAGATCAACTTTTGAGCGTCGTCACCGACGAATCATTGCCCGAAGAAGTGCGCGTTTCAGCAGTGAGCCCGATCATCGGCCGAGCGCGGTTCGATCCTTTAGACGCTGCTTCGCGCGGTGGCGTGGACGCGCTCATCCAATTCGCCTGGGACCATCGGGGGCAAGAGTTCACCCGCCGGATCACGCCGCCTCTCACATTGATCCGTGACCCCCAAACAGCACTGCTTCTCTTGGACTGGGCTGAATCCGTTGATCCCGCCACCGCGACCGTGCAGGATGCCGAGTTTGTCGTGGGTCGATTTGACTGGTACTTCGACGATGTCTCGGGTCAGTACATTCCGCACGGCGGCGAACACCCACGCGACCGGGAGCTCCGGCAGGAGCGTATGGAACTCCAGAGGCAGGCGGTGGAATCCGGTGACTGGTCTGCCGTGCGCGAGTTCAACAAGCGGGTATTGGCAGAGCGCCGGCGAGAAGCCCAGGAACGCCATGCGACGATCATGGACTGGATTGATTCCAATCGCCGCAGGCTAGAGGCCAAAGTTGCAGGAGGCGTGCCGGGCGACTCCGTGTAATTGACAGGGGGCGCATTCGGCTGCGCCGCTCGATTTCCACTCCGATGAGGCAAAGGAACACCCTCCAGACATCGCCCCGCGCCTCGTTCCCCAAATGCCATGTGAACTCCTCGGCGAACAGCGGGAGCGCTCGCGCCCACTCTTGCCCAGGCAGGGCCCGACGAACGCTGGAGCGACCATCACCCAACCCGTCGCCACGATCCGGATCGGCAGGGGGGCATCATGGCATCGCTGTCAGTGGTTCAGGAGGCCCCGCCGGACAAGGCCTCGAATCGGCCCAAATGCCCACGCCAACTATCGCCTACCCTCTCCCCATGCCCGCTCAACAAATCACCCTCCAAACCCGCGGCCAGGGCCTCTACGAGTTCACCGGCAAGGTCCGTGCCGTCGTCCGTGCCTCCGAGATCGACACCGGCCTCTGCACCGTCTTCGTCCGCCACACCTCGGCCAGTCTCATCATCCAAGAGAACGCCGACCCCAGCGCCAAGCGCGACCTCGAAGCGTGGCTCAGCCGCCTCGTCCCAGAGCACGACCCGCTCTACACTCACACCAGCGAAGGCCCCGACGACATGCCCGCCCACATTAAGGCCGCGCTGACCGCTACCAGTATTGCCATCCCCGTCATGAGCCGCGACCTCACCCTCGGCACCTGGCAAGGCATCTACCTCTGGGAACACCGCACCGCCCCGCACTCGAGACACATCGTGGTGCAGGTGGGGTGAACCATGGCTCCTTCTCCCCTCGCGGGCGAAGGTGGTCTTGTGCGACTTCAGCACAAGACCGGATGAGGGGGCTCCGCGCGCCACGGGTTCACCCAAAGGGCACCCGTGCGAGTAGCTGTTAAGGGCACACCGTCCCAAACGCAGCGAGCACAGCATTCAGGTCTGCGAGATCGACCGTTCCGTCACCATTTGTGTCACCTGCTTCGCTCGCCTGCCCGAAGTTCGCTAGGACGAGGTTGAGATCGGCGAGGTCAACGGAGCCATCGTTATTGACATCACCATCCAAGCCGCATACTGCGACGATTTCAACCGCCCAGTTATCGATACCGTACACGCGGCTGGACCCATTGCCACCAAGCGATGTCGCGTTTGCACGAAAGAACCCGATCTGAAACGGTGAGCCCTTGTCCGAAAAATCCGGCTTGGCTTTAAAATCAAGGCCAGTGACGCGGTTCGTTGGATCGAATCGGTGGAAATTCTGTTGGATGAATGTACCGCTATGGTTTGTCCAGTCTGGTGGATTCTGTTGCACATACGCTTCTGCAAGGTACAGTTCCTCATCCTGCAGAACCGCTACGCCGATCACAACTTCGGCACCCGGGAAAGTCGGCCCTGAAAAAAAGCGATGGCCCTCTTCCCAGTTGATGGATTCCACCTCACCACTGATCGCCGGATCGTATACAGCATCATTCCGGAAACTGACGACCCGTGAGATGGAACGCTCGCCTGCGGGAGCATTTGCAACCGACACCTCATGTTCGCGATAGGCACCCGGGTCACCCCCGTTCAGGTGGGTCGATCCATTGCCATCGCCGCTGTTGATGCTGAAGATGTGAGTTGTCCAGTCAGCAGGATCAAAATCGCCATCGCTGAACACGACACTGCTACCAGCGAGTCCCGCGTTCGCAGTGGCCAAAACAACAATACTCGAAACCGCTATTCGGTAATTCCGCATACCAATTTCCTCCTCTTGGGTTTGCGAATGTTCCAGAACCTATTCACTCTACTCGCAGATTGTTCCAAACGCCGCGAGCACAGCGTTCAGGTCAGTGAGATCCACAAATCCGTCTTCGTTGGTGTCGCCCGTGTCGGTTGTCTGCCCGAAGTTCGCAAGCACGAGGTTGAGGTCGGCGAGGTCGATCGCGTTGTCGCCCGTGACATCGGCTGGACACGGGGTGGTGATGCAGCGGCTGCCCCATCTGGCAAGTCCGACCGATGCGGCTCCATTTACAAGCCAAAAACTACCGCCTACAAACAACGCTGGGCCAGTGTCATCAACGAATACAGACATAGTCTTGATGGGGGGTGTTCCAAAGCTTAGGTGTGACCACGACGAGCCGTCCCATCGCGCAATGAATCTGGCAGCAGGTACGCCGATTACGCTCGAGAATTCACCCGCTGCGTAAAGCGATGGTCCCGAACCATCGTCGAATACCTCCATTGCAAATACATTTCCGGTCATACCCGACCCCAACGGTAACCACGCGGATCCATCCCATTTTGCAATACGGTTCACGAGGTTCCCGTCGGCCATTGTGAACCTGCCTGCTGCATACAGTTGAGCGCCATTCCCGTCGTCGAAACTGGCGAGAGCATGGACCGAACCACTCATGCCCGTACCCACCGGTGACCAGGATGTCCCGTCCCAGCGTGCGACTCCGGTTGCTGCACCACCTGCCTCCGTGAAGTTACCCGCAGCGTAAAGTGCGGGGCCACTTCCGTCATCGAATACCGTGAGCGCCCACACCATTGCGTTCATGCCACTGTTTAAACCTGTCCAAGTGACACCATCCCATTTGGCGATGTAGTCGGCAGGGCTGCCGCCTGCTTCTGTGAAGCTTCCGCCAGCATACAAAGCAGGACCGGAGCCATCATCGAAGACCGCCAATGAGGTCACGGTAGAATTCAAGCCTGATCCTAACGCCGACCATGACAATCCATCCCAACTCGCAATGCGATTGGCTGATACCTCGCCTGCTTCGGTGAATCTGCCGGCAGCGTAGAGGGAATCACCGGATCCGTCATCGTATGTTGTCAAGGCGAACACGCTACTGTTCAGGCCCGCCCCGAGTGGCAGCCAGTTGGATCCATCCCAACGAGCGATCCGGTTTGCGGTCTCGCTTCCAGCCCTGGTGAATCCACCGGCAGCGTAGAGCGCTGAGCCCGATCCGTCATCGTAAGCCGCCAGCGCTTCGATGCCGCCAGATACACCAAAGTTTTGCGACTGGAGAGGTGACCAGGTCGAGCCATCCCACTTTGCGACTCTCAAGACATTCTGGCCCCCCGCGACGACGAACTCGCCGACCGAATACAACTTCTCGCAGGAGCCATCGTCATAGACTGTCATCGCAAAGACACTATCGTCCACCCCTGTTCCCAGAGGCGACCAGGACACACCGTCCCACCGAGCAATACTCTCCGCAGGGATACCTCCCGCTTCCGAGAAATAACCACCTGCATACAACGCCGGGCCGGTACCGTCGTCGAATACCGCTAGAGCTTTTGGGTAGCCGTCTATACCCAATCCTAAAGCGGACCAAGACGAACCGTCCCACTTTGCAATTCGATTTACGGGAACACCACCGGCTTCTGTGAAGCTACCACTTGCATAGAGCGACTCGCCGGTTCCATCATCGAAGGTCGCCAAGGCTCGCACGGGTCCACCGCCACCTTCTAATCCCGATCCGAGGGCCGACCAGGACACACCGTCCCACCGAGCAATACTCTTCGCAGGGATACCTCCCGCTTCCGAGAAATAACCACCTGCATACAACGCCGGGCCGGTACCGTCGTCGAATACCGCTAGAGCTTGTAGGTAGCCGTCTATACCCAATCCTAAAGCGGACCACGACGAACCGTCCCACTTCGAGATGCCAATCGCGGGAACTCCTCCTGCTTCCGAGAATTTACCGCCCGCATATAAGGCAGGACCGGTCCCATCGTCAAAGACTTTGAGCGCCGCAACCTCAGTATTCGCATACTGAGAGTTCAATCCTGATCCGAGAGTCGACCAATCAGAGCCATCCCACTTGGCGATCTTGTTCGCCGGTTTGCCGCCTGCTGTGGTGAATGTCCCGCCGACATAGAGAGCCGGACCTGAGCCGTCGTCGAACACCGCCATCGCTTTTACGACACCACCACCCACACCCGATCCAAGTGCAGACCAAGACGAACCGTCCCAACGCGCAACTCCCACCGCGTTCGAACAACCAGCACCCGTGAAACTTCCTCCGACATAGAGTGCAGGGCCCGAGCCATCGTCCCAGACCACCGCCGCGTAGGCATCGCCGAAGAGATCGGCATGGCAAAAAAGGTCGGTCGCCCATTCCGGCTCACACTCCACATCCCCGCCCCGAACCACGCTCACAACACCCAGCACCGCGGCCAAAACCGCCAGTCCCTTCACAACCCGATGCATCATGATCGTCTCCCTACTCAGATGGTGGATCCCGCGCACCGCCACGGGTGGCTCGGAGCCTGAATCTACACCCGGTCCGGGCAGATACCAAGCAAAATTCACGGTTCAGGCCGGTTTTTGGCCCAGAATCCTAGAAAACCCAAACAAAACCCTTGAACCCGCCCCCGTCCAGGCGCATAATACCCCCCATGCGAACAAAACCCAACCCTATCGACCCGGACCTCCTCGACGCCGTCCTCAAAGCACTCCTCGACGAGGACGCCACATTCCCCTCCATCGCGGCGGACCTGAACCTCTCCATCGCCGATCTGCTCGCCTGCCTCGAGCAGCCCGAGGTCCAGCAGACCCACGTCCGCCTCCGCACCGCGCTCACCCCGCGAGCCGAGATCGTCGCCCTCTCTTCCGAGACCGCGGCCCTCCAGAACCTCGCCACGGTCGGCAAGGACCTCGACGACATCGCCGCCGAGCGCGACGCCATCGAGGAGAAGGTCAAACAGACCAAGCCCGACGACAAAGCCGCCCAGGCCGAACTCGACCGCGCCCGCAAGCGCAACGACAAACGCTCCAGAGACCGCATCAAATCGGCCCGCGCCGCGCGTAACACCCTCGCCCACGCCCGCAAACGAACCACCCGCGCCCACGACGCGCTGCCGCAAGCCCTCAAACTCGCGCTGCCCGTTAGCGCATGACGGAGCAGTAGGGCAGACATCTCGCCCGCCTCCTACTTCTATTTCTACTTGTCCTTGTGGGACGGGCATCTTGCCCGTCACTCCATCCTCTCTAAGTCCTGTCTCGGCTCACCCAAAGTACTCCGGCTCGTTCCCCGGCTTCCACTTGATGTTGCACCCGATGCTCGGCTTCTGGTCCTCGCTCGGCTTCTCGCCACGCAGCACCGCATCGATCGCCGCGTGAAGATCCGCGCCGTCGTTCGGCTCGTCATTGCCCGGGCGCGATGCATCCAGTTGCCCGCGATACGCCAGCAGACGCGACTCGTCGTACAGGAAGAAGTCCGGCGTGCACGCCGCCTTGTACATCTTCGCCACGCTCTGGTCTTCATCGAACAGGTAGGGGAACGAGAACCCGTTCTCCTGCGCGAACCGTTTCATCTGCTCCGGTCCGTCTTGCGGGTAGTTGGCCACATCGTTCGAACTGATCGCGACGATCCCGAGGTCCGCATCCGCATAATCGGAGCCCAACTTGGCCAGCTGATCCTTCACATGCACCACGAACGGGCAGTGGTTGCAGATGAACATGATCAGCAGCGCCTTCTTGCCGGCGAAACTCGAAAGCGAAACCGTCTCTCCGCTCACCGCATCGGTCAGGTTGAAGTGGTTCGCGGGCGTGCCGAGGTCGGTCATGGTCGAGGGTGTTCTGGCCATCGGGTTCTCTCTGTGGGGTCGTATGCGCACCATGCGCCCGGATCCGGGGGGGTGTCGGCGCATCGCACCCCAAAAGTGGATGCGCCGTGGGAAGTCCGATGGTGCGCTTGCGTGAGTTATCCGGACTGGTATCGTACCGCCGTCGCGGAACGGATTCAGCGACTAACACGCAGACGAGGTCTACGGAGGGACCATGCCCAACTCCTCAGATATGACGACGCGTTCGGACTCGAAGCCCTCACCGGAGGTACTCGCGCCGCTCCTCCGCAACGCGATGCTCAAGGCCCTCAGCGGCACTCAGCGTCTCATCATCCTGCTCCGCTACGCCGAGCAGATGTCCACCGATGAGATCGCCCTC
Organism: Phycisphaerales bacterium JB050; assembly: GCA_043101125.1. Classification (GTDB taxonomy): domain Bacteria; phylum Planctomycetota; class Phycisphaerae; order Phycisphaerales; family UBA1924; genus JANSXG01. Next base: position 2,908 of record JBICHT010000085.1, on the reverse strand, counting down.
GCCATCGACATGACCGCCCAGCAGGTCGAACGCCACCACGAGGAGGCCGTCCGCTTGCTCCGCGATTCCGTCGGTTTACAGGCCGCCTGAGCCCTCTGAACCGCCAATGAGACCGGTTTTTTGCCCGCAATCGCGGCGAACCGGGCTTCGCGCTCGGATATTTCCCCCCGAGTAGTCGATACTGGTTGGACGCCGGGCCTTCCATGGCCGGACGCGTCATCATGAGCCAGTACCACGCCCCATCCCAGACCACGAACGAACTGCCCGAGCAGGTGCAGCAACTCGTGGACTTCGAGGGTGCCCCCAATACCTATTTCAACGAACTCGCGGCGCTCACCGCTCGCACGACCGACGCCTCGGCGGTCACCGTGGTCCGCGTCCATCCCGAAGCCCGCGGCGGAGACATCGTCGCCATCTGGCCCGAGGCCGCGACCGCGCAGGCCTGGGGCGACCGCGCCGTGGAGGCCTCGATCGAACTGCACACCGGCGACGGCGAGTGGTTCCAGCGCGACCTGAACCTCGACACCGCCCACGGCCCGGTCCGAGCCACCGTCGTGGCCATCCCGCTGCCCGAAGCCCCGGGCAACCTCTACCTCGCGGCGCTGCTCCCCGGCGTGGACCCCGCCAAGTCCCGGGCCCTGCGTGACCGCTTCGAACTGCTCGCCCTGCTCCCGGCCCTGCGACAGTCCCGCCGGGCCGAGCGCGCCGAGCAGGCCCGCACCGAGCGCCTCACCGCCGCGCTCGACATCGCCACCGGCCTCTCGCCCTTGCACCGATTCCGCTCGCTGGCCTACCGCATCGTCAACGACCTCGCCGCACGACTGAACCTCGATCGCGTCGCGCTGGGCATGATCGACATCGCGCCCATCGTCGCGACCGACGGCGATGAGCAACCGCCGCCCAACGACACCGCGCGAGGCAGTTACATCAAACTGGCGGCCCTCAGCGGCACCGAGAAGATCGCGCCGCGCATGCGCCTCGTGCAGGACCTGATCAGCGCGATGGAAGAGTGTTTCGATCAGGACACCGAAATCCGCTGGCCTCTCGATTCCGAAGAGCCGGTCATCGCCCGCGCGCTCAAAGCCCACGCCGACCACTCGGGGCCTATGGCCGCCGTACTCCTGCCATTGCGCAGTGCGGGGCGCGTCGTCGGGGTGCTCGCCGTCGAACGCGACGCCGAACGCCCGTTTCTCGATCACGAGGTCGCCGGCCTGCGTGTGCTGTGCGAACTCGTCACGCCACGCCTGCTCGATGCACGCGAGCGGGACCGCTGGATCGGCGCGAAGATCGCTTCGTCGGCTCGCCAGACCCTCGCCGGACTCCTTGGGCCCACGCACACCTGGATCAAACTCACCGCCGTGGCGCTGACCCTGTTCGTGATCGCCCTCATCGTCGTGCCCATGCCCGAACGCGCCACCGGCGCGTTCAGCATCGTGCCGGTGCAGCGTCAGGTCGTCCCCGCCCCGTTCGATGGCTTCATCGAATCAGTCACGGTCCGTGTTGATCAACCGGTGACCGCCGGTGAAACCGTCCTCGCCACGCTCTCCGATGAAGAACTCGCCCTCCAACTCAGCGCCAACCGCGCCGCGGCATCCTCGGCCCGCACTGAAGCCAACAAGGCACGCTCCGAGGGCAAATTCGCCGAAGCCTCCATCGCTGAGAAACGGGCCGAGGAGATCGAGGCCACCGTGAACCTGCTCGCCCGGCAACTCGACCGCGCGCAGATCATCGCCCCGATCTCAGGCACCGTGACCTCCGGCGATATCGACCGCCTCGTCGGCGCACCGGTGCAGACCGGCCAACTCCTGTTCGAGATCGCCGATCTCTCACGCATGTACGCCGAGATCGGCGTGCCCGAGTCGCGCATCGCCGATGTGGAACTCGGACAGCGTGGGCACCTTGCCACCGCGTCGTACCCGGACCAGAAGATCGCCTTCGAAGTCGAACGCATCACGCCGGTCGCCGAGGTTGTGGACGGGCGTAATGTCTTCCGCGTGCGCGTCCACCTGCTCGACCCGCCCGACTGGCTCCGCCCGGGCATGAGCGGCGAGGCGCGCATCACAACCGGCAAGACCAACCTCGGCGGCGTGTTGTTCCGTGACCTCGCCGACTGGCTCCGCATGCGCCTGTGGTGGTGACCATGCAAACCGAACGCCGCACGACCCACGATTCCTGGTATCGGCTCGCCCCGCTCAAGGCGCGCCTGCGCGTCGGTGTTGAGGTGACCCGCCAGCGCTACCGGGGTCGTCTGTGGTTCGTGCTCGAAGACGCCGCGTCCAGCCAGTACTTCCGCGTCTCCGAGAGCGCGTACCGCTTCATCGGCCTGCTCGACGGCCACCGCACCGTCGAAGATGCGCTCACCGAGTGCGAGCGTGCTATCGGGGACCGTGCCCCGACACGCGGCGAGGCCGTGCAGGTCCTCGGTCAGCTCTACTCCAGCAACCTGCTCAGCGCCGATGTCCCCGCCGATGCCGAATCGCTGCTCCAACGCGCCCGTCGTCGCTCCCAGCGCGAGATCACCGGTCGTCTCAAGAGTTTCCTGTTCGTCCAGATCCCGCTGCTCGACCCAGACGGCTTCCTGAACCGCTGGGCGTGGCTGGTCAGGCCGCTGTTCACGCGCTGGGGCTTCGGCCTCTGGGCGGTCCTGCTGCTGACGGCCCTGTTCGCCGTCGGGCGTCGCGCCGGTGACTTCGCCGCGGCATCCTCACAAGCCCTTGCGCCGTCGAACCTCGGGTGGCTCATCGCCAGTTTCATCCTTATCAAGCTCGCCCACGATCTCGGACTCGGCTTCGCCTGCAAGGTCCTCGGGACTCGAGAACGCACCGGCGGCGCGGCGGGGGAATGCCACGAACTCGGCGTACTCCTGATCGTGCTGCTGCCGATCCCCTATGTCGATGCCTCGTCCTCG
>JBICHT010000084.1:0-15026 GCA_043101125.1 Phycisphaerales bacterium JB050 | reverse complement strand
TCTGCTCGTGACCTCGCTGATCGATCCGTACGACTCGTCGCTCAAGACCACGGCCGTGCAGATCTACTCGTCGGCGAGCGGCGATCTCCTGTGGCCGGTCGCAAACCAGTCCCCCGGCAGCGGGCGTGACGATGGTCAGCTTCCCTCGGAGGATGAGAACGGCGACCCGATCCTGTACTCGCATTACATGTCGGGGCTGGGAGTCTCCGGCGATCCGACCCGCGACCTCAAGGTCGAGCAGGAAGACCTCCTGCTGGTCACCGAGGCCATCGGCGACCCTGCTGAAGCAGGGAACCCGGTCTCGGGCGACATCTCGCTCAGCGGCCAGGTGGACCTCGGTGACCTGAACATGGTCGTCGGCTCGATGGGCACACAGAGCGTGATGCTCGATTACACAAACGATCCCGGGCGATTGCTCACCCGCTGGAACGCCCTGGACCCATACCAGTACGGCGACTATATGACCGGCACCGCCGGACGCGACGGTGGTGGTTCGAGAGGCGCCCAGCCATCACCTGGCGATCCCGCCTACCCATGGCCCGACCCGTACTTCCCCGGTGTGAATGTCACGGCGACGGCCGCAGGAGGCGGCACTGGAAGTTCGGCTCCATGCAAAGGGTTTATCAACCACCCGCAGTGCGGCATCATTCCTGACTGCATCGCAATGTGTTGCGGCCAGGCAGACTGCGGCCCAACCGATCCAGCAGCCGGAGGCGGCAGCGGAGGGTCCGGTGGAAGCAGCGGCGATACAAACGGGAACGGAATCCCGGACGGAATCGACTGTGCCGCAGGCGGAATGCCCGTGCGAACTCCTGAATGCCCTGACCCATGCGGCGATGACGACGGAGACGGGATTCCGAACCAGCAGGACTGTGATTCGCCATGCCTTGATCCAAACTACCAACCGACAGGCTCAGACGGCCTACCCTGTGACCCCTGCGCAGACGATGACGGCGATGGAATTCCGAATCAGAATGATTGCGATTCACCGTGCTTTGACGAACGGTATGCCCCAGTAGGAGCAGACGGAGAGTCGTGCGATCCGTGCGCGGACGATGATGGCGATGGTGTTCCCAATCAAGAAGACTGCGACTCGCCATGCCATGAATCATCCTCACCAGGAGGAGCGAAGTGCCTGCCGTGTGAAGATGATGATCAAGACGGCATAAAGAATCAAGAGGACTGCGACTCCGATTGCCTGCATCCAGCCTACTACCACTTATGTTGTGCAGAAGAAATCAAATTCAAGCCGAACCCCGACACGCACTACCATGAGAAGCCGTCAGCATTCACTCTGATACCTGGCGATCGCGATACTATTGAAATCACCCTTGAATACCCGGATCCCGAGCGTGATCCAGGTGAGGGCCCAGTTGCAACAATTGCGAATGAGTCAGTGGCCAAGCTTTGGGAGAATGGAAAGTTTGTAGACAATATACTGCTCTACCCAGGAAAAAATACGATCTCTGTAGTCGGGATAGAAGAAGGCAACACCACCATCTTGATTGACGCTCAGGACAACGGGTGCGGTAGTTTTCCGATTGTAGTTGGCGGAAACATAGAAATCACATATGCGAGAGCGCCAGGAGTGATACCTGGTGGTCCATTCTTGAAATGGACTGATACGGCAAAATCAAACTCACATCCAGGCAATCTAGCGCCGCAGGCTTACAGTGCTGCAAAGGCGGTTGCGAACTCTCGAAATCTTGGGGCCATCCTTCGAGCGAGGCTTCTTGATGGCTTGGGGGACCCGAAGCCCGGGAGGCCAATTCGATTCCGCTCGAAAGATGACAAAATTCAATTCACGCATCCAAGCGGAGGTGCGCGATCAAACAGGTCCGTGATCATGGACACCAACAGAGAGGGATATAGCGACGTCCGTGCCGAAGCTGGCGGTGGAGTTGCGCAGATTTTTCCGTCGAATCAAATTTTTCTTGAAGAGACAGTACTTCTGACAATTGGAGAAACGGCTTTCAATAGCGGCTTTACAGCACTGTCTAGTGAGGGGTCGAAGCTAAAAATAGACAGTGCTGTTTTTTATACAAATCGTATATACTTTAACAGCAACCTTGAAGCCGTATATTCTTCTGAAGGAGATTTTGGGACCATGGCTGTGGCTTATGTCCCAGTCATGAATGAGCCGTTCACGATTATCATGGATAATTGGCTTAGTGACAGCCAGTACACTATGAGCGAGCGCGAGTTGGCTTTTGAATCTGTATTCAATGTGCCAATTGAAATATTTAATGGTGATGGAACCAGTGCCCTGTTTGGGACGGGCGGGTATGAACACCCATTCGCGAGCGACTCGTTCAGTCTGATCTCCCCTTCGAGATTTGTCGATGGGCAAATGATCCAGGTAGATATGACCTCGGCTGCGCTCGAGCTCATTAACCGGACATATCATGACCCGTATTTGGATCGGTTCTCAAGTTGGTCTAATGGCGGATTTGGTTATGTGGAGGATATTTCTCAGCCATCACTAGGCAGTAGTGTAATTAGCATGAGTGCAATTGCTGCGGAGTTTGCTGTCGGTTTTGTTCCTGGTGGCGATGCAAAAGATATTATTGAAGTTCTGATATGGAAACCGATCAAAAATAACGCTGTGCCCGAGACTCAAGATTGGGTAGTTGCCTCTGTTGCTATGGTTGGGCTCGCTGCTGATCTTGGCTATCTGGCTGGCCCTACTGGGTATGCAACGAATGCAATAACTGGCGGGATTATGTTGGTTGCTAAGTATGTTCCTAGTCGTTATGTTGTAGCGATTTGGAAGGTTGGCGGCGCATTTTGCGACACTGTCGACAAAATTTCCCAGTATCTAATTAGGTACCCAACATCCAGTGTTAGTGCGAATTTTAGTTGGATGAATCCGTCCCATGCGATCGAATGGGCGATTCAAATGTCGCATCAGACTGTGAATACGCTTATAGGGATCGGTAGATCAAGTCTCCTGATCGCTGGAGACGCGGTAACGAAGAGTTGGCGCTGGACGGTAGAGCGCAGCTTTGGTTGGATGCGTAAGGATGGCTGCGAAGGGCTGGCCTACTACGCAAAGGCCGATCGTCTGACATCCCTTAATCCTCTTCTTGCTGGCTTTGACGATGAATCTCTTGAGCTTGTCTTGGAAGCAAGTCGCAGGCTTAATCTGTTCGATGTTGCAAACATTTCTGATGAAACTGTTCACGGCCTTGCCGTTGCTGCAGAATCGTTGATTCAGGCGGGCAATCGTGAGCTGCTTGAGGAATTTCTGTCTGGTGGAGCTGTCAGTGCGGCTCGTGTCAATAGAGCATTTGGAAATGTAGGTCAGCTGCGGGGGGTTGAGGGGCTCGATGACTATCTGGTGTTTCTGCGAAACAACAGGAGTAATTCCAATGGAATTGAGGGTGCAATATATGAGTCGACAGTAGCCAGAGCAATCCAGCGAGGTGATTTGGAGGATTTTGGCGATCTCATACGAGTGTCGGCCGACGGGCTTCCTGGAGCAAATAGAATTGATACTATCACCACAACGCATGCACTCCAAATCAAACACCGAATGGCTGCTGGAAACTATCCGCTCTCAGCCCTCGCTGGATCAGCGCAGGAATCACGGGCATACCTTGACGACTTGGCACTTCAGGCGTTAGTCCAGAACCGCTTGCCCGTCCTAGTGTTGAACAGGCCGGCCTCACCATCTTTGGTCCAGGAACTTGAATCGAGGGGAATCATGTTGATTGAACTTGCCGACGGGTTGAAATGATCAGAGCTCGATTTAAAATTGATCGTCACATGGAGTTCGAATCAGACTCGGACGAAACGATCGAGTTTCGCTCCGGTGATTTCGATGCTCTTGTCATCATGGAACCTCCTACTCTGCATGAGGGAAGGGAAAGAATCGCAACAGTCGATCGGCATCGATTGCAGATCAACATTCTGTTTTCATCATCAGATGGGCGGGTTTGGCGGCTTGTCCTCGTGATGGAGGGCGATGAACTGCTCCGGCTGATCGAGTCCAAGGCTATCGCAGAGAACACAAAGGGCACCGTGATTGAAGTGGTCTTTGCGAGAGGGCGAGCGCTACCTCACTCTGGAGGTCGACACTCGTCAGCCGAGGAACTGGACGGAGTTCTCACTGCCCTTGGGATCGGTGAGTCTGCGGACGGAATACAGGCAATTTGCAGAGGCCTTGCCAACGGTGACGAGAAAGAGATGGCATTTACACTTTTGCGTAGTACTGTTGAGTTTGATCGCCGACTTCCGTGGGGTTCGATCTTGACGCACGCGTCACAAATGCTCGATGGCGATGCCGGGAGCACCGTTCAATTGCAGGCTACGGCAGCCAAAGCCGGGCAGATGCCAGGAATGACAGGTCCATCCGAATCCTGTGTCGTCAAGTGACCAGCAATGTCTCGCAATGAAGTGTGCGTCCTTGCCACACGATCCCGAACTATTCTGCATCGACTGCCCTGATAAGAGTTGGAGCAGCCGCAAGCATATTGATCATGCCAGCCTCTCTGGTGGCACGGTGACTGTCGATGCGCTCTCCGGGCGTGTGTGGCACGACTGCCTGTCGTGCCGCTTGACGCTCTGGATCGCGCGCCGCAGTAAGGAGTTTATGGTGGCCGATCGGCGTTGCGTGGAACCGTTTCTGCGCCCGTCGGACTTGGTGTTTCCGGTTCAATTTGGCCGCTTCAAGCCGCCCAAGGCACAGGAGGGTGGCCCACGAGAATATGTAGCCTTTTGCCCGGCCTCAGAAGTCCACCTTCTCCATCGAGGGGAGAAGGAGCGATCTGCGCAGGCCGCTACACTCCCCCCATGCCCAAAGCCCTCCTCTGCTGCCCCATCATGGTCGATGAACCGGCCCTCGCACTCCGCGATGCCGCGCAGGCCCGGGCATCCGGCGCGGATCTGGTCGAGTATCGCATCGATCGTCTCTTCAACGGCGAGGGCGACGACGAGGGCCAGCAAGCCGTCCTCCAACTGGTCGCCGATTCACCGCTGCCCTGCATCATCACCTGCCGCAGCACCGACGAAGGCGGCGAGCACGACGGCGACGACTCCGCCCGCGTCTCCCTCATCGAAGCCCTCGGCACCAGCGACCACCCGCCGCGCTACATCGACTTCGAAGCCGCGGCCTACGACCGCTCGGCCAACCTGCGCCAGAAGATCAACCTCGCCATCCAGCACGAGCAGCAGGTCCGCGATGTCTCGACCGGCCTGATCCTGTCGGCACACGACTTCCACTCGCGTCCGTCGAACCTGTTCGCGCTGCTCGCCTCCATGCGCTCGCACGACGCCGCGAAGGTCATCAAACTCGCCTTCCGCGCCCGCTCAGTCCGCGACAACCTCGAAATCTTCGACATCCTCCGCGAACGCGACCGCCCGACGATCGTGCTGGGCATGGGCGAACACGGCCTGATGAGCCGCGTACTCGCGCCGAAGTTCGGCGGCTTCCTCACCTTTGCTTCGCTGACCGAGCAGGGAGGCACCGCCCCGGGCCAGCCAACCATCGCCGAACTGCGCGGGCGCTACCGCTTCGATGCCATCTCCGAGAGCACGAAGGTCTACGCCGTCCTCGGCGACCCCGTCGCACACTCCATCTCGCCCGATGTTCACAACGCGGCCTTCGAAGCCATCGGTCACGACGGCGTCTACCTCCCGCTCCGCATCAATGCGGGTTGGGAGCACTTCAAAGCCACGCTGCTGAGTCTGCTCGCCTACAAGCCGCTCGACTTCACCGGCGCGAGCGTCACCATCCCGCACAAAGAGCACCTGCTGCGCCTCGCCATCGAACAGAACGCGGCTGGCGAACCGTGGGAGGTCTCCCCTGTCGCCTTCGGAGCCGGAGCCGCGAACACACTCGCTGTGCGATCCGACGGCACCAAGTTCGTCGATAACACCGATGCCCTCGCCATCAAGTCGCTCCTGCGCGAAGCGATGGGAGGCGAACTCGCCGGCGCGAGCGTCGTCCTCCTCGGCGCGGGCGGTGTCGCTCGAGGTGCCGCGGCCGCGCTGCTTGAAGAGGGGGCCCACATCACCGTCTGCAATCGCACAACCGAACGGGCAGAGAAGCTCCGCGATGATCTGACCAACGCTCTCCCCGCAGCCACCGGTTCGATTGTCATCGCGCCATGGGAAAACCGTCACGATTTAGATGCAAAGGCTTGGGTCAACTGCACCGCGATGGGCATGTCCGGAGGCGGCGCAGAGCATGAATCACCCCTTGATCTCGCGCTTGTCCGCGACATCGACAACGCCATTGTGCTGGACACGGTCTACGCCCCTCGACGCACACCGCTGCTGATCGCCTGTGAAGAGCAGGGGGTTCGAGCCATCGACGGTGTCCGCGTGTTTGTCCGCCAGGCGCTCGCTTAGAGCGTGCTCTGGACCGGCGATATTGCGTCCCTCGGCCGGATTGAGTCACTCTTTGCACGAGTTACAAAAGAAGTTCTTGCAACCGAAACCTGATTCGCTCCAAATAAGGGTGTATGAGGGCGACACTGAGACAGCCCGTTCTGTTTCCCCAGACTTACGGCTGGTACATCACCGCCGCGGCCGCGGACACCATTCTGACTGCCATCATCCTCACGCTCGGTGGTATGGAACTCAACAGTTTCGCTGCCGGAGTCATCGACCACTACGGCCTGCTGGGCATGCTGCTCTTCAAATTCGCCACGGTCTACACCGTGCTGCTCATCTGTGAGTACATCGGGCGTCATCGCATCACGACCGCGAAGCGACTCGGCTGCTGGGCGGTCATCGTCAGTTGCGTACCCGTCATCGTGGGGCTGCACGAGTTGGTGCGCTTCGGCCCCGAGCACGGCCTGTTCGACCTCGCCAGCCATGTGCTCGGCGCGGCCAACCCCTTCGGTTGATCCAGATCTCGCCGCTCAGTCGCCCGGGATTTCGAACCCGCTCGTGCGAATGAGGGTCTTGAACCCGTCACCGAACACGAAGTTGTGCTCCGGGAACGGCAGGCCCGTCATGTTCTTGTCAATGTGGCTGAACATCAGATCGATCGCACCGATCTCGGACGCCGTACCGCTGCGATGGTCGATCACCTCGATCGTGCCCAGTGTCGCGGCACCAGTCTCGTCCAATCGGTTGATGGTCGCGGTGTAGCGCAGGGTCTGGCCCGGAACCGGATCAAAGTCGATCTGCGCCTTCGAAACCTTCGCCAGAATCACTTTCTCGCGAAACTCGTTCGCGTGCCCGACCAGAACACCCGCGGTCTGTGCCATCCCCTCGATAATGAGCGAGAACGGCATCACGGGCAGTGCGGGGAGGCCGCGTTCGACATCCGCCGCGAAATGGTCGTGCAGATGCTCCTCGGCGAGCGAGATGTTCTTGATCGCCACCATCCGCTCGCGCGGGACGAGTTCGACGATCCGGTCGATCCACATCCAGCGCATGACGGGTCGGCTCCTGCTGAGTGGGGGCTCAGGCGTTGGCGGTCTGATTCAACTTGCGCTCAACGAAGTTCACGAGCACATCGACGGTGAACACCTGACCGACCTGCGCCAACTGCGGGTTCTTCTCAAATTCTGAGAAGTCCGCGTGCGGCATCTTCGCCTTCATCTCGGCGAGACCCTTGTCGGTGATCTTCCCGTCCTGCACAAATTCAGGGTTCTGTGCCGCACCGTCAGGGAACAGTTCGCCCTGCGCGATCTTGAAGCCGAACTCCTGCTCGAGTTTGAACGAGATGTCGAGGAAGTCGATCGACTCCGCACCAAGATCGGTGGTCAGTTTCGCTTCCGGGGTGACCTCGTCGTCATCCACCCCAAGTGCGTCGACCAGAACTTCCTGAACCTTCTCGAAGATGTCGTCACGCGTCATAATGCTCGTGCTCGCTGGGATGGAGGCGGCCACACCGCTGGCACGGCTGGCGAATGCCTGGAGTGATGTAGAAAATGCTCCGGCCGACCCGGAAGTCCCATTATGCATAGTTTCTGGAGTCCCGTCACCCGAACGGAGATCAGTTCGGGGCCGCTCCCGGACGCACCGGACGCAGCGTGATCCGTCCCGAAACGCAGTTCGCCCCATCCCCCATTCCGCCGCCAGCCTTCTGCACGCTCGCGCTGACCTTGAAATCGATCGAACCGTCGTCTCCCCGTTTGAATAGACGCACCTCGATCCGCATCGTGTCCCCGGGCGCGACGAAAATCCCGTATTTCAGGGCTTTCACCTGACTCAGCGTGTACCGGTCCGTGGATTCAGCCTCTGCCAGACGCCGGGCAGCCTGGGTACACGCCTCGATCATCATCACGCCGGGGAGCACCGGAAAGGTCGGGAAGTGATCCTGCAGGTACTCCTCGGCACTCGTCACCCCTTTCAGGGTCACGATCCGGTCCTCGGTCTGCTCCAGTACAGCGTCGATCAGGTCAAAGTGCATGCGGGGCAGAGTAGCGTCTTTGAGATTGAATCGGTGGTTCTCCCTTCTTGGCGTACCATGACCGCTGTGAGCGAAGACGGTCCCCCAGACGCACTGCCCGAAACGCCAGCCAAACCGGCCAATCCGATCCCGATGTTCTGCCTCAACTGCTATCACGACCTGGGAGGAGTGCCGATCGAAGAAGGCAAGGGCTTTTGTCCAGAGTGCGGCAAGCCCTTCGACACCGCCACACCATCGACCTACGCACGCAGGCGAAGAAGCCCGCTGGAACTGCTCCTGCTCCGACGGATCGCCCCGGGCATCTCAATCACACTCCTGATCTTCACCCTGCTCTGGTATGGCTGGATTCCTCGTCCTGTCGCCCTGTTCGGTCGCGCCGGTCCCGCGCCTGCTGGAGTGTACTTTCCAGAAAAATCCTCCCTCTGGATGTGGGCAGGATCGCTCTACGGCACCGAAACCGTGCGTCTCAACCGCAGTGTCGCGGAAACATGGTTCTGGAAGACCCGCATCCGAAGGGTGCGGGTCTTCGATCCGGGAACCGGCGACCAACTCTGGGAGGTGGAGTTCAAACCCGACCGCTCCAGGCCCGGCGGGGGAGTCTGGTCCATGCGCGTGGTCCGGCCCGTGCCTCTTGCCTACGACCTGCTCGGGAGCTTCCGCCTCACCCGCGAGAGGATCCTCGGGCTGGCCGTCGGAGAGTACGACCCGCGCGTGATCGTCGAGCCGTTCGAGGTCACCGGCAGCGAGGCCGACATCCTCTCCGCATACATCCGCGCGACCGGTATCCCGGTCACGCCGATCCGCTCTGAACGCGACCAACTGGTCTTTTGGATCTTCGACGACGAACTCGAGCGACTCATTCAGGTCGATTCGGCGGAACTTGATCGGCGGGGCATCGTCCCGGTTGACCGAATAGGCATCGCCGTGCCCGGAATCATGAGTTCTCCGTGATCCGTGGGCTCAGTTCGGCCCGCCCAGCCGCTATGATCGGGGCCTATGGCGACCAGCGACAAACCCGGCCTGACCTACGCCCAATCCGGCGTTTCCATCGAGGAAGGCGACCGCTTCGCCTCCCTGATCCGCCAGCACATGCGCCGCACCCACGGCCCGCGTGTGCTCTCCAATGACGGCGGCTTCGCGGGGCTCCTGCGCCTGGACTTCAACGAAAAACTCTTCAAGCGCAACTACAAGGACCCGGTTCTGGTGTCCTGCACCGACGGCGTCGGCACGAAAATCCGCATCGCCCTCGACATGCAGAAGTTCGACACCATCGGCATCGACCTCGTCGCCATGAATGTCAATGACCTGGTCGTGGAAGGTGCCGAGCCGCTGCTGTTCCTCGACTACATCGCCGCGAACAAGGTCATCCCAGAGCAACTCGAGCAGGTCATCAAGGGCATCGCCGAGGCCTGTCGAGTCTGCGACGCTGCGCTCCTAGGCGGTGAGACCGCCGAGATGGGGGACATGTATCGCGAGGGCGACATCGACCTCGCCGGCTTCGCCGTCGGCGTGCTCGAGTTGGATCGCGCGATCGACAGCGATCGCGTCGAACCCGGCGACATCGTCCTCGGGCTCGCCAGCGACGGCATCCACTCCAACGGCTATTCGCTCGTCCGGGCGGTCGTCCGCGAGGCGAAACTCGACCTGCACGCCGTGTACCCCGAATTGGACCCGGACCGCTCTCTGGGCGAAGTCCTGCTCACGCCGACCCGGCTCTACGCCCCGTCCATCACCGCGCTGCTCAAGAACTACAAGGTCAAGAAGGTCATCAGCGGCATGGCCCACATCACCGGGGGCGGCCTCCCCGGCAACCTCGACCGCGCCCTCCACGACAGCGTCGATGCAAAGATCAAAGCGGGATCGTGGGAAGTGTCCCCGGTCTTCGGCTTCCTCCAGAAGCACGGCAACATCTCCGACGAAGAGATGGACCGCGTCTTCAACATGGGCATCGGCTACTGCCTGATCGTGCGACCCAACTTCGCGTCCAGCGTGGCACGCCAACTCGAGAAATCCGGCGAGACGGTCTACGAAATCGGTGAAATCGTGCCCGGCTCAGGCGGCGTTCGGATCGGCTGAGATCTCTACACCCAGTTGTTTGCGCCGTCTGGCCAGCCAGCCCGCGGCCATCAAGCCCAGCGGTACCGCGACCAGCACCTCCATCCCCCGATCGAGCAGCCCCGCCGCCAACCCGGTCTCGGCCGCGATCCCAATCGCGAACCCGCTCGCCGCGATGCCGACAGCCCATTCCCGGACACCAATCCCGTTCGGCGCGATCGGCAGGAGCACCGCGATCTGGACCAAGGCCGCGATCGTCAGCGCGCCGTCCGCAGAGACTTCTCCGCCCACAATGCGCACCGCGAGCGCATAACGAAGCGCCCACACCGACAGTTCAAGCGTTCGGACCGCCGTCGTACCGAAGTACCTCCACATGTGCGGCATCTTCGCGGAGCGACGAGTCACCAAGGCCAAGGCGGCGCAGATCATCCCGCCGCTCACACCGACCGTTGCTGCGCTCCACCCCGTGATCCCGAGTGGCAGAGCCACCGCGAGCACCAGCACGCCAACCAGCCCGGCGGCGATGCCTGAGACCGCGCCTGCCTGCACGATTACTCGGGCAGAGTCCCGTACCGGGATGCCGTTGACCAGCCGGTGGTAGGCGACGCGACTGAACATACCGGGCCAGAGCGGCAGATAGTTCAGCAGCCACGCCGCGAGGATCAGCGACCCCATCTCGCCGAACCCCACCCGCCCGTAGCGTCGTGTGAGAATCCAGAACACCGCCGCCGTCAGCAGGGGGGTGATCGCCACGCTCAACGCGAGCGCCATAAACATCCAGGTAGGCGCATTCAAAAACGCGTCGGATACACGCTCGGTCGCGCTGCGCCGTGACACAATTGCCGCCACCGCGGCTGCGAGCAGGAGCAGCCCGAGAAGCGCCCCGAGGATGCGGACCGCGCGCCGGCTCGGCGTGTTCATTTTCCGCTTTGATCGAACAGTGTATCGCTGATATCAAAGGCGGAATCGAGTCCGGACGGCTTCGGGGCTTCCGGTGCATCCGTTCCTTCTTCTTTGATAAACCCTCCCGCTTCGAGGATCTGGGAGAATACCGAGGCAAACTCGGCCAAATCCGCGTTCGAACTGTTCATACACACGCGCAGGATCGGATCATCCGCTGCGCGGGTGAGCGTGGTCAACGCGGTTGTGGCGAGAGTCAGTGCATCCGGGGAATCGAGGCCGCCATCGCGCTCGAGTCTGCGCCGAACATCCTCACGCAACGCGTCGCGGATGCTCTCGTCTCGATCGAGTGCTCCGAGTTCGCTCAGCCGGAGACAGAGCATGGCGACGAGTCGGTCATCGAGTCGGGGCATCCTTTCAAGCAGAGCACCACGCAGCGGACGGACTTCATCTTCGGAGTCCGCCTCGGTGAGGGCGGAGGTCGCACGGAGGATCGTCTTTGCGAGTTCGACACCAGAACTGTTTCGGAGCTGTTCCGAAAGCAACTCGACGGAGAGTTCGGGAAGTTTGAGCCGCAGCACCATTTCGGTTTGCGTGCTCAGGCTCATCGGGCCCGCGGTGAAGCCCTGCGTTGGACGAGCGCCGCTGCCCAGACGCTGGGTCTGGACAAACCCCTGCGCGATACTCCAGGTAATCGTGATCCGCTGGTTCGGGTTCCGATCGACCAGCATCCCGATATTTCCACGCCCGGCCCAGACCGGCACACGGATCGTCTCATTCGGTTCCAGACGCAGCACACGATCCGTGTCCACGACCTCCAGCAGACTGCGGCTGACGATGCCGATCTGCTGGGCGATCTGGCTCTGCACTGCATCTGGCAGCGGAGCATCTTCATCGATTCCCAGATTCTCGCGCGCCCGCTCGACCAACTGATCACGAACCAGATCCAGATACGCTATTCCCTCCAACTCTAGCCTTGGTGTGAAGAGGAACCGGCTGTCGATCGGACTCGATGGCCCGACCGCCAGAGGCACACTTGCCTTGTTCGTCACTTCGAGCACCAACTCGTGTCGGTCCATCAAACCAAGGGTCGATGAGGTCGGGGTGACTTTCAGCGACATGAACTCTCGTGGCGAACGGGTCAATCGCTCAAGGTTCGGTGCAAACCGCATCGCGTATCGGTTCACCTCGTCAGAACCCGGGACATGCCCCGGCGTGCTTCCGGTGATGTTGGCGATGCGGTCCCTGGCGACACACGCGAGCGCGGTGTCCGGAAAACGAACTCGCAGGCGAGAAAACAACCGAACCGATTCGTCGATGTCCCCTCGCCGGAGTTCGACCATGCCCAGAGCGTACATCGCGCTGGCATCGGTCTCGGCCAGCGGCGTGAGCAGTTCGCGTGCGCTTTCAAAATCGCCCCGATTCGCGGCGATCCAACCCCGGTACCGATTGATCGCGTCGGGGTCGAGCGCCTCGCTATTCAATGCCTGGATCAGCGCGTCCAATCGATTCTCGGCGAGATCCACCGAGTTTTCGCAGATCAGCAGCAGCCAGATCGTTTCGAGTGTGGTGTTGATCTCGATTAGGCTTTTCGTTTGCTCATCAATCTGGTCATTTTGTCTCATGCGTTCGATCAGATCCTGCGCCGCGAGCATGTACCGGGTCAGAGACTCATGCACCGGATCGATGTCTCGCGCGAAACGCACCTGCTGAGCCGCGGTCTGCTCGATCTGCTCAGGCGTGGCCTCGGGAAAATCATCGGCGATTTCGCGGCGCAGTGCATCGGTGATCGGCGGCACCGGGATGAACCCCTCCAGCCCGAACGGATCCGGTCGATTGGCGAACCGGTCGCGAGCCTGCGGGCGCGAGGTGAAAGTCAGTGATCGCCGAGTCTGCTCATCCTGCCCGATGAGCATGAGCGTGCGCAGCCGCTCAAGCTGGTACGGCAGCCACGGGAACCGCTGCTGCGCGAGTATGTTCTTGATCTCAGCCATTGAGGCACCGCTCTGCTGAAGTTCGCGAACCTGGCTGATGAACCGTGATTCCGCCGTGCCCTGCGCGTCGTTGATGAACGAGATCGCCTCAGCGACACCATCGTGCTGCCAGCTCGCGATCAGGTAGTCATTCACCCGGTTCTCATCGAAGTATTGCGGATCGGTGAGCGCCAGGCGGCTCATGTAGTCCTGTCCCGAAGCACTCAGCAACTCGCGCATCCGGTTCTGGAATCGCAGCGAAGCCTCGTACGCACCCGCCGACAGCAATTCGATCGCAGCATTCTCATACGCGCCGGGATCGAGCGGGTCTGCCAGAAGAACATTCGCCAGCAGTTCAAAACGCTCGACCCGCGTCCGAGCGGTAGGCAGCATGACGCTGGCGTACAGGGCCGCCGCGTTCTTGTTGGTCGAGTCCAGCAGCGTCGCCTCGGTCATCAACCGGAGGAACGCCTGCTGATCACCCTCCTCCCGCGCGAGCAACGCCGCGTCCAACGCCAGACGCGAACGGACGCTCCCGCGCAGCCGTTCGCCCGCCGGACCCATCAACCGCTCGTACGCCTCACGCCGCTCTTCGGCGGTGTTCAATCGCCCGATTTGGGCATCGATCAAGCGCAACTGTGCGATCGTGTCTCGCGGGTCGAGCCGGACCAGTTCCCGCGTCGAATCCATCACCCGGCTGACATCGTCCGCGGCGGCCCACGCCGCGATCTCGTTGCGCAGTAACTCCGCATCATCAGGAACCTGCAATCGCGCCAAGCGAAGGCCCAGCGCCGTCAGTCGATAGTCGGCCACACTCGCGCTACCCAGGTTCCGCGAGCGACGCAGCAAGGCCCGCACCAGAAGGTCGGAGTTCGTTCGCGCCACCAGCGCCTGCTCACCGCCTCGCTCGACTTCGCTCTGGGGTGCCTCGGTTGGGCGCCTCGGCGTCTGGCTGAACACGGGCGCGGGGCAGATCCATCCAAGAGCGAGGGACACGCCCAGGACGCCGCCGATGGTGCGAGAACTGGGAACGACATGAAACAACTTGGGCATGGTCAGATCCTGCAGGTCCGTTGCGGCGACGTCGGACCAGAAAGTGATCCGACACCGTGCAGGATAGATCACGCCGCCGACATAAGCAGGAATAGGCCCGAAAGGCCGAGACCCAGCACAAACACACACGCCGTCGCCTGCTCGAACAGATCAGAAAGCAATTTCCGACGCTTCGGGAACAGGCGGTCGGCCACGATGTACATGAAAAGGAACTCGCCAGCCGCCACCGATGCGATTCCGAACCACAACGCCGCTTCTCTGGGGATCTCCGGCCAAGGCGAAATCGCGAGTTTGACACCCATGAGGATCAGCGTGATCGCCCAGAGGGAGCCGATCACTATGAGGCCGACGCGGATGCCGAGTGCTCGTAAACGCACGCTCATCTCCGGTGGAGGGTGGAACCTGAATCTGTCCACAGACTGTCCACTACGACGAAAATCATATCGGACCTTGATGGATTTTCCTAGTAGAAATAATTGGTTCTGAATAAACACCTCTTGGGAGCTAGGTTATTGGCGCGCGTTTGACGATTTTGCCACCGTCCTGATAGGTTTGCTGACCCGGACGCCTTTGGGCTTACCCGGATCGAAACCGGCACACTCGGTTGTGCGTAGTTTGCACCTCAGGCCGCCATCTCGCGGCGAACTATGGTCGCGCGACCTCATTTCTTCAGG
>JBICHT010000083.1:0-4068 GCA_043101125.1 Phycisphaerales bacterium JB050 | reverse complement strand
AACCGCGGCAAAGTCGGTTATAAACGCGGTCCGCCGACACTTGCGCAGCCGCGGGCCGGGTCATCGTTTCAAGAGGCCACGGCACAAGCATCCTGCCGGTGAGGATCGGCGTGCCGCCGGAGGTGGTGATGGAGTTGGTGTGTGCGGATGCTTAGATTGGATTAGGCTCAATCCATGATCTGGTTCAGCCTCATGCTCTCGATCGCGGCCGTCATCATCGGCGTGATGGCGTTGCAAAAATCCCGCGCCCGCGCCGGCAGCATCTTGGCGACAAGCATCTCGGTGCTCTGCCTGATTCCGTTAGGCACTCTGATGGTGATGCGATCTGCCGGCGCTTCACCGGTACGCCAACTCAACGGAGGAGATACTGATTGGTGGTCGCTCTGGTTTGATTTGTGGCCAACCTTCTATTTCGGTCTTATGGCGTGCGGGCTATGTGCCATCTTCGGCCTGGTCAGCGCGAGCGTCGACGCGCTGCATTGGCGTGAGCAGAAGTACCACCGTTTGATCGTCGGTCAATGGATCGTTGTGATCGGGCAGTTGGCCGCGGTCTTCTGGCTCATCGGAACGAACTTTCCTGATGCCTAGTTCCAGATCGCCGGACATCGGCACGGCGGTTCACGACCCGCGACGACCAGCATTGGCCCGTTCGCGTTGTGCTCGCAACTCATCCAGATACGCCGCGGAGAGGATGCCCGTCGGCAAGGCGACGAAGCCGATTCCGAGTATCGCCAGCACCGCGCTCAGCAGTTTGCCCAAGGTGGTGACCGGGTACACATCCCCATAGCCGACCGTGGTGAGCGTCGCGACCGCCCACCACATGGTCGCGGGGATCGAGGAGAACTGTTCGGGCTGCGCATCGTGTTCGGCGTAATACATCAGCGATGAAGCAATACAGAGCAGCATCGTCAGCCCAACCATGACCACGGCGATGTCCTGCCGGGTCTTTGTGAATACGACACCGAGGACATGGACCGATTTCGAATACCGCCCGAGCTTGGCCAGTCGGAGGATCCGAAGGATGCGAGCCAGACGCAGCGCTCGCAGGTCCGTCTCGATGAAGGGGATCAGGCCGGGAACGATCGCCAGAAGATCGATCAGTGCATACGGCGTGACCGCGAATCGCAGGCGCCCCCAGAGCCAGTGGCGGTATCGTGAAGACTCCACGCACGACCAGACGCGCGCGAGGTATTCCACGATGAAAACCAAAAGAGACACCCACTCAATCCAGAGGAAGACGAGCGGTGCCTGAGACCGGATGGACTCAACCGTGCCCACCATCAGGGCGGCGACATTGAGAATGATCAGCCCGGCGATGGAGGTGTTGACGATGCGCCCGAGCCGAGAAGGCACTCGCCCGGAGAGCACGGCGTAGGTGCGCCGTCTGAGTGACACCTTCCGGTGCGGTTCAAACATCCAACTGCTTCACCTCAAGCGCATGCTTCTCGATGTAGTTCCGGCGCTGTTCGACATTCTCGCCCATCAGCGTCGTGAACAGTTCGTCGGCGGCTTCGCCCTGGTCCCAGGTGACGCGCATCAGCGTGCGCTTCTCGAAGTCCATCGTGGTTTCCCAGAGCTGCTCGGGGTCCATCTCGCCCAGACCCTTGAACCGCTTGACCTCCATGCCGCGACGGCCGAGGTCGCGCAGCGTCGCGAGGATGTCGGGGATCGAGGCGGCTTCGATGATCTTGGCCTCGGGGGTCTCCGGCTCGGTGTCTTCGCCGTCTTCGGCGTCCGAGTCCGCTGCCTTGGCCGACGACTTCTTCTGCATCGCCCAGGCGTACTTGGTCGGCAGTTTCTCGCCGGTCACGGCCTCTTCCTGCACCAGCCCGTAGTCGTCGATGTCGATCGACAACTCGGCGAGTTGCTCGATGATCGGCATGATCTCCTTGTTCTCGTGCAGTTCGCGCACCGTGGCCAGGGGCTTCTCATCGCTCTCGATCGGGGCGGACTTGCCGTTGGACTCGGCGAGTTCGCGTGCCGCGATCGCGTCTTCCTCGGGCATCAGGCCGTGGGCCTCGATGACGGTGCGGGCTTCCTCATCGGACCAGGCGAACGCATCCGCGCCGCGCCAGGTGATGCGATGGCTCGGCAGGCGACCTTCGCCCTTGGGGTCGCGTTTGCGTGCATCGAGCAGATCGAGGAAACGCACGCCGCGGCGCTCGGAGACCTCGATGAGTTCGCCGAGGCGACGGAGCAGTTTCACGGCCTTGGTCAGTTCATCGCCCTCGATGCTGCGGAGGGTCTTGGGCCGGGCCTCGATGACCTCGCCGCTTTCTTCGATCAGTTCGATCTCGCGCACCAGCAGCGAGGCGCCGTCGGTGCCGAGGCTGATCAGCACATCGTCCATCTGGCGCTCGTTGAGCACATACTGGCTCTTGCGGTTGCGCGTCACCTGGTACAGCGGCGGCTGGGCGATGAAGATCTTGCCGCGCCGGATCAGTTCGGGCATCTGCCGGAAGAAGAAGGTGAGCAGCAGCGTGCGGATGTGCGATCCGTCAACATCGGCGTCGGTCATGATGATCACGCGCCCGTAGCGGAGCCGGCTGATGTCGAAGTCCGCGCCGATGCCGCACTTGAGCGCGGCGATCAGCGTGCGGATTTCCTCGAAGGCCAGCACCTTATCCAGGCGGGCTTTCTCGACATTCAGCAGTTTGCCTCGCAGGGGCAGGATGGCCTGCGTCTCGACATTGCGACCCTGCGTCGCCGACCCGCCCGCGGAATCACCTTCGACGATGAACATCTCGGAGCGATCGACATCCTTGGTGGTGCAGTCGCGGAGTTTGTGCGGCATGGAGCCGCTCTCGAGCGCGCTCTTGCGCCGGGTGAGGTCGCGGGCCTTGCGGGCCGCCTCTCGCGCCTGGGCCGCGGTGATGCCCTTCAGGCAGATCTTCTTGGCCTCGGAAGGGTGCTCCTCGAGCCAGGTCTGGAGTTTGTCGGCCACGATCGCGCTCACGAAGCCATCGACCTCGGTGTTGCGGAGCTTGCCCTTGGTCTGGCCCTCGAACTGCGGCTCGGGCAGTTTGACGCTGATCACCGCCGCGAGCCCCTCGCGCCAGTCGTCGCCGGAGGGGACCGGGTCCTTGGGCTTGATGAGGTTCGCGCTCTTGATGTAGTTGTTCAGTGTGCGGGTGAGCGCGGTCTTGAAGCCCGAGAGGTGCGTCCCGCCGTCCACAGTGCGGATGTTGTTGGCAAAGGTGAGCATCAACTCGGAGTAGGAGTCGTTGAACTGGAAGGCAACTTCCAGCGACAGTCCCGATTCCTCGTTCTCGCCAGCGATGTGCACGATGTCGTGCAGCGTGCCCTTGTTGGCGTTGATGTGCTCGACATACTCGTACAGACCGCGCTGGAAGCAGAAGGTCTCGTCTTTGGGCTTGCCGTCGGCACCGACGCGCTCGTCCACGATGCGGATGATCGTGCCGGGGTTCAGGTACGCCAGTTCGCGCAGGCGATGGCTGAGCGTGGCGAAGTTCCACTCGGTGTCCGGGAAGATCTGGTGGTCGGGCTTGAAGGTGACGGTCGTGCCCGACTGACGCGCGGCATCAGGGGCGATCTCGCCGATCACATGCAACGGCTCGACCGTAACGCCCCGCTCGAAGCCGATCTTGTGGACCTGCCCATCGCGATGGATCTCCACGCTCAGGTACTCGGACAGCGCGTTCACGCAGGAGATGCCCACGCCGTGCAGACCGCCCGAGACCTTGTACGCCGAGTTCTCCTCGCCGAACTTGCCGCCGGCGTGGAGCACCGTCATGACCAACTCAACCGCGGGCTTGCCGTTGTAGAGCGGGTTGTCGTGCTTCTTCGTCTCGACCGGTATGCCCAGGCCGTCGTCGGAGACGCTCAGCGAGCCGTCGGCGTGCACGCGCACGGTGACGGTCGTCGCCCGACCCGCCATGCACTCGTCAATCGAATTGTCAACCGCTTCCCAGCAGAGGTGGTGCAGACCGGCGAGCCCGGTGTCGCCGATGTCCAGGCCCGGACGCTTGCGCACCGATTCACAGCCCTCACGGATCCGGATCTGATCGGCGCCGTATTCCGTATTCTTGGGGGTGGGTGGGCTGGCGG
>JBICHT010000082.1:0-4585 GCA_043101125.1 Phycisphaerales bacterium JB050 | reverse complement strand
GCGCGCGTGCCCGGGAGCGCGAGGCCGGTATGGCACGGGTGAGGCCTTCGCCACCGAGTGCATCGCAGCGGTCCCGTCACGCTCGCTCGAGGCGTTCCGGAAGCGCTATCGCGGGGTCGATCTGCTGTGCATCGATGATGTCCACTTCGTCGCGGGCAAAAAAGCGACCGAGTCGGAACTCCTCCACACCATCGATGCCCTCGACCTCGACGGTGCCCGGGTCATGCTCGTTTCCGACGAGCACCCCAAGCGGATCGAGCGTCTGAGCCATCGTCTCGTGTCGCGCTGCGTCTCGGGCATGGTGGTCCGGATCGAACCTCCGGATCAGGAATTGCGCTCGCTTCTCGCCACCCGGATCGCTGAGCGACGCGGCTTATCCTTGGAGCCCGGGGCCGCCGATGCGATTGCCAGCGCGTGCCACGCTTCGGCCCGCGAGGTCGAGGGAGCGTTGCTCCGGGTCGAGGCCTACCAGAAATTGCTCGGTGGGCCCGCATCGAGCATGCCCATTAACGCCGCGACGGTACGCCGGGTGCTTGGAGACGGGGTGGCCACCCCGGGGCGCCGCCCGCTGCGGGTCAACCTGATCCTCGATGTGGTCTGCGAGAAGCTCGGGGTACAGCCCACCGATGTGCTGGGCTCGGGACGCCACCGTCTGGTGGTCTTCGCTCGCTCGATGTGCGCCCTGCTCGCTCGGAATCTGACGACCCGGTCCTTCCCGGAAATCGCCCGCGACCTCAACCGCAAGAACCACTCGACGATCGTCACGGCCGCGCAACGAACCCAGAAAATGATCGATGCGGGTGAATCGCGCGATGCAGGGGGTATCTTGGGCGAACTGCCGGTCAGCGAGCTGCACGCGATGCTGAAGGATGAGATCCTTCGTCGGGCGAGCGAAAACTGATCACGACCGGCTCGGGGCGGGTATTCTGTTCAGGGCGTGCGGAGCGTCAGTTTCCGCTGCCCAACGAACGACTCGACGGATACCAGCCATGGACGATGTTCCGCTTTCCAAGCCCGATATCACCGATCGCGAGATCGAACTGGTCACGCAGGTGCTCCGCTCCGATCGGCTCTCGATTGGTCCGATGGTCGAGCGTTTCGAGCGGATGCTCGCCGCTCGGTGTAATCGTGGGCATGGCATCGCCTGTTCCAGCGGTACCGCTGGTTTGCACATGGCTCTGATCGCCTCAGGCGTTGGCCCTGGGGACGAAGTCATCACGACACCGTTCAGTTTCATCGCTCCGGCCAACGCCATCCTCTATGTTGGGGCGAAACCGGTCTTCGCCGAAATCTGTCCGAAGTCGCTCAACATGGACCCGGCCAAGGTCGAAGCGGCCATCACGCCCAAGACCAAGGCGATCATCGCGGTCGAGAACTTCGGCAACCCGGAGCACATGGATGAATACCGCAAAATCGTCGACCGCAACGAGATCAAACTGATCGAAGACTGCTGCGAGGCGATCGGCGGGAAGTATCAAGGCCGAGCGGTCGGGGACTTCGGGCATTATGCGGTCTTCGGGTTCTACCCCAACAAGCAGATCACCACCGGTGAGGGGGGAATGGTCCTCACCAACGATGATCGCGGCGCGGACATCCTCCGGTCCTTGCGGAATCAGGGGCGCCCGGTTGGGAACAGAGTTGCCAGTGGACCCGGTCTCGGCACTTGGATGCAGTTCGAGCGCCTCGGCTACAACTATCGGATGAGCGAGATCCAGGCGGCGTTGGGCGTGGCCCAACTCGAGCGGCTCGATGAGATCCTCGAAGCCCGTCGCGCGGTCGCCAACCGGTACATCGAGCGGTTCATGGGGGTCTCGGATGTCGTGCTCCCGAACATCAGCGACGAGACGATCATGAGCTGGTTCGTCTTCGTACTCCGTCTGAACGATCGGTACACCGGAGTTGAGCGTGATCGGATCGTACAAGGTCTGCACCGGCATGATGTCGGCTCAGCGGCGTACTTTCCCGCGGTGCATGTCCAGCCCCAGTTCCAGGAGCTGGGCTATCGCGAGGGCGACTTCCCGATCACCGAGAGCGTCGCCGAGCGCACACTGGCGCTGCCGTTCTACACCCGTCTCTCTGCACGAGACGCGGACTTCGCGGCTTCGACCTTCGAACTGATGCTCACACGCGAGAACCTGAGCCGTCGGGACTGACGGCCCGTTGCAAAAACACAAGCGACGACCCTGTGTGGTCGTCGCGTCGTGTTTGAGCAGTCCTGATAGCGGGTGCGTCTGAGGGGGCACCGTCCGGCGGCGTGGGTAAAGCGCCGTCGTGGGGGCATCGGTACTGCGTTGTTGGATTGGCGAGGGCTCAGTCGGCGTCGGGGCCTTCGCCGAGGGGGTTGTTGCTGCTGCCGTCGACGAGTCCGCGGAGGTATTCGTTCTCGCGACGAGTGGCCTCGAGATCGAACACGAGGTATTTCACGGAAAGTCGAAGGTGATCGAGGGAGTCCTGGAGACCTCGGATGGTCTGCTTGATCTTCTCGCGCCGATCGCGTGTTTCCTCGGCAAGTTGGAGAAGTTCTTCACGCTTCTCGCTCGGGAGATCTTCAATCTGGGAGATGAGGTCACCGAGCTTGTTCTGGAATTCGTGATCGTTCATGTGGGCTCCTTCGAGTCTTCGCGATTGTCTGCACGCCCCGGGGTTGGGACAACGGGGAGACAGGTGCAAAGACCGGGCGAGGAGTTGGCACGGCAACGCATGAGGACGACGGGTGTGGCGGCGTGTCCGAGAATATCTGAAGGATCGC
This sequence comes from Phycisphaerales bacterium JB050, assembly GCA_043101125.1. Lineage (GTDB taxonomy): Bacteria > Planctomycetota > Phycisphaerae > Phycisphaerales > UBA1924 > JANSXG01. The sequence continues at coordinate 1,836 of JBICHT010000082.1, read as the reverse complement.
CCTGAGAATGCGGATGTAGAGTTTGCGGAGCGTATGCCCAGTTGAACACAGGTGAACCTGTTGGGGGGCCGGATATACGCGGTGTTGCGTGGAATCAACGCTTGACGAGGAAGCTACGCAACAGGTCTACGCCTTTGGGCGGGGCGTTCTCCGCAGCTTTTCGGAGGCAAGTTGGGTCTTTCTTGAGGGCTTCCTGGGCCAATTGGCGGAGGTGGGCATCGCGATTCGTTTTGAAACGGGCGTAGAACTGTTCGAGTTCGTGGCGGCTGAATCTGGAGAGCGGATCCTTCATGCCGGTCTGGGCCGCGGCCCAGTCGAGCAGAGCACCGCCGGATTCGGAGAACCGGAAGAGTGCGAGGGTCGCCTTGATGCGATTTCCTATGGACTGGAAGGGATCGGTGCAGGATTCGGGCAGTCGGGCCATGATTTCGGCAGGGTTGCCGGCCTCGAGTTCATCGAGCCAGGTTGGTCCGTCGCCGTTCTCGGTTCCCGCCTTCGGGGCAACGGACTTGGCGGGGGCGTCGGCTTGGTCGGCGGGGCGGATCGGGGCGACGGCGGTGGAAACAGTCTTCAGGCCCGCCCGCTCGAAGCGGATGGTCAATCGCTGGCAAGATTTGCCATCCTGCATGACATTCTGTGCTCCCGACACCACACCGACGCCCCATTCGGGTTTTCCGGCGTGAACGACGCGGTCTCCGAAGCCAAACACATCTTGTGCGATCACTCCGTGCTCCTAGCTGGGGCTCCACATTGGGGGCCTTGAGGTCATGTCCTGGGGCCGGTGGGCCCTAAGGAGAGCGAATACCTCTTCGAGGGGGAGGGCGGTTCGCCGCTCCGAGAAAGAGGAGCAGGAAACGCGCCGGATTTGCCCTGTCGGAGGGATTTCGGCTACAATTCTCTGTTCGCAGCAGATCGGAGCCCATGGGCCACCCGCCACCAATGTGGCGAGGCGTCGCGATAGACAATCGCCCGACTGCTCAAAAGAGTATACCCGGAGAACGCAGCGCAATGATCGAAGCTCTCAAAAGCGAGGAAATCGTGAACAAGGTCGGCGGACGCTTCAAGCTCTGCGCCCTGATCCAGAAGCGCCTCGTTGAGATTCTCGATGGCTCTCGCCCCCTCGTCGAGCGTAACGGGCGTTCCGACCTTGAGGTGGTCGTCGCCGAGATCATGGAAGACAAGATCACCATCGACTTCGAGACGAGCGAAGGCATCGAGCTGTCGCCTGCGGCGGCGGCGCTGGTGAACACCGGCGAGTGATACCCAAACCGTGACCTCCAAGAGCGACACCCCGCCTGCGCTGGCGCTCGACGGTCGTCGGGTGCTGGTCGGCGTCACGGGTGGCGTTGCGGCGTACAAAGCGGTTGCGCTCGTCAGCCGTCTGACACAGTCGGGGGCTCAGGTTTCGGTCGTGATGACCGAAGCAGCAACGAAGTTCGTCACGCCGTTGAGTTTTCAGGCGATCTCGGGTCGTCCGGTCTACACGGACATGTGGCAGCACATCGAGTCGCAGGACCCGCAACACATTTCGTTGGCGTCGTCGCTCGATCTGGCGATCGTGGCGCCGTGCACCATGGACTGCATGGCCAAGCTTGCGACTGGTCTGACTGGGGACATGGTGACGCTGGTGCTCTCGGCGATCGATCGCACGAAAACCCCGGTTTTGCTTGCGCCGAGCATGAACGAGGTGATGTGGGCCCAACCGTCAACACAGCGCAACCTGAAGCAACTACAAGAAGACGGGTTCCGTTTCATCGGACCCGCTTCGGGATGGCAGGCCTGTCGCGCGGTGGGACCGGGTCGGATGGAAGAGCCCGAAGCGATTTTTGAGGAAGC
>JBICHT010000081.1:0-62073 GCA_043101125.1 Phycisphaerales bacterium JB050 | reverse complement strand
GGAGCCATCCGTGCCCTCCTTGCCGGAGGCGGGGTCCGTCGCCTCCTTGAGCGACAAGGTTCGCACGACGATTCGGGAAGCGCAACCGATCATGCGCCGAACAAGGGAGCCGTCAGACAGGACCTAGCCAACACGCTGGTCAGGCTCGAGGAGTACTCCGAAGCCGAGAAACTTCTGGTTGGTGCTTCGGACTTGCTTCAGACGGATGAGGATGATTATGCCGAGGATATCGGCATCATCTACAACAGCCTCGCGAACCTCATGCAGCATCTCGGACAGTACGAGCGTGCGGAGGACTATTACCGACGCGCGTTGGATCTGCACCGTACATCGCTCGGCAACGATCATCCGTTCGTCGCAACGGACCTGCACAATCTTGCACTCATGCTCGCCAGCGTCGGTCGAAACAAGGAAGCGATCGAGATGCAGGAAGACGCGCTCGCGCGTTCGCGAGTGCTCTTCCCGGATGGGCACGAACAGATCGCAACATCCCTCGTCGCGCTCGCCGGGCTTTACCGCTACGACGATGAGCGTTCCCCCGAAGCACCGGGCATGATCAAGGAAGCGATCTCGCTTCAGTCCAGGTTGTACGGAGAGAATTCCCACGATGTCGCGCAAAGCCAACACGAACTTGGAAGAATTCTCCACGCACAGCGCGACTTCGAGGGCGCCCGCGAAGCGTACGAGCACGCGATAACTCTCTACACGGCGCTCTACGGCGAGCAGCACAACAATGTCGCCGTATCTCTGCAGGCGCTCGCCCGAACGCTCGGGTCGCTCGAACGGTATGACGAAGCGCGCATGATTTTCGATCGCGTGCTTGAGATTCAGTACGCGCTGTTCGGCGAGGCTCATGAGGAACCGGCGATCACATTGCTCAATCTCGGCGCTATGCACCGTCAGGCCGGAGAGTACGACGCCGCCGAAGAGGCGATCCTGAGGGCATTGTCTGTGTTCGACGCGGCCGGTCTTGGACGCACGGGATTCGCGGCGAGTTCCTACGAGAATCTCGGCGCGATTTACCGAGCCACAGACCGACTCGAGGAATCGGCTGATGCGTTGCGCCAAGGACTTGATGTCCGCATAGAGGCCGACGGCCCGAACGCTCGCAACACACTCGGGGCGTCATACGCCCTGGCCGGAACGCTGATCGATATCGAAGACTTCGACGAAGCCGAGGCGTTGCTGCAGCACATACTGGATGACCCGGACGGCGTCGTGAACAAGCGCATCCGGATCGTCATCCAGCGTCGATACGCGGACCTACTCTTTGCCAGCAATCGCTTCGAGGAATGCACTAAGGTGCTCGAAGCGTGCTACCGGGCACACATGGAGTCCGGCTCAAACGAAGACGCGGGCGAAGCACTCACAGAACTGGTACGGGTCAGCGAACGCCGTCAGGAACTGGACCCGACACCTGCGAACGAAGAGGCCGCTATGCAATGGCGTCAACTTCTCGAAGAACGGGACTAATCACGGTCATGGGCCCTCGTCAAGTCCGACGCGGCCGGCCGCAGGCCCTGTTAGCTACAAGAGATCGTTTCGACCCTCGCGGAAAAACTGTTTGCTTCCCGTCCAACCCAAGACACTGGTGTCAGGAATCAGACGGACACTGCCCCCTCACCTGAAGTCGACTTCAGCCGGCGAATACTCCGGATCAAGCTGCTCGATCAGACGCTCGATGTACCGCCATGCGTTCAGCGACTCCCGGATGGCATCCCGCCGATCGTCCGCTTCGCTGTGGGCCGCGAACTGCTCGGTGACCCGCTGGATCCACATCCCCCGCTGCTCGTCGGCCCAGTCCTCCAGTTTCGCGATCTTGCCGGGGTCCTTCGAGGCCTTGGCCTCCTCCAGCTCGTCCCGGATCTCCAGCATCTCCATCAGGAAGGCGTCGGGCAGGGCCTTGGCCCGGTCCGGTGATGGACCGCCCAGACGGGTCAGCAGGGCGTTGGCGGCCTTCTCGGGGTCTGAGAGCGTGCGATAGGCCTGATTCACCGCCGAAAGCGCCAGATGAGCCGCCTCCGGGTCATCGGCCCGGTCCGGGTGGTTCGCGGCGGTCGCCTTCAGCCACGCCTGGTGCAGCCGCGCCTCATCCACCGGAAAATCGGGCTCGATGCCGAGCAGGTCGAACGGGTCGGAATGAGAAGATGGGGAATCGGGCATTGGGAACAGGCTCCGGTCCTATACACTGGTCACATCGCCCGGACTCGATGATCAGGGTGGTCCACACGCCACCGCTCGATCCGCGGTCCCGGGTGGACTACCCTATCACGCCACAACGGCGCTTTGCAGGGCATTCACGCTCGGCAATACGCATGGCGAACTCACGGAGGAGGCACCTTGCCCAAGCACATCGGAATTGTAGGTGTCAGCCCCGAGGGTTCCGCGACCTGCTACAAGCGAATCGGTCGACGAGCTTCGGAAATCGCTGACCCGTCGGAACGCCCAGCGATCACGCTGCACAACCTGCCATTCTCCAGTTATGTCGAGGCAATCAAGGCCGATGACTGGCCGACCGTCGCCGGGATGCTCCGCCAATCGGCCGAGGTCCTCAAGCAGGCCGGTGCCGACTTCTGCGTCCTCCCCGACAACGCCACCCACCACGCCCTCCAACTTGCCGAACCAAGTTCGCCGCTGCCTTGGATGAACATGATCACCCTTGTCGCCGACGCGATCGAGGCCAACCAGTGCAAGCATGTCGGGCTGATCGGCACGAAGTATGTCACCTTCGGCTCGACCTACCAGACCGTGCTGGGCCTTCGAAAAATCAAGCTGCATGTCCCCGAAAAAGAGGATGCCATCGCCATCGACCGGATCATCTTTGGCGAGGCCATCTACGGACGCGTCCGCCCCGAATCGATCGAGCTGGTCAATACCGTCATTGAAAAACTGGCCGCTCGCGGCTGCGAGGCCTTGATCCTCGGTGCCTCAGAGGCGTCGAACATGCTCAACACCCATACGCTCAAACTGCCCCTGTTCGACCCCGTCGAACTGCTGGCCGAAGCGGCTGTGGCCCACGCAACTCAAGCCGTGGAAGTCGCCTGATCCCCTCCAGATCTCTCTCTCTGTTCAAACCCAGGAGCCCATCGTGCCCATCAAGTTCGCTCTGACCATGCTCGTCTATGCAGTGTGCATGCTCGTTTCTGGTTATGTCACCATGATGGTTTCGCCCCCGGGCGCGAAACCCGCGACCGCGTTGATCATCCCGGGTATCGCCGCAGCCCTCGCTGCAGCCTCCGCGGTCCTTTCGCTGATGATCAAGAGCAACCGCAAACTCGGCATGATCGGCATCCATGTCGGCCTCGTACTGCCGCTGCTCTTTATGGCAGGCTCGCTGATGCGGGTCTCCGGCTCGGTCTCCAAGGCCGACGAATTCAACAGCCAACTCGAGCGCATACACACAGCGCTTCAAGAGCCGAACGGCCAGGTCACTCTCTCGCTGGTCGCCGATCCGGATTCCAGCCGCGAGAAGGACCGGCTTATGCGGGCAAACTGGGTCGAAGACAACACCCCGACCTCGATTACCCCGAAAGCCCCTTGGAAGCCCTACGGTTACCAATCGGTCGGCATGATCTCGATCGCGATGCTCAGTGTGCTGGCCTTCGTGTCCCTCCTGCTGCACCGCCCGGAAATCCCCAAGGCAGAGCCGAAGGACGACCTGGTCGATCTCGATCAAGACTGAACGCCCTTGTCGTCCAGCGCACAAGAAAGGCCGGGCATTTGCCCGGCCTGTTCATTGGCGTGCAAGACGGATCTGGCGGTAAGTTACTTCGCGTACTTCACACCGCAGCCGTAGGGACGGGTCTCGCTGACGGTGACGGTCTCGCCCGCAAGGATCTCGTCCAGCGCCTGGCGGACATAGTTAGTCTCGCCGACGCCGCGGCTGCTCGAATTATTGTCCAGCGCACCGGCGTAGCGGAGCACACCGTCGGTGTCGATGATGAACATGTGGGGCGTGGTGCGAGCACCATAGGTCTTGCCGACCACACCGGACGCGTCAACGAGCAGCGGATGGTTGATCTTCCATTCCTCAACACGCTCGAGGTTGCGATCGGTCTTCCCGTAAGGGTGATCCGCGGCAGACGAGTTGATCGCCAGGAAGACCACATCCTTGTCCTTGTACTCGTTGACGAGAGTGTTCACGGTGGATGTTTCGGTGTTGCTGTAGTGCTTGATGACATAGGGGCAGTCCGGTGCGAACCACTCCAGGACAACTACCTTGCCCTCTTTGGTGTACTCGCTAAGTGTGTGCACCTTTTCGCCCTGCAGATCCGTGAGGGTGAAGTCCGGAGCCTTCTCGCCGACCTTGGCTTTCGCCTCATTGCTCTGAGCAGCAACGGCAGAGCCGGTCACCGAAACACTCAGGGCAGCAACACCGGCGGCGAGCAAACCTGCGAATCCGAGTTTCGTACGCTTCTTCATTGTTCTTCTCCTTGAGCACGCCTCATCAGGCTGTAGGCGTGTGCGACTGTTATCGCCGCGATTCATCAACGGTAGCGTCGCCCACGCAGGCAACGGAGCAAAAAGTTCATTCTGCCGAGCTATTCACCGTTACGGGCACACGAATTTCCACAGCTCGACGGGTATAGCCGGGTTGGTCCTTCTGGCCCTTCTCGATGACCAACACACCGTCGAGATGGTCAACCGACGAGGCGGCATCGCGATAGCGGATGACCAATCTGTTTCCTTGCTTCTGGGCTTCTCCGAGCGCATCAACCGGTAGGGCTAATACTTCGGAAGGGGCCGGGAAAAAGGTCAACCGGCTGGCCTCGGGAACCGCAAGGGTCAGTACGCCGGCTTCGAAGCTGGCCGAGTAGGTGCCGGCTTTCACATCCTGTCGGGCTGTCGGGAGTTTGGATCTCGCCACTTGGAATCGCTTGGCGTGCCGTTTGGCGAGCGGTACATCGCCCGATGAGCGGACGGGGATGCTGAGTTTGTCCGTCCCCTCGCCGAGCAGGCAGATCTCCTTGCAGACGAACCACTCGCACTCCAGCGTGAAATCGAGCGTTTCGGGGCGGCCCGCTTCGATCCAGCTCGCTTCATCGACACGGAGGCTGGCGAGAAGCGTCACCTCGCCCTCAAGAACATAGTCGAGCAGATCACCGGGCGAGATATACCGCTCGGGCACCGGCCAGCGGAGTTCACCAATCGAAGCCCAGTCTGGGCCCTCGTAATTCACCCGAACCTGAGAGCCGGTATCGCCAGGATTTCGCCAGTACACATGCCAGCCCTCACGGACCGCGAAGGTAACGGCTATTTCCGTGGACTGACCAGGAGATAAGGCTTCATGCTCCGCCACTACGGACAAGTGCACGAGGGAGTTGCCGTCAGTCTCATCGACCGGGGCAAAACTGGGCTGCGTCCTGCCGGTCGATGCCAAAGCGGCGACACCAAGCAGGGCGAAAAGGAGTCTGGGCAGTCGGGTAGCGGTCATCACAGGGGATTCAACGCACGAGTAAGCCGATCATTCCAGCGAATCGGCGATAATTTCCGACTATGCTGTTCAGAATGATCATCAAACTACAAATCTTGGCTAGGGCAATCCCGTACCTTTTCGCCATCGCGCTGCTGGTGAGTATGGGCGGGTGTTCGAAGAAAATCTCCGATCGCGCGATTACCAACATCGCCGTGGCCGATGCATCCAAGAAGCACACCGGCAGCGCGGACATCCTGTTCGTCGATGCCCGCTCGGCAGCGGAGTACAACGAACGCCACATCCGTGGCGCGGTGCATGTTGACCTGCGGGACTTCGACCCCGATGCCCCGCCCGCCATCTTCCGGCGGGCCAAGGAAATCGTGGTCTACGGCAACGACCCGGGGTCGGCGACCGCGATCGCCCTGACCAAACGCCTGATCAAGGCGGAATTCAAGCGGGTGTATTTCCTCCGGGACGGCCTCAACGGTTGGGTGGCGCGTTCACTGCCAACCGAGCCTTGAGCCGGAGCACCACACAAAAAACGACGCGCCCGGTTCGGAGCGCGTCGTCGAGTGTGACCCGAGACCTGTCGAAGACTTAGTCGTACAGGTTGAAGGTGTTGGGCAGCTCCGCGGTGCGGAGGTTCAGCGTGGTCTCCACGCGGAAGTTGGATCGAGTGGTGTGACGCTCGGCAAAGAAGAGCGACAGGGTGCAACGCTGCCCGTCTTCGAGCCCGAGTCGCTTGAGGTCAATCGTCTGGCTGACCGCACCGTGCACACCGCCGAGGTCGATCACCAGCTCACCGTTCACATACACCCAGACATCGTCGTCACCAACAAAGGTGAAGGTCTGGTCCTGTGCCGCCTGATAGACGAACTCCGTCTCGAGTTCGAAAGTCAGGAAGTAGTTGTGCCCGTACTGGTTGTTGTGGTCGTTCCACAATTTGCCGTCGGCCGGGAAGAACCCCTGGATGCCGGCTTGATTATTGTCATCGTGCAGGTGGAACACATATTTGTTCGTGCCGGGCTGGCGCTCAAGGACAATATCGTGCGTCATGGAGAGGTTGTAGTTCGGATCGTCGCGGAACCAACTGCGGAAGGATTCCGACGAGGTGATCGAGTTGCCGCTCTGGTCAGAGAGTGATCCGGCACGGTCGCCGATATCAGACGAATACAGCGACGGATTGATGTTGTTGCCGTCCTTGTCACGATACTGTGACCTGACGCGTTTGCCCTTCTTGTCCTTCAGGACGGGCTTGCCATCGTCGTCGAGATAATCCTCGACAAGCCCCACCGTATGCCCCCGGTTGTACTGCTGGAAGTCGGGGTGAGCATTGCTCCCGGCGTTGTACGCCTTGAAGTCGCGAACCACACCGGTCAGCTCGATGCTGGCGGGGAGCTTGTCGTACGGGTCGTCCATGACCACGGCACGAGCGTCGGCATCCTGTGGAATCAGAGCGAGCGTGAAGCCCGCGGCAGTGACGAGTCCGAGGGCGGTAAGGATGGTCTGTTTCATTGAATTACCTTTCATACCAACCTCCACCTGTTCAGTGCCGCGGCGACAGCCGCAGTGGTAGATGAGAATCGTTCACTCCAAACTTACGATTCCCGTTTTGCGATCAAAGCGTTCGAGGCGGGTTGGGTGATCCGGGCACCTGTCTGTAGGGACTGGGCAACCCTTGAGCCTCCTCGGGAGCGAGTCGGCATCGCCTTTGGGCGAGATTGGCGTCGAAGGCCGATATGATCGGACGGGCGCACGCCGCGCCGGGCACCGAGCCGGGAGACACAAGAGATATGGACGCATTCGTCATCAAGGGCGGGAACACCCTCAGCGGCTCCATCGAGATCAACGGGTCCAAAAACGCCTGTCTGCCTCTGATGGCCGCGACCCTGCTGAGCGATCAGCCGATCACGCTTCACCATGTGCCCCGCCTCGCGGACATCTCCAACATGCTGAGCCTGCTCGAGAGGCTCGGCTGCTCCGTCGACGAACACGACTCGGCCGGGGCCCGCAGCATCACCCTGATGTCTGAAGACGAATCGATTTCCCTGGCCCCCTATGACATCGTCCGGACTATGCGCGCGAGCGTCTGCGTCCTCGGGCCGATGCTTGCCAAGCGAGGTGAAGCCCGCGTCTCCATGCCCGGCGGCTGCGCCATCGGGGATCGGCCCATCGACCTTCACCTCCGCGGGCTGCGTGCCCTCGGCGCGGAAATCTCTCTCGAGGGAGGCGATGTCGTCGCCCGCGTTCCGTCGTCCGGGCGCCTGAAAGGCAACACGATCTTTCTTGGGGGCGCGTTCGGCCCCACGGTTCTCGGCACCGCGAATGTGATGTCCGCCGCCACGCTCGCCGAAGGCACCACCATCATCGAAGCCGCCGCCTGCGAACCCGAAGTGGTCGATGTGGCCCGCCTGCTCAACGCGATGGGCGCCAGGATCGAGGGCGCGGGAACCCCGCGCATTACGATTCACGGCGTGGATACTCTGGGCGGAGCAGAGCACCGGGTTATCCCGGACCGGATCGAGGCCGGCACCTATGTGATGGCCGCAGCGATCACCGGGAGCCGACTCCGTCTGACCAATTACCCCGCCGATGCCTTGATCGCGGCGCAAGACCAGTTCGAACGGATGGGCGTGACCGTTCGCCCAACGGACCCCCCCACAACCGATCCGCTCCGGCGTGAAGTCGAGATCTCGCGCAGCGGGCCGATCCTGCCCACCACGGTCTCAACCCAGCCGCACCCGGGGTTCCCGACCGACCTCCAGGCGCAATTGATGGCGATGGCCTGCATCGCCGAAGGCAACAGCGTGATCACGGAGCGCATCTACGAACAGCGGTTCCTGCATGTGGCCGAACTCTCTCGAATGGGAGCCAACCTGCTCCGCCAGGGATCAACGGTCGTGGTTGCAGGAGTGCCTAAACTCGTCGGTGCCCCGGTCATGGCTTCCGACCTTCGGGCATCGGCTTCACTGGTTCTCGCAGGCCTCGCGGCACAGGGCGAGACCATCATCCGAAGGGTCTACCACCTCGATCGCGGATACGAACAGATGGAGCGCCAACTCCGGTTGCTCGGCGCACGCATCGAACGCGTGGATGAGCGAGAACTGGCCCCGCTGGTCTGAGGGGTCGAAGACAGGTCCCGTTCACTGCTCGCCGAAGCCGCCTTCAACCAAGCTGACCAGCGCCGAACACGCCTCGTCCGCGTCTTCGCCTTCACAAACGATTTCGAGCTCCGTTCCGACGGTCGCCGCGAGCAGCATCATCTGCATGATCGACTTGCCATCGACCACCTCATCGCCATCAGTCCGGCGCACGCTGACCGAGCACGCATACACACTGGCCTTCTCGACGAATTCCATCGCCGGGCGAGCGTGGAGGCCGAGTCGGTTGGGCACGGTGACACGGGATGTCGCCTGTTGCGACATGAAACACTTTCGTGAAGAGGCGATCCAAAAAAAACTGAGACACTCGTCGGCTGACCTCAAGCGGGCAGGTCGTCGTTGTCGGCGTCTTCGAGGAGGGTCATCACATCCTCGGTAGAAGTCGCCTGACGGAGGAAGCGACGGAAGCTGTCCTGGTTCAGGTTCTTAAAGATCACTTCCATCGCCTGAAGATGCTCGTCAGGCCGGTCGAGCGGCGAAAGAAGCAGGATGAACGAATACACGGGTTGCTTGTCGAGCGCGGCGAAGTCGATGCCGGCTTCGCTGATGCCAACCGCCGCCGCCATGGTTTTCACATCGGGATGCTTCACATGGGGCACGGCCACACCCTTGCCGAACCCTGTGGACCCACGACGCTCGCGCTCCATCACTTTCGCGATCAGATCCGAACGCATGGCTTCATCTGCTTTACCGGCGCTGATCAACGCACCGACGAGTTCTTCAATCACACCCTCGCGTGTGGTTGACTCGAGTTGAGCGATAACGGCCTGCTTGGAAACAATATCGAGCATTTTCATTGGAAGGAATCTCCGGCTTTCGAGATCTCGCGGACCCGGTGGCCGCTCAGCGCTTCGTGTTCTTGAGCTTTTCTTTGAAATCGGTCAGTTGGCGAGTCATCTTATCCACGCACACATCCAGACAACCGTACATGTCCGAGCCCTCTGCCTTTGCCACGAAGGTGTCGTGCTTCTCACTGTCGACATGGATCTCGACATGGAAGCCAGAAGACTGCTGCTGCTCGATCGTGATGTCGATCTCCTGCACCCCGTCGTAATACTTCGGGAGCTTTGAGGCCTTCTCCACAACCTGATCCTTGATCGACTGGGTCAGGTCAAGATGCCGTCCGGTGACTTCGATTCGCATCGCTGGGTGATCCTCCGAAAACCCTGTGGACAATTCAGAGCGGACGACAAGTGTAACGAAGCGGGATCAGCCGTGCCCCTTGCCCCGAGGCTGATCCGGGGTACTTTCACGCTTCGCCCCGACTTCATCCGGCTTATCGGCTGAGGAACCGGGCTGTTCCGAAGGCAGTTTCCCAGAGTCCGGGACCTGCTCTCGGAGTGGCACGAGCACACCGGCCGATACGACGAAGCGGATCGCTTCATCGAAACTGATATCAATCGGGTACACCTCGCTGGACGCAAGATTGATCGTGTACCCGGTGAACGGGGTCGGGCTCGACGGGATAAACACCGTCACGCTCGGCTCACCGGCGATCCGTTCGATGGACTTGAGCGTGCCGCCGGTCAGCAAACCGACCGTATAGATGCCCTTTCGAGGGTACTCCACCAGCACCACACGCCCTGAGGTCGGGAGTTTGCTGGAATTATCTTCCCCAATCAGGAAGTCAACGATCTGCTTCACACTCGGGTAGACCTGCTTGATGATCGGAATCCGAATCAACCAACTCTCGAACCGCAGATACAGACGCCGCCCAAGGTAGTTCCCGACCAGCACACCGGCCAGATACACCCCGGTGATCGCCACGACAAAGCCGATGCCCTGCAGATACCAGCGGTCTTTCCAGTACTGAGTGAACTGTTCGGTCCGGACCGTGCTCACGATCGTCCGGCGAACTCCGTCTGGCAGATCAGCCACATTCCGGTAATTCCGAGGCATCCGTTCGGAAATCTCTTCGCGATCGACGAGATACCAGCTCGGACGATCGATCTCATGCTCGTAAATCTGAGGAACCGCCTGGATCACCACCTGACGCACCGCCCAGTTGATGGGCTCGGCGATGTTGGTCTTCAGGAAGTTGTACGCCCACAGCAAAATGGCCAGCGTGAGCAGTGACGGCAGCAGAATCACCAGACCACGAACAAAGAAGGTCCTGAAGTCGTGCCAGAATGTGCGTTTTGTTCGTCCGAGCATCGCGTGTGTGCAGGTGGCCCGGCGTGGGCCTCTGTGCCGGGAGTGTACCGATTTCCAGTGTCAGGACCGACTATCGACGATTCTTGAACAGTTCCGCGAGTGCTTTGGGGTAGAGATCCGTTTCCAACTCGAAGACCCTCGCGGCCAATGTCTCCGGCGTATCTCCGCGCAAAACCGGACACCTCGCCTGGGCAACGATCTCTCCGCGATCGTACTCACCGTCAGCAAGGTGGACCGTGCAGCCACTCTCCACCTCACCGGCTCGAATCACCGCGGCGTGCACACGCTGGCCGTACATCCCCTGTCCGCCATACTTCGGCAACAACGAGGGATGAATATTCACCACTCGCCCCCGGAATTCCACTGGGATCGGTAGCAGCCGGACATACCCGGCGAGCACAACCCAGTCGGCTCCTGCTTCACGGAGCAAATCCCCCACTGCATCCGGGGTTTCGAAATTCCCACGGATGACCGTCCGGATCTCCTGCTGGCGAGCAAAATCGGCTCCGGGGCACTCCTTGGACGCAACCACCAGCACAATTTTCGCGGGAAGATCCCCCGCCTCGATCCGCCCGGCGATGTTTCGCAGCGTCCGCCCACCACCCGAAACGAAGATCGCGATCGGGACCGGCAGGTGGTTCGGTGGGCTGGCTTGTGCGTTGGGTTCTGAGGGCAATCCGGTAGTCTCGGTCGGATCGAGGGGTGAGCGTGGCCTGTCTGGCGTTCAGAATGCGTATCCTACGGATCTATGACTTCCCACGCCCAGAACTCTCCAACCGCCACACCCACCGCCTCGGCTCCCCCCTGCCTGGAGCTGTTCGAATCCCTCCCGCTCCTGCACCTGCTCGAGCGATACCGCACCGCCAGTCATGTGCTCGACGCCCGAGTCCTGCAACTGGAGAACCTGGATTTGGACCGCGAGTTTGAACCGGCCGAGGAGGCTGGCCAATGGTCCTGCCGGACCCTGCTCGGGCACCTGACCGATGCGGATCTGGTGTTCTCCACGCGGATGCGAAAGACAGTCGCGGAAGATCGTCCGATGCTGACACTCTTCGACGAGCACGCCTTCCTCGCCTCAGGCATCTACGAGCCAACCGCGCAGCAGATCCCGGGGAGTCTCGCCGGATCGGCTGTGCCCGCAGGCGGGTATGTCGCGATGCTCCACACTCTGCGACGCTGGTCTGGACAGTGGCTGGCCACACTGCCCGAACCGGCGTTTGATCGTGTTGCACTGCACCCCGAACGAGGCGAGATCACGCTGCGCCAGCAGGTCGAATACGCGGCCTGCCATGTCGAACACCACGCGTGGTTCCTGCGACGCAAACTTGACCTGATGCTCGGCCAGGTCCCCGCTGCGGCGTCATCACAGGGCTGTGGCCCCGGCTGTCGTTGTGCCTCGTGACGATCTGCAATCCGACGCGACCGTGCACTAGCTTCCTTCTCCCCCGCTTCTAAGCAGAACGAACCGATGCATGCACTCCCCGGCCAACGACGCTACCTCATCCCCTTTCGTACGACTCTGCTCCCGCAGATTTTCACCGATACGCTGGTGATCGGAGCCGGTGCCGCAGGCCTGAGTGCCGCCCGGGTCGCCGCCCAACAGGGCGAAGTCATCGTGCTCGCCAAAGGCAAACTCGACCAGAGCAACACCGCCTGGGCACAAGGCGGCATCGCAGGTGTGCTCGACAAAGCCGATTCCCCCGACCTTCACGCCGAAGACACCCTGAACGCAGGCGCCGGGCTGTGCGACGAGGCCGCGGTCCGCTACATCTGCGAATCCGGGACTGAAGCCCTGCGCTCACTGATCAAGCTCGGATTCGACGCCGACCGGACTCCTGATGGTCGCCTCGAACTCGCTCAGGAAGGTGGGCACTCGACCCGGCGCATCGTCCACGCCGACGGCGATGCCACGGGCACTGAGCTCAGCCGTGCCCTCGCCGCGGCACTCAGCCCCTCGCCTGAAACCCGCGTGTTCACCGAGTGCTTCGTGCTCGATCTGCTCACAGCCTCGGATACACCGGGCTCACCATGCCTCGGGGCAATCACCTATCACCGCAAATTCGGTCTGCAGGTGATCTGGGCCACCACGACTATTTTGGCATCAGGAGGGTGCGGTACCGTCTGGCGTGAGAGTTCGAACCCACCTGGTGCCACGGGAGATGGACTGGCGATCGCCTACCGAGCCGGAGCCACGCTCGCGGACATGGCGTTCATGCAATTCCACCCGACCACGCTGTACATCGCCGGGGCCGAGCGATTGCTCGTGTCCGAAGCGGTGCGGGGTGAGGGCGCGTACCTGCTCGACGCTTCGATGAACCGCTTCATGGTCGGCGTACACCCGATGGCCGAACTCGCCCCGCGCGATGTCGTCGCCTCGGCCATCTACAACACGCTCCGCACCAGCGCCGGCTCACATGTCTGGCTCGATGCACGACACCTGACCGAGTTTCGCGACCGCTTCCCGGGCATCCACGCCCGACTCGCCGAGTTCGATCTCGATCCTTCCCGGGACCTCATCCCCGTCAATCCCGCGGCTCATTACATGGTGGGCGGCGTGCATACCGATCTCGACGGACGGACCAGCGTCCCCCATCTGCTCGCGGTGGGCGAAGTCGCCTCGACCGGACTCCACGGCGCCAACCGTCTCGCGAGCAATTCGCTCCTCGAAGCGATCGTAATGGGTGAGGCAGCGGGACGCGTAGCGGCAGAGGCCGCCGCCGAGCACCCCCACAACGGCACTCCCCGCAAGCCGTTCAAAATCGTGTCCGATGTCCCCACCTCCAAGCGAGGCGAACTTGACCTCTCCGATGTCCGCAGTTCCCTCCGCTCGGCGATGTGGCGAAATGTGGGCATCGAGCGAAACGGTTCAGCCCTCGATGATGTTTCCGAGATGTGCGAATTCTGGAGCCGATACACACTCGACAAGGTGTTCGATGAACCCTTCGGCTGGGAAACACAGAATATGCTGCAACTCTCCAGCGTTATTGTTGACTCCGCGCGCGACCGCGAGGAATCCCGCGGCTGCCACCGACGACGAGATTTCCCACACCTGAGCGAAGACGGACCGCGCCACGATCTTCGCAGCCGCTTCGATGAAGTGCCCCGCTGGGTCGAACAGCTTCAGACTCCCGCGAACTCCAAACCCACCGAGAGTGTCTTACCAGCATGACCTCGCGATCTTGGACTACTGGTTTCATACTCGTTGTGTCACTGGCCGCTCTCTCGGCCTGTCAGCCGACCACGCGTATCGTCGCAGTCCGCGGCGGCCTCCAGAATATTGATGGGGCCGAGGGTGGCCTACGCCCCGACGGTGCATCGACCGCGCATAGTGCCGGGAGCGGCATCGGATCACTCGCGGCGCGGATGTACGGAACACTCCCCGGACAGCCTGTGAACGGGAACGAACTCCGAAGAGAACTCGAGAACGGCGACATCCTTCTCATCTCGCGAACCCCTGGCGAGTTGATCTTCCACCTCAGGCGCACGCTCCGCGACGAGGAATGGGATCTGGTCTACGACCAACTCCTCAGCACGAAACTCAAGGAGGCCTACGAAGAACAGGGCAAGGACCCGCGCGCCGCTCTGGAATTCGTGCGTCGGCACAGCCGCGAGATCATCGAACTACTCACCATGGTCCCAGCCGCCGACCAGACACCGGGCGCAAACTTTCGCAGTATCGGGCGAAACATCTACCGCCTGACCATCCCGGGCGGAAAGAATGTCGACAGCACATTCATCAGCATGGACATCGTCTACGAAGACCGGCAGTTCCGGCTCCGTATGCTGAACTGACGGCCCCGTCGCTCAAGCGTAACTATGCAGACCTGAGATCACGAAGTTGATCACGATCCAGTTGAACGCCATCACTCCGGCTCCCACCAGCGCGAGCAGCGCAGTCCACAGCCCCTTGTCCTTGGCGGTCAATCGCACATGCAACAGGATCACGAACACCAGGAAGGTGTTGAGCGCGAAGACTTCCTTGGGGTCCCAGCCCCACGGACGCCCCCAGGAGTGGTCCGCCCAGATCGCCCCCATCACGATGCCTGCCCACAGCAGGATGAACGAGAACTCGATGAGCACCAGCGTGGCACCGTCGAACACTTCACCGAGCGTCGCCGTACGCCTGCGCTTGGCTGCGGGTGTATCGTCGTCCGAGGCCGTCTCCATGAGCATCTCGGTCCCGCCCACGCGGGCGTAGTCCGGATTCCCTCCGACAAGCCGCCATCCGAGGTAGAGCAGACTGGTCACCGCCGCCATGAAGATCAACGCATAGCTGGCGATGATCACATTCGTGTGGATGTACAGCCAAAGATCGTGCAGCACTGGCATCATGTTGTTGATGCTCGCATCGAGCTTTGAAGAGAAGTTCGCCGACATCATCGCGATCATGCTCCCCACAGATCCCGAGAGCAGGAACATATTCCGGAACGGTGTCTTGCGACACCAGACCTCCAGAACCACGGCGCAGGCCGCGCCGAACCAGAACGCTGTCGTCACCGCCTCGAACATGTTCGAGTTCGGCCATCGCCCCGCCACCCACCAGCGCAACCCAATCGACGCGCTGTGTAGCAGGAAAGCCACTCCGAACATGCCGATTCCGACGCCCCGCGCCCCGTCCCATCGGAACACGGTCGCCATTAAGAGGAAGATGCACGCGAGCAGATACACCAACCAGACCCAAGTGAGGTTCTTGAGTTGGAAGTAGAGGCCCTCCCACTTCATCCGTGTCTGATCCGGGTACAGGTCCGGAGAAATCCGCGGCAGCAGGCTCGCGAATCCCACGATCGCCCCGTTCGCCCTCGAAGCGTCCTGTTCAAGCCAGCCCTGCACCAATGTGCCCCACTGCTCCAGCAAGTCGTCACGAAGCTGAGCTGGCATCGCCTCGAACATCCGGCGTACTTCCGGCCTTGCCTGCTCCGGAGTGAGGAGCTGGATATGCAGATCCTGAACCGAGAGCCATGGCGCATTCGCTTCCCCGGTCGCCGGCGGAACCACGCACAACATCGCGGCGAGCGAGTTCTGATCCAACAGCCCGATCGCACTCTCGATCTGATCCACGAACTTCGCGGTCTTGATCAGATCCGAACGCCACTGCGCCTTGAGCGATTCCAAACGCGGATCATTGAGTAAACGCGGCGAGAGAAGGCCGGATTCCTGAAATTCGCGCAGACGCCTGACGAACCCGTCCTCCAAGGGCGCACTGAACCCCGTGGGACGAGAAAGTGCCTCCACAATCTGAGCCCGCATCGATTCGTTCTTCACGAACACCAGGTCCGCGTCGGCGTACGCGTCCGGTCGAAACATCAGATCCAGGTACAACAGGTCACGGGGCAGCCCTTTGTATTTCTTCCGACCGGAAACCGCTCCAAGGATCTCGTGAGAGAACGATTCAAAGGACTTCAATCGACCGTTGTGATAAACCGCCATTCGATCCAGCGGCTCAAGCTCGACCTCGGCACCGTACGAACCGGGCTCGAGCACAGGCGGGCGCGTGACCATCGAGACGATGAGCAACGAGAACGCCGCGGCGATGACCGCACCAAGCAACACATGCAGAAGACGGGTGTTCATGAGTTCTCCCCCTCGCTGGTCGATTCAAGACCCGCCAGCACCCGCTCACGGCGTTTGCGCCGAATGATCGGTTTAACATAGAAGGTGTAGACCATCCCGATCACCGACAGGCATGAGCCGATCAACGCGGTCCACACACCTTCGCGATTCCCGATACCGAGCCCCGTGAACGCCATGCCCGCCGAGCCCTGATTGGGGCGAGGCGCGTCCCAGAAGGATTGGAAGTAGGCGTAGCCACCGAACTGCTTTGGATTATTCACCGAGATCTCACGCGTCACCGGCTCACCCGACTCCGGCAGGAACTTCAGTTCACTGATCCAGTTCCGGATCTGGCCGGACTGCCCGGTGAAACCGCCAATATGCGAAGACAGCGTGAAATCTTCGAGCACCACGGGCGCAGGGAGGTCACGGAGCTGACGCCCGAAGGTGATCTCGATCTGTCGCCCATCGGACGCGGTGTACACCCACGGCTCGTGACGGGTCAGGCCGCCCAACGCCAGCGTCTCGGACATCTGGCTGTATCGGTGGAAGGTAAGCCATTCACTGCGATCTCCGATTCTGGCCTTGATCATCGCGTAGTGATGCGAGCGGTCGTTGTCGGCGTCCCGCTGGTTCCGCGGCACGATCACCGGCTTGGTCTGCGCCATCGCGTTCGGTGCGAACCGCGTGATCCGCAGCGTATTCCCGCCCCCAAGGTCGATGCGATCGCCGAGCCCAACAGTCTGCTGACGCACTCCGCCATTACGAAGACGCTCGATCATCACGAACTTCCGCTCGCCTACACGCCCAACGAAACTGATCGACGGCATGTGCACCCGCGTGTATTCGACCTGGATCGACGGATCGGGCGCGACATACGGCGGATCACTCTGAGGATCGATGTCGCGCGTCTCTCTCGGATCCGTGGCGGCATATCGCAGAAAGACATCTCCGCCCGGCGAAACCAGTTCCACGATCGCGAAGTGCGACGCCCGGCCACGCTGGATCTCAAGATCGTTGGCGGTCGCCTGCACGCGGTACTGCCAGCCCGTAGTCCCGATCGCCTTCAGCGGAACTTCCTGTTGCTGCAATTCAAGATCCGTGATGGCGGTCTCGATCACCACAGGATCACCGTCTTCACGCGGCACACTGAACCGCAGTCGTGCTGGCCCCGCATCATCGAGAATTGATTCGAACTCTTCCTCGGTCGAGGCCCAGAAAAATCCGAGGTTCCCATCCGCACCGGTGCGCCGGATCGGGTGGAACGCGAGCAACTGAAAGGTGGTGTTCACGCCATCGGCACGCTCGAGTTGCAGGTCCAGCAGCGGGTTGAACTCCGTCCCGCCCGATACAAACCGTTCCTGTTCGACCGCGTAGCGCAGGTACCCCTCGATGCGAATCGGTTCACCCCGCAGCGGGTCGCTCTCGGAGACCGACGGCACACTGATCGACAGCGACTGAATGGGGTACCGCGCTCCGACCGTTGCCCAGATGTCTTCGATATTCGGGATGTAATCGTTGTAGCGCGGCAAACGCCGGATCGGACGCTCGACCCATTCCTCCGTCCCGACCTCGCGCAGGTGCAGCGCCCAACTGTCGCGGATCCAGAACGAGTCCTGCGGCAGGTAATCCAGCGACATCGAAAGGTTCTCGCGGACCAGCGACCGACCACCGAATTCCTCGAGGTTCTTGACGCGCTGCATCGGGCGTCCGCCGTTCGCAGCAGGATCGACCGCGACCGAGTCTTCGGTGAACTGCGGGTAACTCGCCAGCAGTTGCCGGAAAAACTCCGGCCCATCGCTCGGCACCACCCGGACCGTGACCGCGAAATCCTTCTTCCCCGCGTACTCGCCGGTGAGCAACTCGTATTGAGGCAGCACCGACACGACTTCCATCGTCATCGGTCCGTTGGCGATCTCGACCGTTCGCCTCACCCCGGGCATCGCCGGCATCGACTGCGAGGAACCGTCGGGCAACTGCACGATGACCTGTCGCCTGATCACGGGCGCATCGCCCTCGATCTTGGTCCCAAAGTAGATCACGCTGCCGATCGCCAGCAGGATGATCCCCGCGTGGATCATCCACACACCGGCCTTGAGCGCATTGAATGGGATCCGCAACACCGTCGCCAGAGACAGGTTCACACAGATCGCGACGCAGAGCGCCGCGAAGAACCAGGTGTGGAACCACTCGAACTCGGTCATTTCAAACACACGCCATTGCCGAACCATGTCGTGCTTCCAGCCAAAGCCATCAGGCCCGAAGACCGGATACACAATGCCCGCTGAGCCGATCGTGGCGTACAGAAACAGCACCGTCAGAAGCCCAATCCCAAGCGGCACGCCGGAGATGAACGAGACGAACGGGTTCTGAGGCCCCCGCTTCGGCTTGCGTCGCGACTTCACTGGTCCGCTCTGGCTCGGTAAAGACTGTTCGTTGGTCATGCTGGCCCCGAAACACCCATGAAAGGCCACGCGTCCATCATGCGTGGTCCGACAGCAACCGCCTTCGCTCGACAGGCAGGCAGGGATTCCTGTTCAACAAGAATAATCCCGAAATCGCAGTAGAAAGTATAGCCCATCACGCCCGCCTGTATCGACTTTCTCACCCTCCGAACCGGATTCTGCGCCAAACCCGTATACTCCCGACTGGCTCGCTCCGTCGATACCCCACAACAACACCGCCGCTGGCCGCGGCTGCACCGGCAGTCTCCGAAAGGTCCTCAGAGTCATGGTAAAGCGTTCTACTAAATCGCCCAGCCGCGCGAAGGCCTCCGTGCTCGATCGCGTCCACCAACTCAGCACCAACCTCCGCTGGACCTGGCACCCGAGATCCAAACGCCTCTTCGAGTCCATGGACCCCGCCGCCTGGGAAGCCACCGGGCACAACCCCATCCTTACCATCGACGCGCTCGCGCCCACTCGCCGAGATGTGCTGGAGAGCGACCCGGTCTTCACCGCCGAACTCAAAGCGTGCGAAGCCGAACTCAAGGAATACAAGAACGCCGCGAGCTGGTGGTCACGCCTTTGCGCGAAGAAGCCCAAGGCCAAACGCATGAAGGTCGCGTACTTCTGCATGGAGTACGGCATTCACGAACACCTGCCCTTGTACTCCGGCGGCCTCGGCGTGCTCGCCGGTGACCACCTCAAGTCCGCGTCGGACCTCGGTATCCCCCTGACCGCCATCGGCATGCTCTGGCGCAAGGGCTACTACCGACAGGAACTCACCAACACCGGCGAAGTTCGCATCCTCTACCCTGAATACGACTTCGCCAAACTCCCCGTCACCGACACCGGCAAGCAGATCACCGTCCCGATCGGCACGCGCTCCGTCCGCGCGAAGATCTGGAAGCTCCAGGTCGGTCGCGTGCCGCTCTACCTGCTCGACACCGACATCAGCGCAAACAAGCCCGAAGACCGCAAACTCACCCACCACCTCTACGGCGGCGACAACGAGTACCGCATCCGCCAGGAAGTCCTTCTCGGTGTCGGCGGGCTTATGGCGCTCGATGCACTCGGCATCAAGCCCACCGTGTTCCACCTCAACGAAGGCCACGCCGCGTTCTGCCAACTCGAATTGCTGACACGGGCCGTCGAGAAAGGGTCATCCTTCGACAAAGCCGTGGACAAGGTCCGGAGCCACTCCGTTTTCACCACCCATACCCCGGTCCCCGCGGGCAACGACCGCTTCGATGTAAAACTGTTCAGCAAGTACATGAAGTCGTACGCCAAGCGCCTCGGGGTCAAACCGGCAGAGGTGCTCGCACTCGGTCGCGAAGATGTCAGCAACAACGATGAATCGTTCTGCATGACCGTGCTCGCGCTCAAACTCGCCGAACGCTGCAACGGCGTCGCGAAACTGCACGGCGCGACCGCTCGCTCCATGTGGACCGGCGTGTACGGCGTGAAAGACGCCGACGAAGTTCCGATCGGGCATGTCACCAACGGTATCCACCCCGAGACCTGGATCGCCGACGAGTGCCGCCCCTTCTACGACAAGCACCTCAAGCCCAAATGGGTCGGAGCCGGTCCCGAGCACGACTGGTGGGCCAAGGCGAAGAAAGCCCCGGATGCCGATCTCTGGGCGTTGCGTCACCGCATGCGCCAGAAACTGATCACCGGCCTTCGCCACCACTTGCGCGCTCAGCTCATCCGCCACGGTGCACCGCAGGACCAGATCAACGCCCTCTACGACACGCTCCATGAATCCGCGCTCACCATCGGCTTCGCCCGACGGTTCGCGACCTACAAACGAGCCCCGCTCGTCTTCAAGGATGCCAAACGCCTCGCGGCCATCCTGAACAACGCGGACCGTCCGGTGCAGATCATTTTTTCCGGTAAGGCCCACCCGCGCGATGCCGAGGGCAACGACTTCGTTCGCCAGGTCTACGAGATGACCACCAAGGCCCCGTTCCGAGGACGCATCTGGTTCCTCGAAAACTACGACATGTCGATCGGCCGCCTGCTGACCTCGGGCTGCGATGTCTGGCTGAACAACCCCATCCGCCCGATGGAGGCCTCGGGCACCTCGGGCATGAAGCCCCCGCTCAACGGCGGCGTAAACTTCTCCATCCTCGATGGCTGGTGGCCCGAAGGCTACAACGGCAAAAACGGGTGGGCCATCGGACGGGAACATCCCGAGTCCACGCGCGCCAAGCAGGACAAGGTCGATGCCGAATCGATCTACTCGCTGCTCGAAACGGAGATCGTTCCCGAGTTCTACAACCGCAACAAGCAGGGCATTCCGACCAAATGGGTCAAGAGGATGCGCGAGTCCATGACCTCGGTGTGTGCTCAATTCAGCAGCCATCGCATGGTCGCCGACTATGTGAACGGCTCGTACCTGCCCAGCCACGGGGCCTGATTTCGAGCTTTCATCGTCTCGATGCCCGTGAATCGCGGGCTTTTTTGTGGATATCTCGCCCGGGGCTGGCCCGACTGGCCCTGATTTCGTCAGCGTGCTCCTTCGCGACCTCCATGAACCCGACTACACTTGAACGACATGGCCAGGACTCCAGACACCCCCAAGCCGCGCCGACCGGTCACCCTCCGAACCATCCGCAAGATGGCCGAGCAGGGCGAGCCGTTCGCGTGCCTCACCTGCTACGACGCCACCACCGCCCGCTGGCTTGAAGCCGGCGGCGTGCATGTGCTGCTCGTGGGCGACACCGCTGCTGAGATCGTCCTCGGATACGACTCGACCATCCACATGCCGCTGGACATCGCCATCGCGCTGACTGCCGCCGTGAAACGCGGCGCACCACGCACGATGGTGATGGGCGACATGCCGTTTATGAGTTACCAGGGCTCTGCAGACGATGCAATGGTCAACGCCGCCCGCTTCCTTACTGAAGGTAACGCCGACATCATCAAGATCGAAGCCGATCGCACACTCGCCCCGCTCATCAAGCGGATGACGCGAGCGGGCATCCCGGTTTGCGCTCATGTCGGTGCCAAGCCGCAGCAAGTCGGGTTGACCGGCGGCT
The DNA here is from genome assembly GCA_043101125.1 of Phycisphaerales bacterium JB050. Lineage (GTDB taxonomy): Bacteria > Planctomycetota > Phycisphaerae > Phycisphaerales > UBA1924 > JANSXG01. Next base: position 40,307 of record JBICHT010000081.1, on the reverse strand, counting down.
ACAGCTCCGCTGGGCGCACTCCCGCGGATGCCGACAGCGTGGTCGCCGACGCGATCGCACTCGAACAGGCCGGCGCGGTCATGCTGCTGGTTGAAGCCGTCCCGCCCCAGGTCACCGAGCGGATTCTGGAGAAAACCAGCGTCCCGCTGATCGGCATCGGAGCCGGCCCCGCACCCCACGGCCAGATTCTGGTTGTGCAGGACCTGCTGGGTCTCACGGCCTGGCAACCGGGGTTCGCTCAACCGGTAGCCGATTTAGGCGAACGGATCCGTGATGCTGCCGAGACATATGTTGAACGGGTATCCCAGCGTCAAGTCACTGAACATCGCTTCGAAATGAAACCAAACGAACCCGAACGGTCGAATACGAAATAGAAGCCACGCTGGGGCGTTGAAACACTGCCCCTTCCGCCCGAGAACAGGAGTACGACAGCGTGAGACGGTTTTATACCTTCGGCCCGGCCCTGCTTGTTCTCCTCACCGCCGCCATGGCCATTGTGGCGGCTCCTCCAGTCCTCAGGCAGATCCAGATCGCCCAAATCCAGGCCGATGTCACCCGGGCCAGAGCCCAACTCGATGGATCTTCACTGCTCGACCAGATCAACGCAGAAAAGCGGGCCGTCGCCGACTCCGTCCAACCTTCAGTGGTCCATCTCGATGTCACACTCGGAGGCGAGGGCAACCGACGCGGCTATCGCTCAAACGGCTCCGGGTTCGTCTACGACAACGACGGGCACATCGTGACCAACGCTCATGTCGTCCGTGGCGCTTCGTACATCCGTGCCGAATTCTTCGATGGTCGTGTCATGCGCGCCGAAGTGGTTGGCTCGGACGATCGGACCGACATCGCGGTCCTCAAAGTCGATGCCGGGGCTGGTGTGATCCCGATCCGTCGGGCAACCGGCGAACCGCTCTACGCAGGCGACCAGGTCTTTGCGTTCGGTTCGCCCTTCGGCATCAAGTTCTCCATGTCCGGAGGCATCGTTTCCGGGCTGGGGAGATCCGACGGTGCCTCGTTCGTGAACATGGTCCAGGGTTACACCAACTTCATCCAGACCGACGCGGCCATCAATCCCGGCAATTCCGGTGGGCCACTCGTCGATGTCAAGGGACGGTTGGTCGGCATGAACTCCGCCATCGCGAACAACCGTGAACAGTTTGATCCCGACTCCGACCAGCCCGCGGTGCAGGGCCAATCGGCTGGCATCGGATTCGCCATCCCGCTCGAAACGATCGAAAATGTTGTGGACCAACTCATCTCGAGTGGTGTCTTGCTCCGCGGTTATCTCGGAGTCAGCCTCGGAGACTACGAGCGCGTTCGACGCCGCCTCGAAGCCCAGGGTTTCATGGGCAGCGGCGTGCTGATCGCTGGCACTCCGGATGGGCAACCTGCCGCCGAAGCCGGTATGCGTGGCGGTGATGTGGTCATCGCGATCAACAACCGCGACACTCCGAATATCGATGTTCTACGCTCAATCATCAGCGTTCAACAGCCCGGAAGCGCAGTCGACATCACCGTATGGCGAGACGGCGAACCCAAGACCCTGAGTGTCCCGCTCGGCGCGGCCTACGATTCCGACCCGCGAATCACCGGGGCAACGCTGCAGTACGTCCCCGGCAGCGAAGACATGTCGATCGAACAGATCCGCGCGTTCGTGGAGCGTCGCCTGGGTGAAGCCGAGCCCCCCGAAGCCGAATAACCATCACCGTCCCTTGGGCCCGGCAGACTCTGACTCCGTCTGGTCTTCCGCCGAAGGTGAGGAGTCCGGTTCTGGTTCTGGATGATCCACGGCGTACAACCTCACCCGCACCGGAGTCTTGAACTTCGGCACCGTATCGTTGTTCGCGGACCAGACCGGAGTCGCCACACCTGAGTCGTGATGGATCGCCGAGTGCCACGACACCACCTCGCCTCCGAACGAAGTGAGGCCCACAATCAGCCCGCTGTGATCCGCGTCGTAGACTTCGCCGCGACCGTAATCAACGAACTTCGAACCGCTGAACACCCAGTGCCCTTCCGGGAAGCGCTCTTTGGTTTCGAAGTGACGCACCCAGTCCTGCGGCTTCACGGAGTGTGTCTGGCCGTCTTCATCGGTCCAGATGAATTCCACCCGCAGCTCCGAACCCGTCGGGTCGATCGCAGTGATCGAGCCGTCTTCCTCGGTCCTCCACTTCGTTGGCGACCCCGGCTCCAGGTTGAGCAGCAGCAATCCCGCATGGATATGGGATGCTTTCGCGTTCGTGCTCACCAGCGATTCATGCTCCTTGCTGGCCGCGATCTCGGGAGACTCCCGGGCGCACACGAACTGTTCGAGGTAGACCAACGGAGCATCAGGATCGTTGACATCAATCGGCACGAAGCCGTCGAGCTCCAACCAACGGTCCTGCGTATTGATCCGCACATGCGGGAAGAGCTTCCGCCCTCCGTCATCTGAGGTGGCCTCCGGTTGAGGGGATGTCTCCGTCGGCTGGACCGGATCGTACGCAGCCGTTGATCCGATGCCGAGCCAGATTCCGGCCGAAAGAACCGTCGCGAGTGTGGAGGGCTTCATACCCGGAGTCTATGCCGACAACACCCACGCGCGCATGAAATAGCCCGGCGGTCGGCCGGGCTGCGGTTTCATGGCAACGCACCCGCACTGGGCGGGCTAGTTGACAGTGAATCAGTTGTGAACGGTCGACAGGCCTTCGACATGCTTCATGCCGCGGCGACGGTCGCGGAGGCGACGCTTCTTGCCAACGCGATCGCGAAGATAGTAGAGCTTGGCACGACGGGCATCGGCGCGACGCACAACTTCGTACTTCGCAACCTTCGGCGAGTGCAGCGGGAACACACGCTCGACGCCTTGATCGGCAACGATGCGGCGGACCGTGATCGATTCATTGATGCCGCGACCACGACGGGCGATCAGCACACCCTGGAACACCTGAATGCGCTCTTTGTCGCCTTCGATGATCCGGTAGTGAACATTGATCGTGTCGCCGATGTCCATGCGGGGCAGATCAGACTTGAGCTGATCAGCGGTGAGGCTTTCGATGAGTTTCTGCGTGTCCATTGGTCTTCCAATTCACAAGGCAGCGGAACCCTCCGCTGAGTCGGGTCAGGGAGTGTACATCATTCTGGCGGATGCTGCTCGCTTGCCGGGCTGGTTCCTGCAGATTCTGTTGCCTGGTCCGGAGCGAGGAGATCAGGACGGCGAAGGCGGGTCCGCTCGATCATCTGCGCTAGCCGCCACTGGTCGACCTTGGCGTGGTCTCCACTGAGAAGGATCTCGGGAACTTCCATGCCCCGCCACTCTCTGGGTCGCGTGTAGTGCGGGCAATCCAGCAGTCGCCCTATCCCCTCTTGTTGATAGGAAAAGCTGTCCTGGGCCGCGGAGTCCAGATGGCCGAGGGCCCCGGGGATCAGCCGGACGATCGCATCGATCAGCACCATCGCCGGGAGCTCTCCCCCGGAGAGGACATAGTCTCCGATGCTGATCTCGAGCGGAGCAAGTTCGCTGATCACTCGCTCGTCAACCCCCTCGTAGTGCCCGGCGATCATGAGCAATCTCGGTTGGGTCGCCAGGTTCTCGACAAGTTGCTGCGTCAGAGGCAGGCCCTGCGGCGTGAGCAGGATCCGGGTCACGGGCCCTGTGTCGGGAGCTTGAGCCTCGGCAGCGTGTACCGCGTCCCAAAGGGGCTGGCACATCATCACCATGCCCGGCCCACCGCCGAAGGGGCGATCATCCACTTTGTTGTGCTTGTTGTTGGCGTGGTCACGGATGTTGTGGATGTGCCAGTCCACCAGACCCGCGGCGCGTGCCCGACCCGGGATGCTCGTCGCGAGCACCGGCTCGAACATCTGTGGGAACAGGGTCAGCACATCGATCCGCACGACAAGTCCTTCAGCACACTGGGGCGTGAAACAGCACGAGCGTACCGAAGGGTACGCTCATGCGAATGGATTCGGTTGAGAGAGGGTGCCGGAAAGGCGATCACGCGTCTGCTGAAGCTTCTTCAGCGGGCGCAGCAGCGGCAGCCTCTGCTTCAGCCTTCTTCGCAGCAGCTTCGGCTTCAGCAGCGGCCTTCTCAGCAGCAGCCTTTTCTTCAGCGGCTTTGATCGCGGCGGCGCGGTTCTTGCGGCTTCGGGACTCGCGCTCGGCCTTCCACGCATCGGCATCGATCACGCCCTCACGGGCCAGGATATCGTTGACGGTGTCGGTGGGTTGCGCGCCCAGAGCCAGCCAGTGCTTGACGCGATCGCCCTTGACGGCAATCTGCTTGGCGGGGTCGGTGGCCATGGGGTCGTACCAGCCGAGGTTCTCGAGGATCTTGCCATCGCGCTGGGTGCGCTTCTCGACAGCGTTGATGCGGTAGAACGGGCGGTTGCGGCGGCCCATGCGCTTGAGACGAATACGAACCATGACAGGTACTCCGTTTCCCCGCGGATCGGGGTGTGGGCTGGCGGATGCCAGACTGGGGTGAAAGCATGCACGACAATCGTGCAGCAGGGCGCACACACGCCTGCGAAACCCGCTGGGAAGCGGGCCGCGCATTGTAGCGATTCCTCGCGAGTGAGCAACACGAGCCTGTTCACGGCCAGTGTGCCGGGCTTGAGGGTGGAGATCCAAAAACACCACCGAGGAGCTTTCGCTCCTCGGTGGATTGACCCCGAAGGGTCAGTTTCGATTCAACCGGAGTCTCCGGTCAGTCGGTGGTCTGCGATTAGCAGGCGCCGCCGAACTGAGCGAGGACGAGGTTGAGGTCAGCCAGGTCGACGTTGCCGTCGCAGTTGGCGTCACCGTCCGAGGTGGCCTGACCGAAGTTGCCGAGAACGGCGTTCAGGTCAGCCAGGTCGACATTGCCGTCACCGGTGACATCCGCGCAGAGCGGGTCACAGGAGTCGCCAGTCTCGATGAGGATGTTGTACTCGAAACCGCAGGGCACGCCGGTGAAGTCAGCGGTGCTGACGAAGGCGACGTAGGTGCCAGCGGCGAGTTCGCCGGTGAAGACCACCGGGGTGCAACCCTCGGTGAAGCCGACGAAGCCGTCGAGGAACGCGGCGGTATCACAGTTGGAACCGTCGGGCAGGACGTTCAGGATACCCGCGAGGGCATCGTAGCCGCCAGCAGCAACGGTCATGGTGATCGGACCACCGGGGTGATCGAAGGAGTACCAGTCGGTGTCACGGTTACCGAGACCGGCAACGGTGAAGGTACCGGTGGTGCCACAGGTGGCCACATTCACATCCAGCGAGCTGAGCGGGAACGAGGCGTCCGACGCGTTGCAACCGGAGTTGAACAGGTCGTCGTACTCTTCGAAGCAAGTGACTTCGCCTTCAGCGGCTTCGCTGCCGTCGCAGACGACGCAGCAGGGGCTGTCAGCACAGGTCACGCCTTCGCCCTGCGGGATACCGCCCTCAGCGGAGCAGTCGGGGGCGAGGAGCATTTGGCAAGAACCGTCGCCGAAGCAGCAAGCCTGGGGCTCGGGCTCGACGCACAGGAGTTCAGCAACATACGGAGCGTTCGCGGGCACACCTTCGAACGTCTGGGTGGAGACGAACAGGTAGTAGGTGCCGGGAGCGAGCGTCGCGATGTTATCGACGGTCTCACCGGCGAGGCCGGTGGCGGCCTGCTGGAGAGCACCGAAGGTGCACTCGTCGCCAGGAGCGCCAGCTTCGATGATGAAGCTGAGGACATCGAAGGTCGCGGTCACGCGCCAGTTGATGTCGGTCGATTCGAAGACATCGAGCTGGTACCAGTCGGTGTCACGGACCTGGCCGCCAGCACCGTCGAGGTGGGTACCGGAGGTACCACACCAGACATCGCCACAGACAGGGAAGTCAGCGATCGCGATACCCGAATCGGCGTTGCAGCCGGAGTTCAGGCTGTCGTTGTAGCCGTTGAACAGTTCTTCACCGAAGCCGAAGCCTTCGATGTTGGCATCGCCGGGGCAGTCCACGCTGAGGCACTCGACCTCGGCACAGGTTGCTTCGGCGGTGAAGAAGCCATCACACTCTGACTGGATGGTTTCGACGCAGTTGCCATCGAAGTCACAGCAAGCACCCTGGGTAAGGCCGCCGATGCGAAGTTCGGCGTTGTAGGTCATCGAGGTGCCGTTGGGCAAACCCGAACCCGCGGGGAACGCGGCGAAGGCCACATAGGTACCGGGGGCGAGGTCAGCCGAAACGACGATCTCGGCGCAGGGGCCAGCGGAGACGCCACCACCGGTGCCGATCACAACCGCACCCGAGCAGTCGCCCGCATCGACGAGCAGAGCCTGGATGGCGAGTTCGCCGGTGACGGCCCACTCGACCGAGGTGGTCTCGGTGAGGGTGAACTCGTACCAGTCGGTGTCGCGAACCGCGGCACTGGTGGAGTCGAGGTAGAGGCTGGCGGTACCACAAACGGTTTCGCCGACCGAGATCGAACCGAAGACATTCGGGTCGCTGTTGCAACCGCCGTTGGTGATGTCATCGTCGCCGTCGACGAGGATGGCCTCGCCTTCGGGAGTGCTGCCATCAGCACACTCGTCGCAGGCTTCTTGGAAGAAGCAATCGACTTCGACGGTGTAGGTGCCGACGGTGTCAGCGGTCCAAGCGCCAACCTGGACATAGTAGGTTTCGCCAACGGTGAGACCGGAGACGGTCGCGCTGCTGAGGAAGCCCGAAGCACCGCAGGTGTCTTCGGAGCAACCGATTTCAACCAGAGCACCGCAGGAGCCCGAGAACACGTTGACCGTGCTGTCGGTGGCAACGCCGGTGTTGCAGGTCGAGATGGTGGCGGCGTTGTCGGTCGCGACGAACGAGTACCACAGGGTGTTGGTGTTCTCGGTGCCAATCGCGCAGGAGAACGGTTCGTCGACTCCGGGGCTGGCCAGGGTCAGGTCAGCTTCAACCGAAGCACCGCAGTCGATGCTTTCAGCACCGGCGCAGACATCGTTCGTGCCGCGAAGGCCGTTGCCCTCAGAGAGGGTAAACACCGGCTTCACCATCTCCTTCGAGATCGTTTGGCTGGCGGGCTTCTGGCCGTTGGCGGTGGACAGGTCCGGAGCCTTGTCCGAGGTGGACGGGCTGGCAACAGCCGCCGACGAGATCATCGCGACCCCGCCTGCGAAGGCCACCAACGCCTTACAAGTACACTTCATAGTCACAGCTCTCACTCCTTTCGAATCACACTCAAGAGCATCCCAAACCGTTCGGACGCAACCCCGAGAGCACTGGGGTCCGGCCGGATGCGGCAGGGGAACGAAAAAAACAAACGCACAGAGCGTCAGCCCCGGGCGTTTTAGCCGGTCAAATCACCTGGATTGGCGATGTTGGTACACAAATCTGGGATCTCTCTCTCTTCTCTTGCTTCCGCGATCCCCCCTGCCAAGACGGCAGTACGGGAGGTCTCGTATCGTCATTATCCGCCCACAATCGGAGGTTGCAAGGAAAATCTGCACACAGTTGTTCCTGTTTTCTGGAATACGACGAACCCGATAACCCTGAACTGGTCGCTGAGATCTCCCAACAGCGGTTCCTGCCACAGGAAATCGGAGCAATCCTGCTCAGGGTGAAGCAGGATCCGGGAACCTGCCGGGAACTTGACCGAAATCGGTAAGCCCCTCTCAGCATCCGAAATTCGCGAGCACAAGGTTCAGGTCGGAGAGATCAACCCCCCCACTCCCGTCGACATCGCCTTCGGGACCGGAAGAACCGAAATTCGCAAGCACAAGGTTCAGATCCGCGAGGTCCACGGCACCGTCTCCGGTTCCGTCGCCGGGGCAAAGTGGCGTGCCGGTAATCGTGAAGTTTTCGACGCTTGCGTCTGAGCCGGAGAGAAAATTCCCGTTCACGGCGGTCACACGGACCCGTGCCTGGCTGGTGCCGATATCCGGAACGCTCCAGAGGAAACTGCCATCGTCGGCTTCGCCCGAGGCGATCGGCGTGGTGTAGGTCTTGCCGCCATCCGTCGAAAGATCGATCGAGATGGTGAGCGACTGGCCGGGTTCGGCGGTGTCGGTCAGCCAGCGGAGCTCGACCGAGTCGCCCGGGTCGAGGGTTTCACCGCCTCGTAGCGTTTCAAGGTATGCCGTCGGGTTGTCACCCCCGAGGTGCGCGGGGATGTGCATCGTGATGCAGTGCATGACCCCAGCCGCGAACACGATGTCCTGGCAGTTGATCGGGATGATGGTTTTGTCGGGCATGGCTGCGGCCCATGCATCGAGCGCCTCTTGGTTGTGCTGCGTGACGCTGCCGACTGTGTAGGTCGGCACAAGGACGATGTCGTTGCACATGACGACATTGGTGTAGGTGTAGTGCGTGCCGCTGATGCTCCGGGCGGGGACCCGAGTGATCGTCCACCCTTCGCCGATGAGTTGAGCCGCGAGAGCATCTGCGACCTGATCCTGCGTCGAGCCGCTGTTGAAGGGCCAGTCACTGATGACCGCGGCCTGCGGGCCGATGACCTGAAGCCACATGTCGATGTGCTGTGTGGAATCGATGGACGAGGGATAGGCATCAGTAATCTGCGTGTCGATCCCCTGGTAGTCGAGCCAGATCTGGCGGATCTCAGATTCCGTGAGTGACGGGTTTTCGTTGGCGATGAGTTCGGTCGAGAACCCCGTGTACTGGGAGTTAAGGTGGTAATTGCCACCGCCGTGCACGAGCGGGAGTTCGTAGTACGCATGTCCAAGCTGCTGCGCGAACCACGCGTTATAGGTGTTATCGTTCGGGCGTGGACGATTGTAGGTGTGGTCGACAACGGCACGAACATTGCCTTGATACATGTAACGCGGCCCGTAGTCACGGATCCAAATGGAGTCGGTGATGCGCACCATGGTCTGGACCTTGTCCATATCAGCACCGGCGCTGCTCAACGAGTTGCGAACCGAATTGGCTTCAGAAGTTGTGTCGCAGGCGATGTAAACGAAGGCGTTGCCCTTGGTCGTGATCTCCACGGCCATCTCGCGCAAGATGGCGGTCCAGAAACTCGATCCTTCCCACGCCATACAGATGCCGTGGACCGGCTCGTACTCGGCGGTCGCACGGAAATCATGGCCTGAGGGCGGCTGAGTCGCGCCTCGTTCCGGAGCAACGATCGGATGATCCGCGACCCACCGCTGTTCCTCAGGAGTCATCGAACGGGGGACCGCCTCGCCTTCGGGGTACTGGGGGGGAGCGAGCTGAGAAGCAGCAAACGAGGCACCGCACATGAGGCACAATGCGGCGGCAGACGATACAAGGGCGGTTCGGATAGTTGGTGCTGCCATGGGTTCATACCTTTTAATAAAAGTGGACGCGTCGACTCAAGAATGAACCCGGCGCGCGGAATCCGCGTAGGGACGGATTCGGGAATCTCCCTTACCATCATGCCGATAGCCGGGAACCGGTCAAGGAAGTGCCGAACTTGGTTGGTTTTCGGACATGGGACGACCCGCGAGGAATCGCGAGAGGAAGGTAAAACGCGCGACCATGACGAGCAGCGACCCTCGCTCAGACGAACAGCTCGCCGAGGACTACCTTGCCGGTGATGTGGACGCATTCCGGGAGATTCTGGAGCGATACCACGACGACCTCATGCGATTCCTGCGTCGCCTGATGGGAGATGCCGCATCCGCAGACGATGTGTTCCAGGACACTTTTTTGCAGGTCCACGAGTCCCTGAGCACTTTCGATACGAGTCGGCGGCTCAAGCCCTGGCTGTTCACGGTCGCCGCGAACAAGGGCAGAGACGCCCTCCGTCGCCAGAAACGCAGGCGGGCGCTCAGTCTGTCGGCAGAAATCGGAGGGGACGACGGAGCCCGTTTTGTGGACCTTCTCGAGATTGACATGCCGGGACCGGGTACGGGGCTTGACGACGAGGAACGCTCCCGGATGGTCCAGCGGGCCATCGATACGCTCTCGCCAAAGTTGAAAGAAGTCCTGCTTCTGGCCTATTTCCAGCGACTGAGTTATCAGCAGATCGCGGACATGTTCGATATCCCACTCGGTACCGTGAAAAGTCGCCTCCACTCTGCTGTGGCGAACTTCGGTGCCGCGTGGCAAGCCCAGGTCGAAAAAGCCAAGGCCGATGGGCGGTGGGCGTCCGAGAATCGTTTGAGCGGAGGCGGGGAGTGAGCCGGCGGCCATCACTCGGAAGTTTTTACGCCGGACATGCTGGCGTTGCGAACCCTGCGATACGGGGCGTCGTAGGACCACACACATGAGCCACTCTGACATGCACAACGAGGGGGACGACCGTTGCAAGTTGTCGTCGAGCGATGCGGCGGCTCTGGACACCGCGTTTGGTGGCGAGGGCGAAGCCTTCATTTCAGCATCTGGCTCCGGCTCTCGGGCACTCGAGATCCTCGGGCTGCTCAGGTTGTCGCGTGCCGAAGAACGGGCCCTTGACGAGTCGAGGCCGGAGGCAATCGGGCAAGCCATGCTGGTCGCCTCGAGGCTTTCCTCAGGCAGCGAGCGGTCTGTCGATTGTTTCGCCTCTGGTGAAGAGCCAGTGGAGGCTCTGCGAGTGCTTCAACTGCTCGATGAGCCCTTGGAGAGAACCGAAAGCGGACGGGCGGCCCGCATCGAGCGGGTGCTCGCCGCTCTGCCTGCGAAGGCCGGTGCCACGAGGCCATTCCGCATGACACCGCCAACAAGCTCAGAAGTTGGTGCACGACGAGGAATCCGGTTCAGCGATTTCATCGCGGTCGCGGCTGTCCTACTGGTCGGCACGACGATCCTGTTCCCCCAGCTGTTTTCAGTCCGCACGATGGCCGAGGAAATCCAGTGCGCTCAGAACATGCAGCGGGCGGGTGTCGGCTTCTCCATGTTCGCCAATGAACACGATGGCCAACTTCCGGCCCGGGATATCGCGGGCGAGGGAAGCGACTCTCAACCGAGAGTGCGGACTGCGCAATGGTGGTTGGTCGGAAACCCGAACAGCAGCCATTCCGCCAATTTGTTTGTCCTGGTGCGTCAGGACTATGTACCGCTCGAAGCACTTGCCTGCCCTGGGAACCGTCGAGCCGCCCACGACGATGACCACACACTGGAAGCCGACTGGCAGAGCCCGGAACAGGTGTCCTACAGCTACCAACTGTTCGGCGACCGTCCCCCCCGCTTCTCTGACCAGGGGGTGAATATCCTCCTCGCCGACCGCTCCCCGGTCATCCAACAGGCCATGCAGGGTCAAATCGCCGATGCGACCCAGAACAGCCTGAACCATCGCGAGCGTGGGCAGAACATCCTGCTTCCCGACTTATCTGTGTACTTCGCGTACACCCCTGAACTCCAAACCCGATCTGGTCAGGACAACATCTGGATCCCCCGCTCGTTTGAGGGTAATCCGAGGCAGGTCCGCTTGACGGGTTCGGAGCGTCCTGCCCCGAACGATGCGTTTGTAGGCCCCTGAGACGCCCTCAGTGTCGCCCTCGACAGTTTTGAGAGCATTGCGGGCTGCCAGAAGACTCGATACACTCTCCGACCCGACCCAGCGGATCTCGCTGGATGGGCGTTGTATTGCCCAATGATCACGGGCCGCAAAGACAAGGGATCTCCCCATGCCGAAGATGAAGACTCACAAAGGCCTGATGAAGCGCATCCGCCTGACCCGCACCGGTCTTGCCCACCACAAGAAAGCGGGTTGCAAGCACTTGCGTTCGCACAAGTCGCCCAAGCGTCTGCGCCGACTGCGCAAGGAATCGTACGCGTCGACCGCGGTCACGCGTCGCCTGACCCGCCTGCTGGGCACGAAGGTTCGCGGTCGCGAGCAGTCGTCCAGCAGCGTGCGTCGCAGCCCCTCCCCGGCCGAGCGTCGGGAGATGCGCGAAGCCGCTCGCGCCGCCGCGAAGTCGGAATAATCCGAGGCGGTCGCTCTCTGTTTTTTCGTTTTTCTCTCCCCGGCGACAGCACCGATCGCACTGCCGACCGGAGGAGTTTTGGATCTGTCTGAATTCAATTGACTTCATCGCCGTCCGGGTTCTGAAGAAGACGAGCACTGCTCGCTCCGTCCGGCACCGAAGAAAGGATCGTTGCCATGCCACGCGTTCGTAAAGGTTCAGCCCGCAAGCGTGCACACAAGCGCGTACTCCGCGAAGCCCGTGGTTACTACGGGACCAAGTCCCGGCACTTCCAGCAGGCGAAGGTCGCCCTGACTCGTGCCGGTGCATTCGCCTGGCGTGACCGCCGCGCCCGCAAGCGTGATATGCGTCGTCTGTGGATCACTCGTATCACCGCCGCTTGCCGCATGCGTGGCACACGCTACTCGCTGTTCATGAACGGCCTGAAGAACTCGGGCATCATGCTCAACCGCAAGATGCTTTCGCAGATCGCCATCGAAGACCCCAAGGCCTTCGATCAGCTCGTCGAGACCGCGATCAAGGCGTCCACTGCGACACCGACCAACCCCGAGTAAGTAGCGTCCTCAGAATGGACCACATACCCCGCCACTGAGCGGGGTTTTTCTTTTTTGGCAAGTATCGGCACTTTACGATCGGGCCAGCAGAGCCGAGAGCAACGCAGGCTTGAGGGATGGGCTCACAAACCGATCTCTGGGCAAGCCGCACGCAACCGCCGCGGCCATTTCACCCGATCGCACCGCACCTTCCATCGTCGAGGGCCATCCGGTCTGGACATAACAGCCTGCCAGGATGACGCCGCAGCCTGTCTGCGTCGGCGGCCTCAAATCGCGAGCCTCTGGAGTCGGCGCGAAGGTCGCCCGCTTCTCTTTGACCGCCCGATGCGAAACGAGCTGCGCCCCCCGCGCGGCGGGAACACAGGCCCGGATGTCTTCGCACACCCGCTCTACGATCATCTGCTCATCCATCTTCATCCAGTTGGCCGCGGCACTGATGACCGCATGGATCACCGCCCCGGCTTCATCCTTGCGAAAAAGCCATTGCGTCGGACGGTCCACTAGAACAGCGTGCGGGTGCATGAGCACTGGGCGATCGAAGGTCAGATGAACGCCGAGGATCGGGCTGTGCTGAAGTTCGTCGAGACCAGACAGGGCCGGATCCTCTTGCACCACCTCGTCACCGAGCACCGATCGCAGCCGTTCGAAGGGCACTGCGCAGATCACTCTTTCGGAGCGGTGAATTGCTCCTGATTTGGTGCGGACCATGTCGGCGGTAGCTTCTGCAGCACTCTCACCGGTGATGACTCGCCCCCCCGCGGCTTCGATGCGTTCGCGTGCGGGTTCGTAGAGGTCCATCAACGGCACCCGAGGCACGCCAATGGCAGAAGATTGCCTCGTCGCGAGAAAACCTTCTTGGACGACATGCAGCGCAACCTGCTGGTCCACGCGATCAACCGGCAGGTTGCACGCACTCACGACCAACGGCTCCCAGAAGCGACGGATGGCAACCTCGGACTGCTCCTGTCGTTCAAGCCAAGTACGGAACGCCTTGCACGCGAGGGCCGCACGGTCTTCTCGGATCGCCTCCAGCATCGCACGCCCGATCGCGAGGCGGTCCTTCATCGGGAGGAAGCGTGCGCTGAACAGCAGCGTGGCTCCGTGCAATGGTGCGGGCAACGGCCCCGGCCCAGTGACGCTGTGTCGCCCACCGGGTTCCAGCCAGTGGGTGGTTCGATACCAACGGAGGGCATCAGCCAAGCCGAGTCTTTCGAGTAAGCCGCGATAGTTCGTGCAACAGCCGAGCACGACATGCTGGCAGTTGTCGATCCGCATGCCGGATCTCGCATCATCGAAACTGGTTGCGCGTCCGCCGAGTTTCTGGCGCGTTTCGAGCACTGTTACGCGACATCCGAGTTCGCTGAGTCGCAGCGCCGCGGCGAGCCCGGCAAGCCCTGCGCCGATGACGGTTGCGCTGCCGGGCACCCGTCCGGCGACAGACGCGCGTCTCACGCTCTCGACTCCCCGCGCCTGCGGAGCATGGCTCCGGCAAGAATGGTCAGTTTCGCGCGGGTGGGCAAGGAGCAGGCGTGTTCGCTGGCGACGGTGCTCGGCTTATCCATGATCCGTTGCAGCAGGGTCCGGTATGTACGCGTCATGGCCCAAAGCGGTCGGGCGCCATCCGGATGGATGATGTCATCAAGACGGCCGGACCGCTCATAAAAGTTCTCGGCGAAGGCGGCAAACTCCCGAACACACGCGGCGCATTCTGCTGGTTTGTTCCATGTCGCAAGATCGAGTGCGGTCAACCGATGCGCTTCCAGCATCGCCTCCGGGATGTACACGCGCCCGGCCTCGAAATCGGCGCGGACATCACGCAGAATGTTGGTCAATTGGAACGCATAGCCGCGGTCGATCGAGAGCGGGCGGGCCTCATCCCAAACAGCGTGTTCACGGATCCCCCAGATTCGAGTGCAGATGATGCCGACGGTGGAAGCGACACCGTAGCAGTAATCCTGCAGTCCATCGATTGTTTTGAAACGAGGCCTGATCGTGCTCGGATCGTTGATGTCCACCGATTCATCAGCGTGGATATCGAGTTCGAGCGCGTCGAGGGTTTGCAGAAATTCCGTGTGTTGCAATTTGTATCGACGGACCGTGTCGATGAACGCAAGCCAGACCTGGTCGCTCGCACCGGCACCACGCTTGAACTCACCGGAGAGCACCGCGCTGGTCGTCTCGCGGAACTCGGCAAGCCGCTGAACAGACAGGGCCGGCGAAATGGGTGCGTCCGCGATATCGTCGGCGGCACGCATCCACGCGTACACCGCGAACAGCGCGGATCGCTTGGGCTCCGGAGTCAGCCGCAGGCCGAGGTAAAAATTCTTAGCCCGATCCCGAACGATCTGCGCGCAGGTCCGGTACGACTGCTGGACCGCCTCGGAAAGGTCAGAAGGCAACGCTCCGACCGCTTGAGGCTCGCGATCCGAAGTGATACGGGGTTCCACGGTGCTGAGTGGTCCATTGTCGGCCATACGATCCATCGTACGCTCCCATCACCCGTGCAGCGAGCACTTTATCGGCGTCGGCGAGTTTCAACGGCGGCACGCCCCACCAGCACCGCCTTGGTAAGGCGACCGATGGCCGGGCGTTTGAACAGGGTCGTACACCCGGTCCGTTCAATTTTCCGGAGTGTCGCTTCTCCCCCGGAGGCCAGCAGGCGAACCGTAGGCGCGATCCGGCGTGCGTTGGTATCAGCCAGCGCCTTCGCCAATGGCCTCGCCTCCCGGTACATCGACTCCGTCCGCTGAACGAGCGGTCGCAGCGATCGGATGAAGCGGACTCGGAGTTCGGGATTCTTTGGATCGGCGATCATCTCTCGCAGGCTTGCGTCCGTCAGGCCGGTTTCCTGCTCCGGCAGGTACACCCGATCCCGTTCCAGCAGATCACGGCGTACATCCTGCCAATGGTTGGTGAGTTGCAGCGCGGTGCAGACCATGTCGGACCATGCCACGATGTCGGCCACGGTCGGCTCTGTGGTATCGAGCCCACCCATTTCGAGCACGATTCGCCCAACCGGGTTCGCCGAGCACTCGCAGTACGAGAGCAGTTCATCCCAGGTCTCATAGCGAGTCTGGCGTTGATCCCGCTCGAACGCATCGAGCAGCCGATAAAGATGCCCGTGTCGAACCTGACGGCGGGACACCGTTCGTGCGAGTTCCGCAAGCATCGCGCCATCGGGGTGTTCGATCGGATCAACTGCGGGATCCAGGTGGGATTGAAGAGCCACCCGGAATGCCTTGAGGTTTTGGAGGGCAGCCTCCCTGCCCTCCGTGGTCGGCTCGGTGTTGTCGGCGATGTCGTCCGCCCGGCGGCAAAAGGCGTACACGCTCGCGAAGTCGTCGACCAGGTCTCGCGGGAGCAGCGGTGAAAGGACACTGAAATTCTCACCAGATCGTGCCGCACGACGACGGAGGTCGGAGCGTACGGTACTTGGGGCTTGGGAGGCGGTCTGGGTCAAAGTCTCACCGGTCGCTGGCGTATACTGTGGATCACCTGATTTCCGGAGCCGAATCGAATCATGCGGATCGTACTCGCCAACCCACGCGGCTTCTGCGCCGGTGTCCATATGGCCATCCAGGTCGTTGAACAACTCGTCGAATTGGTCGACGGGCCGGTCTATGTCTACCACGACATCGTCCACAATACCCATGTGGTCCGGCGGTTTCAGGACGAGGGCGTGATTTTCGTCGAGGACATCCAAGAGGTCCCCGAGGAGGCCTATGTGGTCTTCAGTGCCCACGGGATCCCTCCGCAGGTCCGCGCGGCGGCCGCGGAGCGGAACCTCAAAGCCATCGACGCGACCTGCCCACTGGTGACCAAGGTTCACATGGAAGCGATCCGATACGCCAAGCGGGGGTACCAGATCCTGCTCGTGGGCCATGCGGACCACCAGGAAATCATCGGTACAAGCGGCGAAGCCCCAGAACAGACCCAGGTCGTCGAAACGCCGGACGATATCCCCAACTTACAGATCGACGATCCCACCAAGCTCGTCTACCTCACCCAGACCACCCTCAGCACCGACGATGCCGACATCATCATCAACGCCCTGAAGCGAGCGTTCCCCGGCATCCAGGCCCCTCCCACGGACGACATTTGCTACGCAACAACCAACCGCCAGCACGCGGTGCGGGAACTTGCGCCGTCCTGCGACCTGACCGTGGTGGTCGGATCAACGACCTCCAGCAACTCCAAACGACTCACCGAAATCTCACAGAATGTCGGCACGCCCGGTGTGCTCATCGACGATGTCACGCAACTCGATCGTTCGCTCTTGGTGGGCGTGGACCGCGTGCTCGTGACGGCCGGAGCATCCGTTCCTGAAGATCTGGTCCAGCAACTCTGTCGCGTGCTGGTGCGCGAGTACGACGCTGCAATTGAGGTTGCCTCTCTCGTCGATGAATCCACAGAGTTTCAATTGCCCAAAACTCTTCGAGACGAGATGCGTCAGCGTGGGATCGAGCCCGAGAAGCACCGAGTACAGATCGGGCGCTGGCAGGTGACCCCAGACCTGTACGGCACCGTGCCGGTGACCATCAGTGCGCCCGCCGCAACGGAATCGGGCAGCACCTCGTGAAGCACCCCACCAACCACATCTTCAATTTCACTCCGGAAACCCTTGCGCAGTGGTGCGTGGATCGCGGTTGGAAACCGTTCCGTGCCAAACAGATCCTGGAGTGGGTCTACGCCAAGGGTGTCATCGACCCACAGGAGATGTCCAACCTCTCCAAACTCGAACGAGAGACGCTCGCACGAGAGATGACCTTCCTCTCCGGCAAGGTCATGGCCCACCAACGAGCCACCGATGGCACCCAGAAACTGCTGGTGCAGTGGCAGATGGGCGACGAGGCCGATGCGCAGGTCGCCGACCCGCTCGCGGGCACGCTCTCCACCTCTCTCCCCGTCCTCAACTCATCTGGCTTCGACTACGAAGCAGGCGACCCCAAACGCCAGACCGAGTGCGTGATGATCCCGATGGGCCAGCCCGGTGAGCCGGGGTACCGCCGGACCGCCTGCATCTCCAGCCAGGTCGGTTGCCCGGTCGGCTGCAAGTTCTGTGCGTCCGGCCTCGGCGGGCTGGATGGCAACCTGACCACCGGGCGTATCGTCGAGCAGGTCTGGCGTCTGTCGCGCCTCGAAGGCGTCGGGCGGATCTCCAACATCGTGTTCATGGGCATGGGCGAGCCGCTGGCCAACTTCAAGGCCGTCACCGGCGCGGTCCGCGCCCTCGCCGCAGACTGGGGCATGGGCATCAGCGCCCGCAAGATCACCGTGTCCACGGTCGGCCTGCCACAGGCCATCTCGCGCCTCGCCGATGAACTCGACCTGCCGGTCACGCTCGCACTCTCGCTGCACGCGCCGAACGACGAACTGCGCCGCCAGTTGATCCCCTGGGCCGAGTACACGACCATCGCGGACCTCATCGCCGCCTGCAACAAGTGGTTCAGCAAGACCGGTCGCGAGATCACGCTGGAATACATCCTGCTTCGCGGCGTGAACGACCGGCCCGAGCACGCCGAGGAACTCGCCGTCGTCGCCAAGAAGCTCCGGGCCAACATCAACCTCATCCGCTACAACGAGGTTGCAGGCATGCCGTTCGAACGCCCTTCAACCCCGGATGTGCGCCGCTTCCAGGACATCCTGCGCGAGCGCCACCTGAACGCCCACATCAGGGCCAGCCGAGGGCGCGACATCGCCGCGGCGTGCGGGCAGTTGAGGCATGAGGGCGTGGGGACCTGACCCTCAGCAGTTCGCTTCCAGAATCTCTTTCGAGTGCTTCGGATCGACGCTGATGCGGTAGTCGCCGCTGTAGCAGGCGGTGCAGAAGTGCTCTGGCTCGACCGAATCGGAACGAGCCACATCCAGCAGGCCCTCGAGCGAGAGGTAGTGCAGGCTGTCCACGCCAAGGATCTGGCGGATTTCTTCCACCGAGTGTTGGGCCGCGATGAGTTGGTCGCGTGAAGCGAAGTCCACGCCGAAGTAGCACGGGTTCGTGATCGGTGGGCACGAGATGCGCAGATGGATCTCCTTCGCGCCCGCGGCCCGGAGTTGGTCCATCTTGGCCTTGGTGGTCGTGCCGCGCACGATGGAGTCGTCCACGATGACAATGCGCTGGTCCTTGACGACCTCGGAGATCACATTGAGTTTCAGTCGCACGGCATCGACGCGCTCGGCGTTGGTCGGCTTGATGAAGGTGCGCCCGACATACCGGTTCGGGATGATCCCCTCGCGATACGGCAGACCGGACTGGCGCGCAAACCCCGTCGCGGCAGACCGGCCGGAGTCGGGCATCGGCAGCACCGCATCGGCCTCGACCGGTGCTTCTTCGGCCAACCGCTCGCCGAGTCGTTCGCGCACGCGCTGCACGGTGTTGCCGAAGACATTGCTCGCCGGGCTGGCGAAGTACACATGCTCGAACACACAGTGCGCCCGACGGGGCACCGGCTCGGCGAATCGGCGCGAGGTCAGGCCGTCGTCGTCGATGCTGACGATCTCGCCCGGCTCGACCTCGCGGATGAACTCTGCCCCGACCACATCAAGCGCGATGGTCTCGCTGGCGATGACATACGGCCGACGCCCCCGTTCGTCTTCCCCAAGACGCCCGATGACCAGCGGGCGCCACCCCCACGGATCGCGCGCGGCCTCGAGCCTGCTTTTGCTGAGCAGAAGAATGCTGAACGCGCCCTCGAACTGCGCGAGGGCTTCGGCCAGCGAATCTTCCGAGTTGTCCTGCGAACTCATCGCCGCGATGAGTTGGAACATCACCTCGGTGTCACTGGAGCCGTGGAAGGCGTGCCCGGCGTTCTCGAGGTCTTTCCGGATTTGAATGGCGTTGGTCACATTGCCGTTATGGGCGATGGCGACCGGCCCACCCCGGTAATGGCCGGTGAAGGGCTGGGTGTTCGCATCGGCGGAGGCGCCGGTGGTCGAGTAGCGATTGTGCCCGATCGCGCCGCCGGCCTCACCAGCAATCGCCATGCGGTCGCCGGCGAAATCGTCGAGTTCCTTGAGATCCGCTGGTGAGAAGACATTGGCGACGAGGCCCATCCCGGCCTTGCGCATGACGCGATGGCCGTTCGTCGAGACGATGCCCGCGGATTCCTGCCCGCGATGCTGGAGACTGAAGAGTCCGAAGTACGCGAGCCGGGCCGGGTTTTGAGCCCCCCAAACACCGAAAATTCCACATTTTTCGTGGGCGTGTGCGGCTTCTGATTCGCTGAACCGCTTGCCGGGGGTGAGCACACCGGCCACTCGATTGAGGACCGGGAGGGAGAGACACGCAGCGGAACGATCGCCTGCCATGCGGATAAAGTCCGATAAGAGGGTGTCGGGGGCGGGTAGCCAAAGGAGCATCGTAGCGACGCGAGAGGTCTGGCGCAGAGACCTTCGCGCGACTTTCCCAAGACCACGCTTGGATTGACAATATCCCGGATTGTCGATGTAATGCTCCGTTCAATCAGACCGGATCCGACCCCACGCAAACTCCAGTCAGGATCCAAGCGGGAACCGACAGCAGTCGCGGCCACCGGTTGACTGACCACCTCGCCATCGTCGGCGACAAGGTTGGTGCGGATCGCCTCACTGTTGCACCCCGAGGGCATGCGTACCCCCGGGAGACGGAGAATTGCTATGGCCCGTTACCTCGGCCCCAAGGTCAAACTGTCTCGTCGTGTCGGCGCCCCGATCGCGGACATCCCCAAGCACACCGCCAAGCGTCAGCTCAACCCCAACGGCATCCACGGCTACCGTGGGCGTCGCCTGCGTGACTACGGCCTGCGCCTCAACGAAAAGCAGAAGCTGCGTTACCACTACAACATCCTTGAGAAGCAGTTCCGTCGTTACATGGACGAGGCGAAGCGACTCAAGGGCAACTCCGGCGAAGTGCTCCTGCAGCTCCTCGAACTGCGCCTGGACAATGTCGTCCGTCGCGCGGGCGTCGTCCGCACGATCTGGGCCGCCCGCCAGATGGTCGTCCACGGCCATGTGCTTGTGAACGGTCGCAAGGTTGACCGCCCGAGCTTCAAGATCAGCGTCGGCGATGTGATCACCTTCAAGCCCCGCATCCACGCCGTCATCCGCGACAACATGGAATCCATCGTCGGCCACATCGTGCCCGAATGGCTGGACTTCACGCCGTCGGAGCTGCAGATCCGCCCGACCTCCATGCCGACCTCGGACCAGGTGCCGTTCGATGTGAACACCAACCTGATCGTCGAGTTCTACCGTTAATCCCGACAACTCATTCGCGACCGGGCCCGCTGGACACGGCGGGCCCGGTGCTTTCATTCCTGAACCCGCGTTGTCCGCGATCCCGGTAAGGCAGAGCCACGCACCATGCTGAAGTTTCTCCGCAAGTACAATATGCTGATCCTCGTCGTCGGCGGCTCCCTGCTCATGATTGCGTTTCTGGTTCCGCAAGCGATCCAGCAGTTTGGCCAGAAACCCAGCAATATTCCATACGCCAGGATCGACGGCGAAGTCGTGAGCTATCAGGACTTCCAGGAGGCCGCGAAGGACTGGCAACTGGTGAATCAGGTCCTCGGTGAGGCCGTCCGAACCTTGCAGATCCAGGATGTCGATCACTGGATGCTTCTGCTCCACGAAGCCGAGAAGTATGGCCTGGTCGGCGGCCCGACCGACGGCGCTTCGAGCATGAATTTCTTTGCTGACTACGCTGCGAAGTCATCGATTCTCCAACTGATGCAGATGCAGCCGTTCATGTTCCAGAACAATGATCAGGTGATGCAGGCGGTGCAGACTCAAACCGAGTTCTTCCACAGCCGCTTCCTGAGCAATCTCGAATTGGCGACCAGCGGCGGGACCCCGGAACTGTTCTTCTACCGTGCGATCGCCAAACTGCGCGGCATCGCTCGCCTGCTCGAAACCTACAACTCGCTCGCCGGTAATTCGATCCCCGAGATCCAACTCGCCGCCGCGGACTTGTACGACCGAGTCACGGCGGACATCGGCATCATCCCGGCCAGCGCCTTCCGTCCGGAGCCCACTTCACTGGATCCCCAGGCGGTGCAAGAACACTTCGAGACCTACCGCGACATCGCGGCCGGTGAGGGTGACTTCGGTTTCGGATATCTGCTCCCCGATGGCTTGAAGTACGAGCTTCTCCGTGTCAACGCCAGCGCGATCCTCGAGTCGCTCGACGCCGAACCTGCTGATCTGCTCGAATATTTCCGACGGAATCAGTCCGATTACGGCTCGCAAACCTTCGAAGAGGCACGCTCACGCGTACGCACCGATTACCTCAACTCCCTCGCGCAGCAGCGGATCCAGAAAATTGCGGCCGATGTCTCCCGTGAAATCACCCGCGCGGAACAGACCCTCGACAAGGACCCCTCTGCCGAGCGATACCGTGTGGTCCCCGAAGGCTATGTCGGTCCCGCACTCGAAACCTACGCCGAAGTCGCACGGGAATCGTCTGGCCTCGAAGGAGAGGCCGCCGATTCGCTCATCACGATTTTCCCTGTGACCGAAGAGTTTCAGAACGAAGCAGACCTGCGCACCTCTCAGTTCGGCGCGACTCGCTTCGAGATCACTGCCAACGAACACATCAACTTTGCGTTCGTCTTGTTGGGGGCCAAGGAATTCGCCGCCGATGATCGCATGGACATCCAGCGAGGCCTGCTCTTCGGACCGCTGGTCAGCCCGGTGAGCGGCGGGGTCGACGACCTGCTGTTTGTGCGAATCACTGAAACGCGCAACGAGGGTCCAGCCGAATCGGTTACTGAAGTTGAGGACCAAGTCCGCGAAGACCTCGCCACCCTGCGTGGTTACGAAGAACTCTCCCAGCGTGCCGATACCTTCCGCGAAGCGTTCGCCGACGGCGGGCTGGCGTGGTTCAACTCCATGAGATTCGCCGGGCATGAAGATTCCCGTCAGTACCTCGATGTAACCATCGGTCTTGAGACAGTACAGACCTCGAGTGGCGATGAACTGATTGAACTCCGCGACTCCGACTTCCCCGAAGGGGTCATCTCCAAGGCTCGCTCGCTCAACCCGCTCATTCCGATTGAAGAACAGCCCGCGGACGCTCGTACCGCAGGTGTCCTGATGCCGAGCAATCTCTCGCTCGGCCTGGCAGCCATCAAGTCCTATCGACCGACGACGCAGGAACGCCTCCGTGAAGGCTCCAGCGTGATCATGGATCGTGTGACTCGCCAGGCTCGCGGTCTTTCGACCGAGGCTCCGTACACATTCGAAGCGCTCTCGCGTCGTCTCGGGTTCGAGCGATTGAATGTGAACGAAGAGGACGAGGAGTAAGACCGTCTTCGTCTTATCCGCTGAGTTCTTCAAAACCAAGTTCGGCACGGACCAATTCGTCAAAGCGCTCGACTGTGCGACGAAGCCGTGCCGCATCGAATTTCTCCGGGAGTTCGTTTAGAGTTTCCGTCCGTATCGCAACCCGGAGAAGCGATCGCGCCACATCGATGGGTCTTACCAGACCTCGCCCCCAGTATTCGTAGTCCGCCCAGGACACCACCATCTCGATCCTTCGTCGGATCTCGCCGCTCTCAACCTCACCGATGAACCGCCAACCGCTCGGCGTTTCTGATTCCTCAAGTTGAATAGCAGCGGGCATCGGGCTCTCCTTTCCCTCCTCATCGGGACTTCCGCTCCCGCCTCAACAAACAATCCGTTCCGGCCCCACAGGCCACCTGTGTTCCGCTTCCCCTCGATTCCACGCACCTTGGACACACACCATGCCACGCCCCTCTGATTCTTCCGGTCCTGACCATCGCCCCGGCCCTCGAAGAGGCAAGCTCCGGAACGCTCCCGTTGGCACACCCGGTGAGCGTGCCGCACGCTCACGCGACAGCCGACGCTCGCGCGACAGCGGCGATCGTGTCCGCGTCCGCCCTGGCAACTGCAGCCCGGCCCGCGAGCGCGTGCTCACCCTGGTGACCAAGCAAGTCCCCAAGTTCCCCGATCTGGCGATCTCCACTCCGGGAGAAGAGGGGCTCAGCGAGCGGGACGCCGCCTTCGCCCATGCGCTCTACGACATCGTGATCCGCAGGTGGAACACGCTGAAATGGTGCGTGGACCGCCATCTCTCACGCGACTGGTACCGCACCCCGGACGAAGCCCGGGCCGCCCTCCTGTGCGGCGCGGCTCAGATCCTGTTCATGCGCAGTGTGCCCGCATTCGCTGCGGTGAACGAGACCGTGGAGTGGACCAAGTACAACGCGGGTCGCGCCGCGGGCGGCATGGTGAACGCCGTACTCCGCAAACTGATCGCCGACCTCCGTCGAGCAGAGCCTGAAGCCGCGAAACCGGAAAACCCGGACGCACTGTTCGACGATGAGGGACGCAAAATCGATCCGCAGGCGGCTCCAAAGGAAACCTTCGAGACCGACAATGTCGGCAGACTCTTTCGCGCGACCTGGTCAAACCAGCGTGACGAACTGCCCATGGAGGACGGGACCGCGCTCGTGCTCGCTGGCCCCCTGCTCCCTTCGGATCCGCACGATCGCCTCGCCATCGTGACCAGCAC
Organism: Phycisphaerales bacterium JB050; assembly: GCA_043101125.1. Classification (GTDB taxonomy): domain Bacteria; phylum Planctomycetota; class Phycisphaerae; order Phycisphaerales; family UBA1924; genus JANSXG01. Next base: position 16,437 of record JBICHT010000081.1, on the reverse strand, counting down.
GCCGAGCCCGCTGCTCCGAGAGTGGGTGAAGGCCACTTCGCTGCGCGAGGCACGCCCGCTGGCGATCCACGGGCTCACCACGCCCCCGACGATCCTGAACACTTCCGCCGCGTCGGACCCGCTACCTGATGTATGCATCGTCCATGATGCGCCGGGCCACCATGTGTTCACCGGCAGCCGCGCGGAACTGACCGAAATGCTCCGGGACCGGAAAGACCTTTGGGTTCAGGACCCCGCATCGTCGCTCGCCGTGCAATCGGTGCTTGACCTCACCCCGGACATCGTGATCGACGCCTGCGCGGGACTGGGCACCAAGACCCGCCAACTCGCCGCGGCATTCCCGAACGCGACCATCATCGCGACGGACATCGACCGCCCCCGTTACGACAGCCTCAAGCGGTCGATGGAAGGCGTTCCGAATGTGCGTGTGATCCCGTATGTGGAGCTCGTCCAGCACCACGGGGCCGCGGACCTGGTTCTGCTCGATGTGCCGTGCTCCAACACCGGGGTGCTTTCGCGGCGTGTGGAGGCCAAGTACCGAACTTCGGAAGAACGCACCGCCGAACTCACCGGACTGCAACGCCAGATCATCGCCGACGCCATCCCGCTGCTCCGCCCGCGCGGGCAGGGCAAACCGGGAGGGGCCTTGCTCTACTCCACCTGCAGCCTCGATCCACGAGAGAACGAGGAGATCGCCCGGTGGGTCACCAAATGGCACTCCTTCGATGTTGAGCGTGAACACCGGCGAGTGCCTTCCGGGGGCCCGGGACGCCCTGCAACGGAGTATTCCGACGGCTCGTACGCAGTGTTGCTCCGGTAAAACACCACCGGGATGCGTCATGAGCAATGCCCGGCTATGATAACGGGGTTGGAATTTCGTTCCGCCAGACTACACCGAGTGAATCTCAGCTTCCGAGAGCCCCTATGAATCTGTTGGACATCTTGTCGCCGGACTGCATCGCGGTGCCCCTTGAGGCCACCGACAAGCGCGGCGTAATCAACGAACTGGTCGATCTGCTCGCTCAGTCGGGAAAGGTGACCAACCCGGAACTGCTTAAGGAAGCAGTCTGGGCGCGCGAGTCCACACGCACCACCGGAATCGGGCATGCTCTGGCGATCCCCCATGGCAAATGCGATGGCGTCAATGACCTGACCATGGCCATCGGTAAGCCCGCGCAACCAATCGACTTTGCTTCGATTGACGGTAAACCGGTCAAACTGGTGGTGCTGCTGGCCAGTCCGCTCGATCGCACCAGCGATCACATCCAGGCGCTCGCGCGGATCAGCCGGCTTATGTACTCGGAAGAATTCCGCGAAAAGATGTATCAGGCTGAAAAGCCGCAAGAGATCTACGACTTGCTGCACCAGGTCGAGACCGCCACCACGACAAACTGATCGTTCGTCCCTGGCCTGCGGGTCATGGTTTTGGCGAAGCGTCCTTTGGAGATGCCGGTGCTGCGACATGCCCGGTGATCGCCGCCGCGACCAGACGCTCGATCTGCCCGATGCACCGATCAGCCTGAGCCCGGAACACCATCCAGGGAAAGAGCGACACGAGCGCGACAATGAGACCGAAGGCGGTGGTGATCAACGCCTCGGCGATGCCCGCCGCGACGCCCGAGATGTCTCCGATGGCCTCCCCCGTGCCGAGCAACTCAAACGACCGGATGATGCCCAGAACCGTGCCGAGAATGCCGAGAAGCGGCGAGGCGGTCACGATCGTGGCAAGGACCGCGTTGAACCGCTCAAAGTCCGGGCGAAACCGTTCGGTGAACTCGACCGTCGCGGCGTCGGCAACCCAGCGCCGATCGGCCAATTCTGAGGCAACAGCCCCATACAGCGTGTGATCTCGGGCTGCTGCCGCGTTCGCTCTGCTCTGATCACCGGTTCGGAGCAGATCGGCGAGGCCTTGAAGACGGGCCCGGTATCCTCGGCGGTGGAGACGCAGCCAGTACATTGCCCGTTCAAGAGAAATCGCGACCGAGACCACGCTGAGCAGCAGCAACGGCCACATGACCCAGCCGCCGCGCTGGAAGATACTGATGACCTGTTCGATTGCATCGGGCACGGGCAGATCATACCCCGGCAGGTGGATCGGCTGCAGCCGAGCGTTGTGGTCTTCCGGATGCAGCCATATCCTCTGCTCCGAACCGAAGCATCCGAACCGGCATGAGCAGCGAACAATCCAGGCTATGACGAGTATGCAGGCACAACCCGAAGAAGCGGCGGACGAGATCCGGCAAACGGTCGACCGCTGTTTGAGCGCGTTTCTCGAAGAGCGCGGGCTACCCACAAACCTCGATGGTGCCGTGCGATACGCCCTTCTCGGACCGGGCAAGCGGGCCAGGCCCCAACTGACGATCGCCTGTTGCAAGGCACTGGGCGGCACGGAAGAAGCCGCGCTACCCGGAGCCTGTGCGGTCGAGATGATCCACGCCTTCAGCCTCGTCCACGACGACCTGCCTGCCCTCGACAACGATGAATTGCGCCGGGGGCGCCCAACGGCACACATCGCGTTCGGCGAACCCATGGCTCTCCTGGCGGGTGATGCCCTGATGAGTTTGGCGTTTGAAATGGCACAGCGCGGGGCGGCTCCCGATCGCTGCGTCCGAGAACTTTCAACCGCTTGCACAGACATGATCGCCGGGCAGGTCCTCGACACTCTGGGGGGCGATGGTGATGCGGGCTGGGAGCGCGCCTCGCCACTCGAACGCCTGAAACGAGTGCACACGGGCAAAACAGGAGCCCTGATCCGTGCGAGTTGTCGCATCGGGGCGATCTGCGCTGGGGCTGAAGACGATTCGGAAGAACTCAGAGCGATCACCGATTACGCCGAGGCGATCGGCCTGATGTTCCAGATCGTGGACGATCTGCTGGATGAGGAGCAGTCCCCCGAGCATGTCGGCAAGGCCACCGGCAAGGACCGCGAGGCCGGGAAACTGACCTACCCTGGGGTACTCGGAATCGAACCCGCGCGGGCTGAGGTTCGTCATCTTCAGGAACAGGCCTCCGCGGCACTCTCTCGGCTCGGAAACGAAGCCGGACCACTTCGGGAAATCTGCAACGCACTCGCAATCCGTACCAAATAGTCCTGATGAGCCGAGAGGCGACGAATGGACGCATCGCGGCTAGAATGTTTCAAGGAAGATTGAAAACTGTGGTCTCCGGACCAGTACCAGTATGTTAGGGGAGAAGCTCGCGTGACCATCCTGCCGACCATCGCTTCTCCGGCCGATCTCAAGGCACTCAAGATCGACCAACTTCCCACGCTTGCGCAGGAGATCCGGGACACCATCATCAGCAAGGTGACCCAGTCGGGCGGTCACCTCGCGCCGAACCTGGGGGTCGTCGAATTGACGATCGCCCTGCACTATGTCTTTGACTTCGGACACGACCGCCTGCTCTTCGATGTCGGACACCAGTGCTATCCCCATAAGTTGCTGACCGGTCGCCTGAACATGATTTCGGGACTCCGTACCCGCGATGGCATGGCTGGCTTCCCGGAACCCAAGGAATCGTCGTACGACCTCTTTAGCGTCGGTCACGCCGGCACCGCGATTTCGACTGCCGTTGGTATGGCACGCGGCGACTCTCTCAACGGCGAAGCCTTTGACCCGCAGAAGAACGCCAAAGGCCGGCGCATCGTTTCCCTCATCGGCGACGCCTCGATCGTCAATGGCGTGGCGATGGAGGGCCTGAACAACGCCGGCACGCTCAACCGCCAGTTCCTGATCGTCCTCAACGACAACGGCATGTCCATCAGCAAGCCGCAGGGCGCGTTGGCGGCCTACTTCGACCGGATGCGCATCAACCCGCTGTACGGTGGCATGAAGCGCCGGGCCAAGCGCGTGCTCAGGCACATGCCCGGCGGATCGCGCGTCGCCGAGGCGTACCATCGCATGACCGAGGCCATGAAGGCTGGTGTCGCCGAACACTCCTGGTTCGAGAACTTCGGCCTGCTCACCGTCGGCCCCGTCGACGGACACGACCTGCCCTCGATGATCGAGTTCCTCTCGGAGATCCGCGACTTCGACCGCCCGATGGTGCTGCATGTCAAAACCATCAAAGGGAAGGGCCTCGACTACGCCGAGAAAGACGCGACCACCTTCCACTCCCCCGCTGCCCACACCTACGACCCCAAGTCGTGTCGTGTCGAAATCGTCTCCAAGGGACGATCGTTCACCGCGGCGTTCGCCGAAGGACTCACACGCGTCATGGAGGCCGACGAAAAGGTCGTCTCCTGCACCGCAGCAATGCCAGGCGGAACCGGCCTCGACAAGGTCGCGGCGGAATTCCCGGATCGCACCTTTGATGTCGGCATCTGCGAATCACACGCGATGGACATGATGGCGGGCATGGCCAAGACCGGGCTCAAGCCCTTCTTCGCCGTCTACTCGACCTTCCTGCAGCGGGCCTTCGATCAGGCCTTCCAGGAAGTGGCCCTGCAGGGCCTGCCGGTCCGCCTCTGCCTCGATCGCGCCGGACTGGTCGGAGGCGACGGGGCGGTCCACCACGGCTTCTGCGATGTCGCGATCCTCTCGGCTCTGCCCGATGCCGTGCTCATGGCGGCCATGGACGAACAATCGCTCAACCTCGCCCTCGACTTCATGGCAGACTGGGATTCGGGCCTGTCCTGCGTCCGCTACCCGCGCGACTCGGTCTCCGATCGCTTCGTCACGCCCGACTGCCCGCCGTTCGAACTCGGCAAGGCACGCCCGCTCATCACGCATGACGAGCCGGATATCGCCCTGCTCGGCTTCGGAGTGATGGCGCTCAACGCCGCGGAAGCCTCGGAAAGACTGAAACCGGAGATCCGAGCCGATGTCTACGACGCTCGCTTCGCCAAGCCGGTCGATGAAGCCCTCCTGACCGAACTGCTCAACGCTGGCGTTCCCGTCGTCACCATCGAAGACCACTCGGTCAAGGGTGGTTTCGGCACGCAGGTGCTCGAGGCCTGCAATCGCCTCGGTCTCGATACCCGTTTGGTGACCCGCCTCGCTCTGCCCGACGGCTGGATCTACCAGAACAGCCGCAATCAGCAGCTTGAGGAAGCCGGACTGGACGCGGCATCTATCGCGGCGAGCGTGCGCGAGGTGCTGGCCGGTCACCCCGCCTCGCCCTCGCAACAGGTCGAAACCCGCCCTGTCGAACCACGGGTCCAGTCGTGAGCCGATCGGTCCTCCTGCTCGTCAACCGCTCGAAGCCGAATGTGCTTGATGCGCTCGACGAGGTCCGTGCGATCCTGAATCAGCATTCGTCGATCGTCGCGGAACTCGACACCGAAGACGACTCGCCGCTCCCCGATGCGATGGGTGCCGATCTCATCATGGTGCTCGGCGGCGACGGCACCTTGCTCTCCCAGGCCCGGCGTACGGTGCATCTCGGGCTGCCGGTCGTCGGCGTGAATTTCGGACACCTCGGTTTTCTCGCCGAATACGACCTCGACGGGCTTCGTGCACAATCGTCGTACCTGCTCAACGGCGACTCGCTTGAGTGTCGCAACCGCCTGATGCTTTCGGTGTCGGTGTATTCCGCCGATCGGCCGACCCCGCGGTTTCAAGGCGTCGCCCTCAACGATTGCGCAATCACCGCCGGCCCGCCGTTCCGCATGATCGAGATGCACCTCTCGCTGGACGGCGTCGCCGGGCCGCACATCAAGGGGGACGGGCTGATCGTCTCCACCCCCACCGGCTCCACGGCGTACAGCGTCTCGGCGGGCGGGCCGATCATCTCGCCCTCGCTCGAGGCCATCGCGATCACGCCCATCGCCGCCCACTCGCTGGGCTTCCGCCCACTGGTGGTTGCCGGGAAGACCCAGATCACGCTCGATATGCTCCGGGCCAACTCCAGCCCGGATTGCGCCGGCGAGGCCATCGACGGCACGGCGCTCGTGCTCGACGGCCAGGTGTTGTATTCACTCCGGACCGGAGACACCCTCCGGTTCGCCCGGCTGGAACGACCGCTCCGTCTCGTCCGGAATCCGAAGCGCAGTTACTGGTCCACGCTGATGCACAAGATGTTGTGGGCCGCCCAGCCGGGGCAGAACGGCGGCATTTCGCCGGAAGACAGCGAGTAATCAGGTCCTCCAGGCTCGGCAAAGCCGACGCGGCGCGGGTACCATCGCCGCCCCATGATCGACCTCAAAGCCCTCCGTGAAAACCCCGACCGCTTCAAACTCGGCGCCCAGCGCAAGGGCGTCAGTGTGGATATCGATCGCGTCATCGAGCTCGACACCCACATCCGCTCGCTGACGACCGAACGAGAGACCCTCAAGGCCGAGCAGAACCGCCTCGCCAAGGAGAGCGGCCCGAAGATCGGCCAACTCATGGGCAAGATGAAGTCGGCCAGCGCCGACGAGAAAGCCGCGATCGAGGCCGAGGTCGCCGAACTCCGCGAGCGCCCGGCCAAACTGAAGACGCAGGTCAGCGTGTTCGAGGAACAACTCGCGGCCCTCGAGCCGGAACTGCGTGACCTGCTGCTGCAGATCCCCCTGCCGCCCGATGACGATGTCCCCGTCGGCGAGAGCGCGGATGACAATGTCGAAATTTCGACCTGGGCGCCAGACGGCTACGACCTCTCCAAGTCCTTCGAGGAAAACCGCGGCTTCGCGCCCAAGACGCACATCGAACTGATCGAATCCCTTGGACTGGTGGACTTCGAGCGGGGCGTGAAGATCGCGGGCACGCGCAGTTATGTCCTCACCGGCGACGGCATGCGCCTGCACCAGGCCATCCTGCGCTACGCCTTCGATCGTATGGTTGACCAACACGGCTTCAAGCCCATGAGCGTGCCCGTGCTGGTCCGCGGCGAGGCGATGGAGGGCACCGGCTTCTTCCCGGGCGGCAAGGAACAGACCTACCACATCGAGGAATCCAAACGCGGCGCGGGGCACGACATGTACCTCACCGGCACCGGCGAGGTCGGGCTGATGGGTCTGCACGCCGACGAGATCCTCGACAAGGCCGACCTGCCCCTGAAGTATGTCACCGTCAGCACCTGCTTCCGGCGCGAGGCCGGGGCCGCCGGTCGCGACACCGCCGGGCTGTACCGCATCCACCAGTTCGACAAGGTCGAGCAGGTGGTCATCTGCGAGGCCGACGAGCAGGCCAGCCGCGAGTGGCATCGGAAGATGATCGCGATCGTCGAGGACCTGCTGCAATCGCTGGGGCTGCCCTACCGCCTGCTCCAGTGCTGCACGGGCGACCTGGGCGTGAAAAACGCCGACATGATCGACATCGAATGCTTCATGCCGGGCCGCGGCGACCTCGACGCCAACGGGCGCCCGACCGGAGCGTTCGGCGAGACCCACAGCGCCTCGCGCCTGTACGACTTCCAGTGCCGGCGCCTGAACATGCGCTATCGCGAGGAGAGTGAGGACGGCAAGAAGCAGACGGTGTTCTGCCACTCGCTGAACAACACCGTCGCCGCGAGCCCGCGGATTCTGATCCCGATTCTGGAGATGTATCAGAACGAGGACGGCTCGGTGACGATTCCGGAACCGCTGCGGGCGTATATGGGTGAAAAAGAGCGGCTGGGGTAATCCAGCCTGATACTATCCGCATGAATCGTCAATTGACACTGTTCCGTCGTCTTCGAGGTTGAAGTACATACCACCCACATCGCCGATCATGATCTCCATGAATCGATCAGTCCAGTGCTCATAATCGCGGTGGTCCTTTAGCGTGTGCGGATCAGCCGGGTCTGGCCAAACACGGGGCGCACGGAAGGAATAGACGCATCCCACCTCATTGATGGGTGCTTCGTCGGGTCTCCGCTGAGGGTGATCGCCCCCTCTTCCAACACGTGTTGCCGCTAATGCAGGCTGAGCGAGATAGTAAAACGCTCGTCGGGCGTGGTAGTCCATGGTTCTGTGAATCTGGCCATGAGCGACGAAGTTGAGATATGAATCAAGCCCGGACGCCATTCCGGATGCTTCCACTTCGGCTCGCGTCACCCATACCGCGGCTTTTGACTCACTGAAGGACTCGTATCTCTCATGACCTTGAGTCGGAGCCCACGAATCAAAGATCACAAGAACCTCACCAGGCAGCTCCAGATCAATGATGTCCAGTGAGTCGAGAAAGCAGAGCTGTCCGATGAACCGCATCGGATTACCGCTCTCATCTAACGGGACTGGTCTTCCGACGGGCCAATACGGCCGCCCCCCGAATTTCGTCAGATATGGGCTTGGAGGCTCACCCTCGCGAAACACAAAAATGTCTGCTGGCTTGCCGCGGAGTCTTAGTCGCCGAGCCAGATCCCACCGTACCTGCTCGGATTCCGCGAGCTCAATCGGCGAATTCACTTCGCGAAGGTCTACGAGCTCGCCATCCTTGGTTCGATACACAGGCTTACGCTTTGACGCTTTGCTGGTATCCACCGGGAAGTGCTTCGCCCAGTAGTCAAAATCAAACCGGGGGTGGTGAGACCGCGAATGAGCGGAAGCAAGATCACCGGGACTCATTGCACGCCCGCCCAAGCGTGAGCCAAAGGCATCAGCAATCGATCCGATGAAATCCCTTACCACTCCGGCCCGCCCGAGTACCGCCCGTAGATATCCGCCATCGCCTGCACCATCTCGCCGAGGGTGCAGCCGTCGTGGGCGCCCTGGATGAGTTGGGGCATGACATTGGCGTTGTCCTGGCAGGCGGTGCGGATCGCGTCGAGGGACTTCTCAACCTTCGCGTCGTCGCGCTTGGCCTTGAACGCCTCGAGCTGGTTGACCTGATCGATCTCGACCTGGTGCGGGATCTCGAGGATGTCGATCGGGCGGCCTTCCTCGGTGTCCACATACTCGTTGACACCGACGATGATCCGGTCGCCCGCCTCGCACTCCTCGCTGAAGCGGTACGCCGCCTCGGCGATCTGGCGACGGAAGTAGCCCTTGTGGATGCCCTGGACCACGCCCTGGCCGTAGCCCTCCTGTTTGGAGTAGGCCGGGTGGTCGGCGTTGTCGCCGGTGAAGCGTTCGCGCGTGGGCTTGGCGTTCAGGCCCATGCGATCGATGTCGTCGATGTAGTTCAACGCTTCGGCTTCCATCTGGTCCGTGAGGGACTCGATGAACCATGAGCCGCCGAGCGGGTCGGTGACGCGGGTGATGCCGGTCTCGTGGGCGAGGATCTGCTGCGTGCGCAGGGCCACGGTGACCGCCTGCTCGGTGGGCAGACCGAGGGTCTCGTCCATCGAGTCGGTGTGCAGCGACTGGCAGCCGCCGAGGACGCCGGCCATTGCCTGGTAGGCGACGCGGACGATGTTGTTGAGCGGCTGCTGCTCGGTCAGCGAACACCCGGCGGTCTGGACATGGGTCTTCATGTACCAGGCCTTGGGGTTGGTCGCGCCGTAGCGGTCGCGCATCACGCGGGCCCAGATCCGCCGTGCGGCACGGAGTTTGCAGATCTCTTCGAAGAACTCGTTGTGGGCGTTAAAGAAGAACGACAGACGCGGGCCGAACTCGTTGATGTCCATGCCGCGTTCGAGGCAGGCTTCGACATACTCCATGCCGTCGCGAAGGGTGAAAGCCAGTTCCTGCGTCGCCGTCGAGCCGGATTCGCGGATGTGGTAGCCGGAGATGGACACCGAGTTCCACTTGGGCATGTTCTGCGACTGGTACTCGATGGTATCGACGACCAGTTTGACCGAGGCCTCGGGCGGGTAGATGTACTCGTTCTGGGAGTGGAACTCCTTGAGGATGTCGTTCTGCAGCGTACCGCCGAGGGAGGCGATATCGATCCCCCGCTGCTGGGCCATGGCGATGTACATCGCCCAGATCACACAGGCCGGGCCGTTGATGGTCTGGGAGACGGTGACCTCGTCGATCGGGATGTCGGCGTAGAGCCGGTGCATGTCCTCGATGGTGTCGATCGCCACGCCGCAGCGCCCGACCTCGCCCGCGGACAGTGGATCGTCGGAGTCGCGCCCCATGAGGGTCGGCAGGTCGAAGGCCGTGGACAACCCCGTGTTCGCGGCGGTCTTGGTCTTGGCCTGCTGGAGCAGGTATTTGAACCGCTTGTTGGTGTCGTCGGCGGAGCCGAACCCGGCGAACTGGCGCATGGTCCATAGGCGGGTGCGGTAGCCCTGCGGGAACAGACCACGCGTGAAGGGGAAAGTCCCCGGAGCGGGCAGGTCCCGATCGATGTTGTGCAGAGCGGTGATCTGGCTCGGTTCAACCGCGCCCCCTGGGCCGTAGGACGGGCTCAGGACGAGGCCCGAAATGGTGACGGCCTGCGGGTCGATCGGGTTCTGGTCGATCGTGACGCGTCCGTTGGAATCGGTGGAAATATTCGGGCCGCTGAGTTGCGTGGTCATGAGCGAGGTCCTTGGCGTAATCCTTGATTGGCGGGGTGTCGTATGATAGGGATTCCGGGCCGGTTTTCCCACGATTTCGTGCCACGGCCCGTGATCGACGGCCTTGAGCCCGCCTCTAGAATGGCGGCCCATCGACTTGCACCCTTCAGACCCAGGAGGACGGATGTCCACCTCGACCGCTTCCAACGCTTCGACCGAACCGGGCCTGAGCCCCTTCTCGATCGGCTCGCGCACCTTCACCAGCCGCCTGATCGTCGGGACGGGCAAGTATTCCGATAACTCGGTGATGAAACAGGCTCTGGAGGCCTCCGGGGCCGAGGTGGTCACGGTCGCGGTCCGGCGCGAGCGTCTGTTCAACGAACGCGGCGAGTCGCTGCTGGATTTCATCGACACCGACCGGTACACGATCCTGCCCAACACCGCCGGCTGCTTCACGGCAGAAGACGCGGTGCGGGTGTCGCGCCTGGGGCGGGAATTGCTGGAGCAATTGGGGAACCCCGGGGCGTCGTGGGTGAAACTGGAAGTACTCGGCGACAAGAAGACCCTGCTGCCCGACCCGGTCGGGACGATCGAAGCCTGCAAGGAACTGGTGGCCGATGGCTTCGAGGTGCTCTGCTACACCTCCGACGACCCGATCAGCGCGCAGCGCCTGAAGGAAGCCGGCGCGACCAGCGTCATGCCCGCCGGCTCGCCCATCGGTTCCGGCCAAGGCGTGCTCAACCGCAACAACATCCGCCTGTGCCTCGACCTGCTCAAGGGCGGCGAGGCGGCGATCGACTCCAAGCCCGGGGATGCCGAGTACCCGGTCATCGTCGATGCGGGCGTCGGCTCGGCCTCGGATGTGTCGGTGGCGATGGAACTTGGCGCCGATGGCGTGCTGCTCAACACCGCCATCGCCCACGCGAAGGACCCGGTGATGATGGCCCATGCGATGCGCAAGGCCTGCGAAGCGGGTCGGCAGAGTTACCTCGCGGGGCGGATCGCCAAGCGCCTGTACGCGACGGCGAGTTCACCCTGGGAAGGCGTGATCAGTTACATTCCGGGGGAGTAAATACTCCGGTCGGGTGGCGTGGTCTACGCGAAGCGTAGCCCACGAGGAGCCTTCCGCAGCATGGCGAGCAGCGGTCACTCTGCCAGACCAAGCCGCCATCCGCGTGGCCTGCGCCCGACTTCGTCGGGCTCCGACCACGGCACCCAAGGAGAAGCCACTCACGCCGGCCGGATGCCCCGGTAGAACATCTGCACCCGCTCGGCCTGCTGCTTGCGCACGGTCTCGAGCGTCAGGCGCGGGATGCGGTAGCCCGCATCAGCGTCGTCGCCCGCCTGCTCGCGCGTCGTGTTCTGGCAGTGCTCGCTGATGCACTGGTACATGAGTTTGAACGCATCGCGCGGCTGGTGCATCTGGTCGAGGGCGTCGACGATGTCCTGCCGATTCACATCGCTGGCGAACAGGTCCGAGAGTGACAAATTCCCATCGGATTCCACGCGGCAGGCGTTGAGGCGGGCGGTGCACAGGTCGTAGAGCATCGAGCCGGTCCAAGTGAGCCGCTCGACCAGCGACTGCTTGTCGAGCCGGGCTTCCTGGAAGAACGCGCTCGACTCGCGGAACAGTTCGTGGCGCAGTTCCAAAGGCAACAGCGCCTTCACACCGATCCGCGGCATCTGTAGGAACTTGTTGTTGAGCAGGGGCCAGACCACCGGGCGCATCCGCTGCGGGTCGCCGCTGATCAGCGTTGGTTCGTCCATGCGGTCCACCAGCACGATCGCACCGGTGAAGCCCATCGCGCCGAGCACACGCAGCAGCGAGTTCATCAGCGCGTACCGCTCATCGTCCTGACCGGAGAGCGGCAGACGAGCGCTGTCGGTGGACAGATTCGGCACCAGGTCGAGGGCCGCACCGATCGATTCGTGGTCCCGCGCGGCGGTTCGGATCTGCCGGTGCAGTTTCTTGGCGACACGGCTGAGTTTCAGTCGATCCCACGCGTACCGCTTGAGGATCAGGACCAGCCATAGGCCGATGGTCGCGCCGAGGGCGTACATCCACCACTGCTGGTAGTTCCGCTCCGGGTCGAGTTGGACAGCCGCGGCGATGACCAGCGCGGTCGGGATCCAGCCGAACCACGCCGCGAGCGTCCACCAGCGCTTGGGCCAGTCCGCCGCGCTGCGGATCGCTTTCTTCAGTTTGCGGAGCCGATCGACCGCGGACGGCGAACGGTCGTACAACGCGGCGAGCAGCAGGAGTTGGCGTTTGGTTTCGGCGTCGGCCTTCCGCAGCGACTGAACCCGCTGCGGATCGAGCATCCGGTCGTGGTCGTCCGCCCCGCTGCTCGCCTGCCCGAGAATCTCATCGGCCAACTTCGTGACGGAGGTCTGCAGGATCGCATCGATGTGATCGACCAGGCGCAGTTTGGAGAAAGCCTTGACGACATCGGGCGTTGGCGAACCGGTGCGAAGACCGGCGCGGGCCGCGAAACGATCGAGCACGGGGTTCAGGTCGTCGTAGGGAATCAGGAAGACGCTGCGATCAGGGGCGCTGGCGTTGTGCCGACCGATGCGATCGGCGAGTTGGATGCGGATGGCGGTCTTGCCGCTGCCTTTTTCGCCGAAGATGATCGAGGAGGACGGGCTGGCGAGATCGCCGACGATCTTTTCAAAGTCGGGGTGGGCAGTCTGGCGTTCGTCGAGGCGTGCGAAAACCGGGTCGTGGCGCGCCTCTTCGGCGTGGAACGGGTTTTCCGAAATGCCCCAGTGTTCGAGGAAGCTGGCGATATTCATGCCGGTCGTGCCCTCCCATGGCTCCGCGGTTCGTCGAATCCTAGCCGAATCAGTGGGACCCGACGATATCGGCCCGGCGATCGCGCAGAATCCGCTTCGGTTCCCACCCCAGCAGTCGGCCGGCCTTGCTGCAATCCATGAACGAATCTGCAGCGATCGCCGCCTCGACACCAGGCACGCCGCCGAAGTGTTCTTGGGCAATCTGCTCGACGGATTCCGCAACCCGGGGATCGGGGGCAGCGATCCAGAACACTTCGTGCGGGCTGGGGAGCGGTGCATCGATGGCCGCGACGCAGGCCTCGGCGATGTCGTCGAGGTGGATATATGAGAAGCACTCACAGCCGCCCCAGCGGTAGTCGTGGCTGCCCGGGCCTCGCGACGCCCAGCCTTCAAAGCTCCCCGGATCGAGCACATAGGGCATACGGAGGCTGACCGCGCTCGTGCCCGCCTGCTCGTCGTAGAGCCGGGCCGTGAGCCCATCGAGCATCTGCTCGGACAGCAGTTTGCTGAGGCCGTAGCCGTTCGTCGGGCGGGGGTGGAGCTGTTCGTTGATGGGCAGCGCGAGCGGTCGCGTCACTCGAGGGTCATCCGAGGCCCGCCCGATGCCACCCAGCACCGCCTGCACGGAACTGGCGAACACGATCCGCTTCACCCCTCGTTCGAGTGATGACTGAAACACGCTCGCGTTCACCGCGAGGTTCTCGCGCAGCACCTGCTCCGGGGTCGCGGCGTGGACATTGGTGTGGTTGGCCAGATGCACCACTGCATCAATCAGCCCGATCTCGCGCCCGGCAGCCTCGAACGCGCGATGGATCGCGTACGGATCGATCAGCGAATCCGCCGTTGATGCCCATCGCGAGTGAGTCACACCGCGACGATCGATGCCGAACACACCATCCCCGCGTGCGGCGAGCAGATCGCACACCGCGGTTCCGATCTTGCCGTGGCAACCGGTTACGAGAACTCTCACAGGTGCTCCTGCTCAGCCCTCAGTGGGCCACGGGCTCGCCGAGCATCGCGGCGATCTCCTCGACCATCTTGTCACAGAGTTCTGGCGTCCGCGCTTCGAGGTTCAGGCGAAGCAGCGGTTCGGTGTTGCTCTTGCGGACATTGCACCACCAGCCCTCGCTGTCGAAGCAGTCCACGGTCACGCCGTCGAGCTCATCGATGGTGCCGCGATCCGCGTAGGTTTCCTTCAGTTCTTCGAGGGTGAGGTCTTTTTCTTCGTTCTCGAAGTTCTGTTCGCCGGATTGGGCATAGCGTGCGATCGGCGCGATCATCTCGCTGATGGTCTTGCCGCTCTTCTTGATTTCCGCGGCCAGCGTGAGCATGACCGCCATGGCGATCGCGCCGGAGTCGGCGTTGAAGTTGTCGCGGAAGTAAAAGTGCCCGCTGAGTTCGCCGCCGAAGACCGCGCCGTGCTCGGCGAGGGCCGCCTTCATGAACACATGCCCGACACGCCCGCGCACCGGCTTGCCGCCCGCCGCGACGATGTCTTCCTGCAAAGCCTTGCTTGATCGCAGGTCGTACACGATCGCCGAACCGGGGTTCGAGTCAAGGAAAGACTTGGCGATCAAAGCGGTCAGCAGATCGCACCCGACGATGCCGCCTTTCTCATCCACGACCATGAGCCGGTCGGCATCACCATCGAAACAGATGCCGAAGTCAGCGCCGGTCTCAGTGACTTTCTTCTGGAGGTCGGCAAGGTTCGAGGCCACGAGCGGATTCGGCTCGTGAACGAACTCGCCTTTCGAGTTGTCGAAGTAGAGCTCGACCACTTCGAGCCCGTCGATGCCTTCGCCGCCCTTGCCGAACACCTTGGGCACCATCGTGCCGGCCATGCCGTTCGAGGCGTCGATGACGACCTTGAGTTTCTCGCCGCCGGTGTTGCAGAACTGAAGCACATGCTTGCGGTAGGCGTCCCAGAGATCCTTGTGATCGATGCGCCCGGTCTTCTCGCCGCGCTTGCGGATATCCGACAGCGCCGCGGCCTTGCGAATGTCGGCCAGGCCGTTCATCTCGCCGACGGGCTTGGCTTTCTGGCGGCTGATCTTGAAGCCGTTGTACTGAGGGGGGTTGTGGGAGGCCGTGACCTGGATGCCGCCGGCGCACTTGAGGTGGTTGATCGCGAAGTACACGAACGGGGTGTCCACGAGACCAACATCAATCACATGCCCGCCGCCGTCGATGATGCCCTGAATGAGCGAATCACGGAGCGACGGGCTGCTCTTTCTCATGTCGTGCCCGACGACGAGGTTCTGCATCATCGGGGTGGTTTGCCCCTCAGCCGCGGCTTCTCCGAGCAGGAACTCGGCGCACCCCAGCCCGATCTGCCAGGCCAGATCCTCATTCAAGGGGTTCGGGTATGTGCTGCGGATGTCGTAAGCCTTGAACACTTTGCCGAGCATGGTCTCGCTCTCCCCAATAGGCGTCGGAATCGGTCGGAATTCAGCCGGAAACAGGCCACGCGGGCCTCGATCTCCTGAACGGGGCAGGATACCCGCTCAGCGACCCGCTATGGGCGTTCCACTGACCGGATCTGGGGCTCGACCCCCTCGGGGAGAGCCTCAAGAAACGCCCTGCCGTATCGGGTCGTCACCACCCTGGGATCGAGCACGACCACCCGCCCGTGATCGCTGGCGCTGCGGATCAGGCGTCCGAACCCCTGCTTGAAGCGGATGACCGCCCGAGGCAAAGCGTCGTCCATGAACGGGCTCCCGCCCTGTCTTTTGATGACCTCGCTGCGGGCCTCGATAACCGGACGATCCGGAGGGTCGAAGGGCAGCCTCGTGATGATCACATTGCGGAGGTTCTGCCCCTGAACATCCACACCCTGCCAGAAACTCGATGTACCCAACAGCACCGATCGCTCGTTCTCACGAAAGCCGTCCAAGATGGCCGCTCGGCTGCCGTCGCGCCCCTGCACCCACAACGGCATGCCCAGACCGTGCAGTTCGTCTTCGAGCAGGCGAGCTAGCGTCTGCACCATACGAAAACTGGTGCAGAGCACAAAGGCACCGCCGTCGGTCTCGCGCAGGTGTTCGGCGACCACCGCCGCGACCTTGCCATCGTGCGAGGGATCGCGCGGGTCGGGAAGATCAGGGTGAACAAACAACTCAACCTGCTCCGGGTAGTCGAACGGGCTTCCCAGCGCGAGTGTCTTCGCATCGCCGCAGCCGAGTTTCGCTTTCGCGTGGTCGAACACGCCTCGCTTCGTCGTCAGCGTTGCCGAGGTCAGGATCACACCGAATTCGCGCCCGAAGAGGTGATCCTCCAGGATCGGGGCCACATCGATCGGGCGACACGCGTAGGTCGAGCGGAGGGATCGACCGCCCGCGGCCCCGGCGGTCTCGATCC
>JBICHT010000080.1:0-18608 GCA_043101125.1 Phycisphaerales bacterium JB050 | reverse complement strand
GGTTGCATCGCCACCGCGTAATCCCACCTGCCCTTGGAAGGGATCTTCAGGGCGCGGATATCGTCATCGCTGTTGATGGGTTTCGGACGCTTCGCTTTGCGGCCAGTTCGGGCGTGGGTCATTGCTCATCCTCTAGCGACCCCCACGCCGCGTCTCGTGAAGCGTTCAAATCGCTCTCATCGAGCAGGTCAGAGGCATTTCGTAGGGCTTCAATTTCAGGCAGAGTGAGTTGCAACCCTGCTTCGCCTAGAGTGGGCGCATCTCCGATTTTCTGGTGTATCTCATCGAGCCGATCGGCTGCGGTCGCCAAGACCTCAGCCCGTAGGCGAAATCTCTGGGCTGCCGCCATGCAGTCTTGGGCTGCGGTGAACAGCTCGCTACGGGTGACATTTTCTAACCACTTGTCCCCGAAGGGGAATTGTTTGTTGAACATCGGGCCTCTCTCAGGCGCGCCTCAGGTGCGCAAATCAGGGGTTCGATAGCTACTGACAGCTACCGAAATCATCGGAGCCGCAGAAAACTATCGCGCCCAAGTGGCTGTGAGTCAATGATTTACCGTACCTATCGGTAGGTTCCCTGTTAAGCCATAGGGTCTGTATGACCTGACTCTTAATCAGCGGGTTTCAGGTTCGAGTCCTGAGGGGGGTACTCCGGAAGCGAGCTCTTCAAGGGCTCGCTTTCTTGGTTTTGATCCCCCACCCCACACTGGTGGGTAGCGTGGCAAAAATCGGCTCCTGTTCCAAACGGAGTGCAATTTACGGGCACCCAGTGGTTTTGCGGGTAAGGTTCTATTTGCAGGAACGGTTGCTTGGATTTGTTGCACAGGCCCGTGTCAATTTCCTGCATTTTGCAAGAAGAATAGGGAGAATTTCTTATCATGAAATCACGCATTTCTGCAGCATGTGTTGTCGCTTCGCTGGCTGGCTTTGGGACGAGTGTCGTGTCGGCTGGTCCGATCGAGATTTGCCCGACTTGGGATACGACCATCGGTCAGCCCGGAGCCGAAGGCGGCTCTGTCTCCGGTCTTGAGCGGATCGGCGATGAGATTTTCATTGGCGGTGGCTTCAGCAGCGTGGCCGGGATGACCAACACCACCCGCCTTGCTCGGTACAACGTCCTGACCGGCGAAGTCTCCGGACTCGGCACTGCGGTGCCGGATAACTTCGTGGCTGGGTTCTTCACATATGACGATGGCAATGGCGAGCAGGTGTACATCTGTGGTTCATTCAACTCCGTTACGGTCGACGGGAATGAATTGCCCAATTCCAAGGGACTGGTTCGGTGGGACGGCACGAAGGTTTCCGCGATTCCCGGGAGCCCCTTCACTGGCACCTTCGATTTCATGTGGGATGGCCTGGATTACAACGGGTTGCTCGTGACCGGCGGCAACGGCGGTTACATCGATGGCGGCGGCATAGTCCAAAAGCCCACCTTCGCGACTTGGGACGGCACGACCTGGACAACCTGGTCCAACGAATTCGGCGGTTTGGTTGCTCCGGTGATCATTGAGTTGGCCGAATACAAGGGAGATGTGTACTTCGCCGGGCGATTCTCCTCGTTCGATGCGGATCCGGAAGATCCGAACAACCCGATCGTCGAATCGAACAACATCATGCGTTGGGATGGAACGAACTTCTCGAGTGTTGGCGGCGGTGTCTTCCGTGCAACCAGCATCGTTTCGCAGGTGCTCGCCCTCGAGGTCTTCGATGATGGTTCGGGCGAGAAGCTCTATGTCGGCGGTCGCTTCGATCGCCTCGGTTCACAATCGGGAACCGTGTCGCCAACGGTTGCTCGCTGGGACGGCTCGCAGTGGGAAGCTCTGCCCGGTTTCCCCCAGGCGGGTCGTGAGGTTCGAGATTTCGAGGTCTACAACGGCGAACTCTACGCCGTCGGCAACTTCGAGCAGGACAACCTCGGCATGGCTCGCAAGTTTGCGAAGTGGACCGGTTCGAGCTGGGTCGAGGTCGGTGACGGCTTCGGTGGGGCTGCCGGTGATGAGAACCCCAGCGCGATCGCCGCGACGGATCGCGGCCTCATGATCGGTGGTGCCTTCACCTCCGCGGGCAACGGCACCGCCCCCGGCGCTGGTTCGGCGACTGGTCTGGTCGAGTGGGTTGTCGATTGCGGTGGTGACTGCGTTGGCGATGCCAACGGCGACAACAGCGTTGACCTCGCTGACCTGAACCTCGTGCTGGCGAACTTCGGTTCGGCCACGAGCAACGGCGATGTAGACGGCAGCGGCACGGTCGATCTCGCCGACCTGAACCTCGTGCTGGCGAACTTCGGCAACAACTGCTGAATTGAACAAGTCCGAGTACTGATCAAGACGGCGGCCCTTCATGGGTCGCCGTTTTTCTTTGTTTTCCCTGTGCACCCAGGCGTTCCGGTTGTAGGGTCTCTGGGGAGGAGTCCCCATGCGTTGTCTTGCAATCGTCGTGCTTGTGCTCACCAGCAGTTTCGCCTCGGCGGCACCGGTTTGGGTGAATCCCAAGCACCGCGCCGCGCCTCCTGAAGAAATGCTGTCAGGCGGCCCGCTTGCCCCCGTGGCTCCGGGACAGGTTCCATTGTGGTCACGCGGAGCCATGATCCGTATCGACCTGAACGCTGATGGAACATGGCAGGGCACGCTGCCGATCGATGCTGCGGGCGATCTGCGCATCGTGCCTATTTCTGCCGCGGGCAACGATCTTTCTGTGACGCTCCATGATCAGGCCGGGCGGCAGATCTGGTTGAGCCCAGAGACTCGAGATGCCGCGGTGGAGACGACCGAGATCCCGGGCATCGGGGCCTTTACAGGCTACATCGCAACGATTCCCGAAGCGGGTGTGTGGAAGGTCTCGGGAACCGCGCCTGCTGGCACACGGAGCGTGTATCTCGCCTATGCCACGGGTGGGTCGACTGCCCTCCGGTCGGCTCGGGTCACCGATCACACCGTGGTCGGTACCCCAATCACTTTTTGCGCCTCTGCCCATGCCGATCAGCAAGCGCGTCCTCTCGGCCATGTCGCGATGAGCATGATTGTCACCAGCCCGGGCGGGGATCGGCGTATCGTCCCGATGGAAGGTGATGATGCGGGCACGCACATCGCGTCGTTCACGCCGGAGTTGTCTGGTCGGTATACGGTTCAGATCGTTTCGGAAGGCGACACCTTCCTGCGCACGGCGGAGCACACGGTCAGCGTCATTCCAAACGACATCGCCCTCGGCGAGGTGGCGTCTGGGGTTCTTCGCGACTCAGGCCAAACCTTGCGGCTCGCGATTGGCGTCCGTGATCACGGGAGGACCGAGCACTGTCGCGTCACGACCCAACTCTGGGGACGCGATGCACGCGGCGATGCGGTGCCCGTCTGCTGGATCGGCGGGATGACCTTTCACCACAGCGACGGGCGAGGGGGTGTGGCATTGCCGCTCGATGTGGATGCCCGCTGGGTCGCCCGTGCGAAGGCGGTCGGTCCGTTCGAATTGCGTCATGTCGAAGTCCGCTGCCCGCGGACGATGGCCCTTCTTGCCAGTGCCGAGGTGATGCCGCTTGCGGTTGAGTTTCCTGCGGGCCGAATTGCTGCACCGGAGAACATCACCGCGAATATGCGAACCGCCCGGAGAAGCGACGACCTGTCATTTCCGGTCGAAGTTGATGTTCCAGGTGTTGATCGGGTCGCAGGAGGGCATAACCTGCTGCTCGTCCACGGGTACTGCGCCGATGGGAACCCGTGGCCGCTTTCTGATTACACCGGTGCGCTCGAGATCTTCTCCGATCCCAACTCCAGCCGGAGTCATGACGAGTTTGCTCTTCTGATCAAAGCTGTTGCTGATACCACCAAGTCCTCAGGCGTGGTTGCTCACAGCCAGGGCGGCAGTGCAGCACTCCACCTGTACACCTACTACTTCAGTGCTCTGGATTGGGCCGAAGGCCCGCGTCTGATCCAGTCGCTGGGCACGCCGTATCAGGGGACACCGCTCGCCGGGAACCTCGCGGTGCTTGGGGATATCTTCGGCACGGGATGCGGCGAGAACGCCGATCTTTCGGTGGATGGTTCGGCGATCTGGCTCGCAGGCATACCCAGCGAGGCTCGATCTCGTGTGTATTACTGGACCACCTCCTCCCAGGGGGCGTGGTGCAATTTCTTCAGCGGTCTGTTTCTGACGAACCCAGAGGACGGCGTGATCGAAGTTGCCCGCGGCCAACTACCCGGCGCACACAGCATGGGGAACACGGTCGGCCAGTGCCACACTACCGGCATGAGCGATCCGGCTCAGTATCAGGACGCTACTCGCAATTCGGAGATGAACGCCAATGCCGCTCGCTGATTTCATAGTCGCCGGTGCCGCGCTCGCCCTCGTCGCGCACGCTTCGCACGCACAAACCACGGTATGCGGCGGGGACGGCACGCCGATTCCCGATGGTTCATCGAGCGCTGCGATTGTCCTCTCCGTGCCAGCGGACACCGGTGCTCTCGTTGAGGATGTCACGGTTTCGATCGACCTGACGCACGGGTGGATCGGTGACCTGACGATCACCGTTTCGCATGCGGGAGAGTCGGTGGTGCTCGTGGAGCGGGTGGGATCTGCCTCGTGGACCTTCGGTTGCGGGGGAGATGACATCAACGCCGTGTTTACCGATGACGCCAGCATCGTGGCGGATGCTCTGTGCACTCCTGAGGGGCCGACGCCGATGCTCTTTGGCGGGATCCTTCCGGCCGAGGCGCTGAGTGTGTTCAGCGGTACACCAGTCAAAGGGGATTGGATCGTCACGGTTGTCGATGCCAGCGCGATCGACGCGGGCGTGATCAACAGCGTCTGCGTCAGCGTGGTTGCTGCGCCCGGCGAGTGTGTCGGTGATGTAACGGGCGATCATTCGGTCGACCTCGCCGATCTGAACCTGGTGCTGGCGAACTTCGGTCAAGCCACCAGTGATGGTGACGCGGACGGCAGCGGCGAAGTCGATCTGGCGGACCTGAACATCATCCTCGCGAACTTCGGCGGCGCCTGCTGAAGGCCCTCATTCGCTCGCGATCGGTCGAGACGGGTTGTCGGGGTAGGGGGGCTGGCGCATCGAGAGGGCGGCGATCGTGAGGGGGATCGCGGTCGCGCCGCAGAGGAGCAGGGGGATTTGGTAACTCCCGAAGGCATCGGCGGCGAACGCCAACACCGCTGGTCCGACGGCGGTCCCGATGATCATCGAACGGGTCAGCGTGCCCCGGATCGCGCCGTGGTGCTTGCGTCCGAAGTAGCGTGCGAAGATCGGGCTTGCGAGGACGAAGATGAGTGACTGAGTCATGCCCATGAGCACCATCGAGGCGTAAAGCACCGGCAAGATTTCGGCAAACGCTACGCAAGAGCAGGCCAAGCCGAGCAGCACGGTCGTGCAGGCAAGCAGCTTTCGTTCGGCGAAGCGATCGACGAGGATTCCGCTGATCGGGACAGCGAGCATCGCGACCAGGCCGGAGAGGGGGAGCAGCGACGCGGCGACCGCCTCGCTGTGCCCGGCCTCTGCGACGATGACCTGGTGCATCAGTGCGATCGCGGTGAAGAATGTGGCGTTGGCGACAAGGGCTGCGCTGACGATCCAGTACGCCTGGGTGCGGCAGGCCTGCGCCGGGGTGAAGTATTTTTCGTTGATGGGCGATCTCGGTGATCCCGCGTGCGCATCGAGTGAAACCTCCGCTACGGCATCCGGTTCCAGATCCTCAATGGCCGGGTGCTCGTGGGGCTCGGGGGGGCGGTTGTCGACATGCTGGCCGATGTCTTCGGGTTTGTTTCGGAAAAGAAAGAGCACGGGAGGGATGACCACGATGTACACCAGCAGACCGAAGATGCCGTACGCCGTCTTCCAGCCGAGCAGAGCGATCATGGCGATCGCGAGCGGCGGCAGCACAACATTGGCGATCGACATCCCGGTGTGGCGGATGCTCTCGGCGATGCCGAGCCGCTTCTCGTACCACATGGCGAGCGTGTGTGCCGCGACCAGGCCGAGGGCACCCTGGCCGAATGCACGGAGGCAGAAGAACGCGATACAGAGCGTGAAGAGGCTGTTCGCATAGCCGATCAATGCGCAGGCGAAGGCGAGTGCCGCAGCAGATAGGCCCATCATGACCCGGGTGCCGAACCGGTCGGAGAGCGAACCGATGCGCGGCATGAGCAGGCCGGCGCAGAGGGTGCCGATGCCGTAGATCGTGGCGAGCGGCGCGGAGGATTCGAGACCCAGTTCGGTTTTGAACGAGGTGTAAAACTGGGAGACCAGGAAGGTTTGCCCCGGCGAAGTGGACATGGTGGCCACGGTCGCGATGCCGAGCATGGTCCAGCCGTAGAAGTATTTGGGCTTGGAAGAAGATGGGGCGGGAGAGGGGGGTGGCACGGGGCGGTAGGGTAGGCGATCAGTTGGCAGCGGGCAGCGTCGTGATCGGCAGGTCAAAGTAGTCTCGGATGAAGGCACGGATTTCTTCGGACTTGGTCAGTTTGACGATGTCGAGGAGTCGGGTGAGGTCGCGCTGTTTTTTGTCTTGGATGTCTTCGGGGGAGATCGTCGCGTCGTCAAGAGGGCGGACGAACTGGTAGTGGCCCATGAAAGGGGTGCTCTCGATCACGCCGAGTTTTTCGAGGGTGGTCAGGGTGTACCCGATGCGTCCGTCGCCGCGTCCTTTGCCGAGCACCTTGAGGCGGATGTCGTCTTCGGTGAAGGAGGCGTCGCCGGTCGAGGTCGAACCGTAATGGGTCTCGACAACTGAGGCGACCTGGGCGAGGAGGTCGGCGGACGGGTTGGCCCACTCGATGAAGTTCTGCTGGATGGCGAGATCGTCCTGGCAGTAGAGCAGTTCACAGCGGGAGGGGAGTCCGTCGCGACCGGCGCGTCCGATCTCCTGGTAGTAGGCCTCGACCGAGCCGGGGAGTTGTGCGTGGATGATGAAGCGGATGTCCGGCTTGTCGACGCCCATGCCGAAGGCGTTGGTCGCCAGCAGCAGCAGGTTGTCGTCCGGTGTTGCCTCGATGAAGCGGTCGTAGACGCGTTTTTTGCGGTGCGGATCGAGTTGGCCATGGTAGATGTCGATGCGCCGGCCCGGGATCTTCTTGCGAAGACGGTCGGCGGCGCGTTCAAGGTCCTTGATCAGTGCGAAGTACACGATGCCGGTGCCGCGGAGGTCCGAGGCGGTGCGGATGATCTGTTTGTCTTTGTCTGAATCATCCCAGCACTCGTGGACCTTGATGGACAGGTTGGGGCGGTCGATGTCGCTGGCGAAGAGGGGCATCTGGTCTTCGGTGAGACCCAGGGTGGCCCTGATGTCGGCGCGGACCGGTGCTGTGGCGGTGGCGGTGAGCGCAACGGTGGGCGGCGAGCCGATGGTCCGCCTGAACTCTCCCACGCGCTGGTAGGCGGGGCGGAGGTCGTGGCCCCACTTGCTGATGCAGTGGGCCTCGTCGACGGCGAGGAGTTTGACCCCTCCCGGGACGCGCGCGAGCGCATCGAGAAAGGGCGGCTTTTCCATACGCTCGGGGGTGGCGTAAATCAGTTCGTAATGGCCGTCGGCGAGGCGTTCGTACCGGCGCTCGCGTTCCTTGCGCGAGAGTGTGGAGTTGATGTACTCGGCCCGGATGCCCTTGGCCTTGAGCGCGGAGACCTGATCTTCCATCAGCGCGATGAGCGGGCTGAAGATCAAGGCGACGCCGGGTGCTTTGCCTTCGAGCCCGGGGAGGGCCAGGGCAGGGAGTTGGTAGCAGAGGCTCTTTCCTGAGCCGGTCGGCATGACGACGAGTGCATCGCCACCATTCATGATGCGTGAGACAATCTGCTCCTGCAACGGACGGAGTGAATCGAAACCAAAGCGGTCTTTCAGGACGGTAAGCGGAAGATCGGTCAAGGCGCGGGCTGCTCCGAAGCGATGATCTCGATGGGCAGATCGAACTCGCGTACGAAAACATCGGACTTGCGTTGAGCGCCCCAGATATCTGCGCTCAGATCTGCGTTCGAGTGCGCGATCAGGGTGTAGCGATGCTCGGATCGTGTGAGTGTGATGGAGTCTACGGTCTGGGTGTGCGTGCGGTCGAGACCGTCGGCGATGCGGAGGATAGCCGCGAGGCGACGGACGACGGGTTTGTCGGCTTTGTCGAGATTGCGATAATTGGCGTGCCTTTTCTTCGGGCGTGCCTTGCGATGGTAGCGGGCGACATTGCCGATGAGTTCGAGTTCGCGCGGCGAGAAGCCGGGTAGTTCGCTGTGGATGATCAGGTGGTAACTGTGTTTGTGGTGGCCGGTGTAGTTGATGAAGTAACCGACATCGCGGAGTAGAGCCGCAGCTTCGAGGATCTGCCGGTACTCGTCGGATGACCATGAGGGGGGCTGGCCTTCACGGTCGGTTTCGATGGCGACGAGTTGGTCAAAGATTGAAAGAGCCATGGCGCAGACATGTTTGCTGTGCGATTCCTCGAAATTGCACCGTCTGCCGAACTCGATGACTCCTCTGAGGCGATCGGGAAAGCCGGAGCCGGTGAGCGGGGTCTCGAAGCGGTCTCTGAGCATCTCAAGGAGGATGCCGTCTCGGACCCCACGGTCGTGGATGCGGAGGTTGTTGACGCCGAGGCGGCGCATGACGCCTTCGACGAGGGTGATGCCCGCGATGATGATGCCCGCGCGGTCGGCCGAGAGGCCTGGCACGGCGCGTCGCTGCTCGACATCCATGCCGCGGAGCCAATGGAGGATGTGTTTGACCTCAGCGCGGGAGATCTCGTAGCCGCGGATGCGGTTGGGGGATCGGGATTCGTCTGGAGCGTTTGCGCCCGCTTCGGTCTCGGTGCGTCGCATGGCGATCGAAGCGAGGGTTGTGAAGGTTCCGCCGGTGCCGAACAGCACCTGCGGCTGGACGCTCGGGCGCTCGATTTGCGTGCGGAGGGTTCGTCGGACAAAGTGATACATCGCCTGGTTGCTGGTGGGATCGGTTCGGTCGGCGGGCCCGAATCGGTCGGTCAGGCGCACCGCTCCGATCGGGATGGAGATCAATCGCTCGATCACGCCGCCGGCGGACAGGGCGAGTTCGGTGCTGCCGCCGCCGATGTCGAGCACGCCAGCACGGGCGGCGGTCAGGTCGAAGGCGTGTGCAACGGATTCGTGAGCGAGCCGGGCCTCGTCGTCTCCGCTCAGGATTTCGACGGGCAGGGCGGTGCGGCTGGTCACGAGTTCACAGAAATCACTCTGGTTCGGTGCATCGCGCACGGCCGCGGTGGTCACGAGACGGATCTGCTCGGCTCCAAGTCCTTGTGCTATCGAGACCATGCTGGAGATCGCCGCGGCGGCGTCCTCGATGGCCTCGTGTCGGAGTGTGCCGTCTGGGGCGGCGCCTGAGGCGAGGGCGATGTGGGCCTTTTCGTCGGTGAGCAGTCGGTAGAGGCGTGCGGAGGATGCCTCGGCGACCACGAGCCGGATGCTGTTCGAACCGATATCGACAGCAGCGATGCGACAGGTCGCGGGTTGCGAAGTCGGTGTCTCGGCATCGGTCCCGGCGCGGACGGGTGCATCATCGCTTGGCATGTGCTGCTCCTTGCGGTCCGGGGACGGGTCGGATTATACGCGCTGGCTGGGTAGCAATCGGGAAAAGAAAAACCGCCGCAATTGCGGCGGTCGGGTGGCATAGAGCGATGCGCCGGATCAGGCAGGGACGAAACCGATGCGGACTTCGTAATCGCCCTGCGGGAGGACGGCATTCGGGTTGGATCGGCTCACCGTGAAGCCGGGGAACACGGTGGTCACCTGGCCGATGGAGCCCGCGGCGATGCCGAAGGGCGTCCCGAAGTTGCTGGTCGTCGGGCGGAAGACATACGCGGAATCGATACGCCCAGCGACAATGAAGCTGTTGGCCATCGAATCCTGGTTGCCACCGATGCCGGTGATACGGATTGAGCCGATGGTGGCGTTCAAGTCCATGTCGTCGGGTGAGTCTGGGAGACCGAACTGGCCTTCGGGGGCTCCGACATAGAGTTCGGAGTTGAACATGCCCTTGGCGGTGATGCTGCCGATGTTGCGATCTGCGGTGATGATCGTGTCCTGCAGGGATCCGGTGATGAGCAGCGAGCCGAGGCTCTGGGTTCCGGAACTGCCGGTGCCCTCGAAGTTCCATTCGGAGTTCAGGAGGTCGCCGTAGATCCGCATATCGGCAATCGAGTTGCTGAACAGGTCGAAGTCGGCATCGCCGTAGACGACGAAGAGGTTGGATTGACGGATATCGAAGTCACCCGAGACATCGCCGTACGCGATGAAGCGGTTCACGGAGTTGGTGCCGATCTCGCCATCGGTGTAGTTTCCGACGCGGAGCACATTGATGATGCTGCCCCATTCGACATTGGTTTCGACCGAGTCGCCGTAGATGAGGATGTTGTAAGCATCGCCGGGTCCGACCAATTCGAAGTTGTCGGTGTTGCCAACAATCACCGCGGTGTACAGCGTCGAACCGATGGCGATCGCGCCGTTGGTGGCGTTGCCGTTGACCCGGACATTGAAGACCGGCAGGTCGTCCTGGTCCTGGTTGATGACCACATCGCCGCTGAAGTTCCCGGCGAGGTTCAGTCCAGCGTGGCCGAGGACCTGGAAGGCGCGGACCGCACTGGCGCTGGTGAAGAAGGATGCTTCCCATTCGAACGAGCGGACGAGGTTCATCTGGCCGCCCACATCGATGGTGGCACCGGAGACCACCCCGGCGATGAGGTTGCGGACATCGCCAGCGAAGTTCGCGGTGCTGGCGGAGAAGGCGGTGACGAACCGGAGCAGGTTCACATCCCCGGTGACATCCCATGTCGAGCCGAAGACCGAGCCGCGAACAAAGGCACTCAGGAGAGAGAACTGTGCGTCGGCATCACCGGTCAGGGTCAGATTTGCTTCGAAGTCCCCGGCGAGGCCCTGTGCCGGGTTCCCGGTGATGGTCAGGTTGCGGAGCGTTGGTGCGAGGATCTCGGCGATCTGGTCGGAGGAGTTGGTCCAGTTGGTCGCACGGACAAGGCCGAGCGGGACGGCGCTCGAGATGCCTGTGTTGTCGGCGTTTCCGAGAACCACATTGGTGACGGCGGGGGGGTTCGGGAGCGCGTCGTAACCAGCGTTCCCGATCCGGATCGTGGAGTCGATCGTTTGTCCGAGGATTCGGATGAGTTGGGTGCCGCCTTCGAGCACGATGTCGGCCTCGACATCGCCGAGGATGGTGAGGCTTCCGACATAACCGTTCTGGACATACACACCGAGAAGGTTGTCGATGTCGTTGCCATCACGAGCGACATCTTCGTCGATCTGGAATCCGCCGCCGAGCGTAAAGCCGGCGAGGTCCATACCGGCGACCGAATGACGCAGGTAGATCGAGCCGACGATGACCTCGGAGGCGATAAATGCGATCTGGCCCTGTTCGGTCGCTCGCATATCGCGGATGACGCCGACGCTGTTCGCACCGGCGACGGAAATCCCGATACGCCCCTCGAACCCGCTGTGGATCACGATGGACTGAACGGCGTTGCTATGCGGCGAGAAGACGACGCTGACGAAGTCAGCGATGTTGCCGGTGTTCACCCCGTCGAGGTCGTAGATATAGACCCGGGAGTTATTGCCGGCGTAGTTCGAGGTGAACACCTCGGTGTTATCTGCGCCGAGTTGCTGGAAGGGTTGGGAGGAGACATCCTGGATGATCGACACGCGCGTCAGAACGATGACATCGTCCGGGGTCAGGTCGCCGTCAACGGCATCGGGGTCGATCACGGGGACATCACCGAAGGCACCATTCTGAGATGACGCATCAACGGTGGTGAGGCCGGCGAGGGCCGCGAGGACATCGAAGGATTCGGGTGTGATCTCTCCGAAGACGGTGAAGCCGCCGTTCTGGTTGTCGAGGTTTTCTGAGTTGTCGGCGAGGTTGAAGAAGAACTGGCTGGTCGCGGAGTTCGGGTCGCCGCTCACCTTGGCCATCGCGATCGTGCCGAACAGGTTCGAGAGATTGAACTCGTTCATGATCGGCGCGTCGGTTTCGACTTCGCTGAAGTCTTCGTCCGCGTAGAACCCGCCGGCCTGAAGGACGAAGTCCTCAACGAGGCGATGGAAGAAGGTTTCGTCGTAGCGACCGGACTGCGCGTAGTTCAGGAAGTTGGCGACGGTAATAGGGGTGGTGTCGCGGAAGAGCAGGATGTCGATGTTGCCGAACTCGGTGAAGATGCGTGCGACAAGATCGTTCTCGGGAGGACGGGTGAAGACGAGGAACTCGCCTCCGGCAACGCCATCGCCGGTTTCGTTGCCCATGCCCATGAACTCAGCGTCGATGAAGTCGCCCTTGGCATCACGGATCTGGTCACCATCGATACGGATGGCGTAGCGGGTGGACTGATCGAAATCGCCGTCGATGGTGATCTGGTTGTTGAGCGCGTCGTAAGACACGACGACATCGGCGACCTCATCGTCAGCGGTGCCGAGCAGGCCATCGGGACCGGCCAGAAGGATCTGCACGGTGGTGCCGTTGACGGTGTTACCGTCGAGTGCCTGCGACATCTGCAGGACAACATTGCCTCGGTCATCGGCCTCGAACCACTCGATGAATGTGAGATCGCCGGCCAGCAGTACGCGGCGTTCGAGTTGTTCGAACTGCGCGAGATCGCACGCGAACGCGCGTTCAGCCTGCACAGATGACGGGGGGGTCTTCAGAGTCTTCATCGGTCGTCTCTCCACCACGAGGAGGCTTAGCGCCTGGGCTTTTCTGAGCCAGGGCATGCCAGCCGGTGTCCCAATTTATCGGAACCGTCATACGGTGAACACCAGCCACAACGGACCGCGGGACTGCTGGATTGCCGCTCAGTGTTCATCATCAGCCGTAAGTACAGGTTTAGCAAGGGTTTTTGGAAAAAACCACCCCCCGGAGTGCGGTTTGGGATGAGTATCTACTATCGACTGGGGGATTGTCAATCTTTCGTCACAAAGGTGACGACATCCAGTTCCGAATAACTGCCGTCGGGCAAGATGAAGGACATGATGTCGTGGTACAGGCCTGGCTCAGTACCGGGTTTCAGCGTGAATTCCACGGTTACGAAGCGGTTTCTGGCTTTCGCGGGGTCTTGTTCGATAGAGACGATCCGGCCATCGACAGCGCTTGGGGACTCCGCGGTCCGATCCGTTTGGCCACCGATGATCGAGCGCCCGATGGCAGGGCGGATGCCAACGAACAAATCGGAGTCGTTGCTGCCCGGGGGCATACGCTGGAGGGTGATCTTGCGGGTGACCGTTGGGGCATCCGGGCTGAGCGTCCCGATCGGAACGAGCCGATTTTCTGCCATCCAGTATGCTGGCTGGGCGACGAGTGGCTCTCTGAAGTTCGAGGACGCGAAGGTCAGAATTTCGGTCATGGGATCGCTTTCGCGATCCGTGAGGATGTGCAGGTAGCGTGGGAAGCTGTCGTCCGCACGCTCAGAGAAATCGTAGTTCACGAGGTATGAATTCCGCGGCTCATCCGAATCCGGATCGAAGTCAACGAAGGCGGGTGGTCTCCCGTCGACCAGCAGCACGCGGAAGGGCTGGCCGTCGTAACTATCCAAGCGGATTTCCCCGGCGAGCTCCTTGATGATCGGTTCACGGTCCGCGTTGACCCGGATCTCCCGACCTACTGCGGCTGCGAAGGTCACGCCGGGGCTGTGGTTGGGGTACTCGATCGTTCTCAGACGCACAGAGCGTTTCCCGGGGACATGAGGGAAACTCTGTGCGGTGTAGCGGAGGGTGAGGACCGCGGCTTGTTGAGGTGCGATCGCTTTGGGTTCGATTTCTGCGACCGTGCAGGGACACGCCGTCAGCAACTCGGCGACATGGATCGTGCTGTCGGTAGGGTTGAAGACGATGATCTCCTCGACCTTGGTTTCTCCAACCAGCACATACCCATAATCGAAGTCGCTGGGCTCGAGCACGAGCGGGCATTGTTGGAGCTGAGGCCGATGGTCCTGGGCACTCCCCGCGGTGGCATCGTTCACCTTGGGAGGCCCGCTCATGGGGTCAGCAGTCACTGGAGTGGGTCGCTCATCCGCGGGGGGAGGAGTCGCGACACCATCACCCGGAGGAGTTTCGGCGGGTGTGTCTTGAGGCTGCGTATCGGTTGATTCCGAGTTACTTGCTGGAGTGACCGGTTGCAGTTGAAGAGCGGACTTGGGGGTGGGGTTCACGAACAGGAGGACCCCGATTACCGCGATCAGGACAATAACCACTGCGGTGACAAGCTGAGTGCTTCCGGTTCGAACCGTGCGAGAGAACGGCCGCATCGGTGAAATTGCGGACATGTGAATCGGTACTCCGTGGATCGAGGGTGGGCTTTTCAGTGTTCCTTGGGCCGTTCTTACCAGTTTACACCCCCCAAGGTTCAAAAATGAAAGCCGGCCGGAAGGAATCCGGCCGGGAGTCGGCAGAGGGCGATCGATTTATCGGCCTGAGAAGAACTCTTTGATCCGGTGCAGCGTGACGGCTCGCCCCATCGCGGCGATGGATTCGGTGAGCGGGATCTCCTTGGGGCAAACCTTCACGCAGTTCTGGGCGTTGCCGCAGTTGTTGATCCCACCGGGGCCAGCGAGCGTGTCGAGGCGCTGTTTTTGCAGGGTCTTGCCGGTTTCGTGCATGTTGAAGTACCGGGTCTGCGAGATGATCGCGGCTCCAACGAAGGACTCGTCAAACTTCGATTCGTCCTCTTCCAGCGTGTACTGCGGACAAGCCTCGAGGCAGCAGCCGCAGGACATGCAGGTGCTGAGTTTGTAGCGGGTCTGCTGCTCGTCGGGAGTTTCTTCCGGGCCTTCACCGAGATCGTAGGTGCCGTCGATCGGGACCCAGCCCTTGATGGCCTTGAGGTCGTTAAAGAGGCGGCTGCGGTCGACCCAGAGGTCACGCACGACCGGGAACTTGCTCATCGGTTCGATGGTGATGGTGTCGCCGTCGTTCGGGGCGTAGTCGTCAACGAGGCAGGAGCACGCCTGTCGGGTCTTGCCGTTGATGACCATCGTGCACGATCCGCAGACTTCTTCGAGACAGCCGGATTCGTAAACCACCGGAGTCGTGCGTGTTCCGTCTGTGGTCACGGGATTGGAGGCGATTTGCTGGAGGCAGGCGATGACATTGATCGCGCCGTCGCGATCACCGGATGCGGGGATGTCGACCTTGAATTCCTCGAACCGAACATTCTTGCCGTGGGCGTCTGCTCGCTTGATGCGGAATCGGATGGAACGCGCCGCAGCGGGACCGTTGCCGCTCGCGGCGTGGCCCCGGGTGTCGGTGGCGAGGTTGGTATCGGGAGTGGATTGGCTCATCGTTGGCTGCTCACCTTCTGCTTGTCGTCGGGCGTGCGGACATCCTCAGCACCGGACTGGTCGGCGTTGGAGTCTGAGGTGCGTGGCGCATCCTTCGGGTCGCTGGCAGCCGTCGGACCGGTGACGGTTGCCTTGGCTTTCTTGGTGGTGGAGTAATCTCTGACGCGTGGGCCGACCAGGCCGCGTTCGACTTCTTCGTAACTGATCTTTGATTGACCGGTTGCGGGGTCATACTCGGCGATGGTGGTTTTGAGGAAGCGGCTGTCGTCGCGTCCGAGGAAGTCGGTGCGGTAGTGGGAACCTCGCGATTCCTCGCGCGCGAGGCCGCCTCGGACGATCGGGTCGGCAAGCGCGATCATGTCCCCGACGGCGCGGGCCCAAGAGAGGTTCTGGTTGGTCCAGAAGCCGCTGTCGGAGAGCGAGATCCGTGCGTAGCGTTCGCGGAATTCGTCGAGTTTCTTGAGCGACTGCTCCAGGCGCGGACCGGTCTTGATGACGGTCGAACTCGCGGTCATTTCAAGGCCGAGTTCCTTGGCGATCTCGTACGGGTTTTCGCCGCCTGAGGACTCGACCAGTTGCTTCATGCGGTTTTCTTCGATTTCGACACCCTTGTCGAAAATGGAGTTCGGCAGCGATGAAGCGGGGGTGTGGGCACGCTCTCGGACGAAATTCACGACGCTGCGTCCGCAGAACAGGCCGTCGAAGGTGCAACTCAGCAGGGCGTTCGCGCCGAGTCGGGTGCCGCCGTGGTACTGATAGTTCACCTCGCCGAAGGCGTAGAGCCCCGGGATGTTGGTCATCATGTTGTTGGTGGCATCGGGGTCCATGCCGACGGGCTGGGTGTCCTTGCCGTGCAGGTCGGCGAGGGAGACATAGGGCTCGAGTTTCTCGGTTGACTGCTTGGAGTCTTCGAGTTCCTGGATCTTCGCATCCTGGCCGCCCTTGTCGCGCAGTTCGGCGATCTCCTGATCGATCTCGAAATTGCGCTGCAGGATCTGGTTGTTGCGTTTCTGGACCTCAAGATTGCGAGCCTCGATCGGGGCGTTCATTTCCCTGAGTTTGCTGGCGATCTCGTTGTACTTGCGGTTCGGCGTGTACTCCGTCCACAGCCCGCCCATGGAGTAATGGACGCCTGGGAAGATCTTCATCGGGACTTCGACCGGATCTTCGCCGACGAACTTGCGGTAGATCTCGATGATGCCGCCGAGCTTGGTTTCCAGCTCTTCGCGCGACTTGTGGGACAGGTCGAGGTAGACCATGTTGCCGCCGCCGACGCCGAAGCCCTTCATGCAGGTGTCGAAGATCTCACGGGTCGCGATGTCGCGAGGGACGATGTTGCCGTACGCAGGGTATTTCTCTTCGAGGATGTACCAGCGTTCGTTGGCGGGGATCTTGCGTGGATCGCGACCGGAGTCCGGGTGTGGTTGCCAGCGACCGTTTTCGTCCTTGATCGCGGGGACCCAGACGCGTCCGCCTTCGCCTCGGGCCGACTCGGACATCAGGCGCAGTTTGTCGGCACCCGGGATGGCGGTGGGGTGGACCTGGATGAACTCGGGGTTGGCGTACTTGGCACCCGCCTGGTAGCAGCGGCTGGCCGCGGCTCCGGTGCACATGACCGAGTTGGTGGATTTTCCGAAGACGAGGCCGGGGCCACCGGTGGCCATGACGACCGCATCGCCTCGGAAGGCGCGGATCTGCATGGTGCGAAGGTCTTGGGCGACGATGCCGCAGCACACGCCGTTGTCGTCCATCAAGGGGCGCAGGAACTCCCAGAATTCGTATTTGTTGACCATGCCCTCGGCTTCGTAACGCCGGGTCTGTTCATCGAGGGCGTACATGAGTTGCTGGCCGGTCGTTGCACCGGAAAAGTGGGTGCGCTTGTAGAGCGAACCGCCGAACAGACGGAGGGCTCGCTGGCCTTCCGGCGTACGGTTGAAGGGCACGCCCATGCGATCGAAGAGGTCGATGATCTTCGGGGCCCACTGGGTCATTTCGTAGACGGGCGGCTGGTGCTGGAGGAAGTCGCCGCCGTAGAGCGTTTCATCGAAGTGTTCGTACTCCGAGTACCCCTGCTGGCGTGCGATCTTGTTGCAGGCGTTGATACCGCCCTGAGCGCAGACCGAGTGGGAGCGCTTCACCGGGACCAGTGAGAACAGGTCGACGGGCATGCCGGACTCGGCGATACGGATACTCGCGGCGAGGCCGGCGAGGCCGCCCCCGACGACGATGACGCGCTGTTGTGCGGAAGTTGAAACCATTGCGTTCAATCCTTTGTAGGTCTTCCGAGATGTGTCGGCTCAGGCGGCGATCGGTTCGAGGTCGGGGTGTCCGAGCAGCCAGGTGTGCGGAGTCGGGGGCGAGGCCTGTTCCGGGGCCGTGACTTCGCCGGTGTGGCTTTTGAGCATCTCGGTTTCGATATCCCGTGCGGCCTGAACATCGAGGAACAGGAATCCGATGAGAGCACCCCAGGCGGCGGCCATCAGGCCCGCGCCGATCGCGGTGCAGACATAGCCCCAGTTCCGTTGCGCCTTGGCGGTGATGGTCAAGCCCCAGGTGATGGCGGCGGTCCAGAGGCCGTTGGCGAAGTGGAACACCAGCAACGAAACGCCCAACAGGTAGAACAGCGAGACCGCGACGCCCATGGGGGTCCAGTCGCCGGTCTCGGATCCTTTGAGAGCCATCGCCAGGGTGGAGGAGGCGTACTCGTAGTCCCACTTGGTGCGCCCGGGAACCAGGAAGTCCCAGCCCCAGCGCAGGGTGGCGATGTGGTAGAGGATGAAGAAGATGCCGACATAGCCGGAGATCCGCTGCAGCGTGTACCGCCAGTTGCTCTGGTACTCGTAGTTCTGCGTGTTGGTCTTGCCGGTCCGGGCGTAGTAGATGCCGAGGGCGGCGTGGAAGCCGATGGCCAGCCAGAGGGTGATCTCGATCAGGACCAGAAAGGGCACCGATTCGTTGATGAACCCCACTTCGTGCTGGAAAGTGCCGACCTGTCGCGCCGTTGCCTGGCCGACGCCCGCGACGAAGTCCGGGTCCATTGCGTGCGTCGCTCTGCCGTTGATTGCACCCCACAGGATGGTGGAGTTCGTCGTCAGGTGGGCGATCAGAAACACGCCGATCGGGAGGATGCCTGACAGACTGTGCAGGCGACGGAGCAAGAAATGATGCTTATTCATGAAGGACTGATTGTTCGTCACGGCATCCTGTTCCTAGTGAGCCGGCACGGTTGAGATGCCGGGAGTGCTGCTTTGCCGGTCGGTCCGGTGGAGTGTCCTTAGATACAAAGTCGGCGGATTGTGTGGCATCGGCCCACGAATTCCTGAAGCAGAT
>JBICHT010000079.1:0-17958 GCA_043101125.1 Phycisphaerales bacterium JB050 | reverse complement strand
TCCGGGCAGGTTGACGAGGATGATGCCGGTCAGCATTGCGGCGAACACGGGCGGGAGGTCGAGTTGGGTGGCGATGCCAGCGATGAACACCACGATGCCGAGGAAGACGACCAGTTGATGGCCGCGGTCTTTCCCGGCGATGCGGATGGCGTAGCGTCCGAGCACGCCGAGGAGGAGCGAGGCGGCACCGACGAGCGCTGCGCGTCCGAGGGTATCGGTGAGATCAAACGCGAATTCGCCAGCGCTGTTCCGGGTGGCGATCTTGTATCCGAGCCCGAGGAGTGTGACGGCGAGGACCGCTCCGAGTGCGCCTGTGGCGCGGATGAGGGTGGCCAGGCGCTCGTCGGTATCGGTCGCGGTCGCCATGCGAAGCGACCGGGTTTCCATGGACCAGCCGATCGCCCCAGCGGTCAGGAGGAGGCCGGCGGTCCAGATGCTGGCGAGGGAGTCGGCATCGGTCCAGAGTTGCAGGCCGACGAAGGCGATGGCTCCGAAGACGACGACGGAGAGCAGGGTGTCGGCGAGGACGAGTTTCCAGATGCTGGCGGGGAGGCTTCGGACGACTTCCCAGCGGAGTTGGAGGCCGACCATGACCCCGATCCATCCGAGGCCGATCATGAGCAGGGGGGTGGATTCGAGGAGGGCCTCGGGACTCACGAGGGTGGTCTCGCGCTCGGTGATTCCCAGTAAGGGGAAGAGGTTTGGCCCGAGGAGCATGCCGGTGAAGATGGCCAGCCAGCCACCCGAGAGCAGGACGACCATGAGGCGGCTGCGTCGCAGGCGGTAGGCGAACCGGCCGGAGGAGAGCAGCGCCACGGCGGTCACGATCAGAATGGCGAGGAAAATGTCCATCGTGTTCGTGCGGCGCGGTGTCTGCGGACGGCGGTCTTCCGGATCGCGGGGGCGGGGGGTGGTGATTGTCTCGGTGCGAATGCTGCGGATCCAGCAAAAAACCTGGAAATGCATCCGGATTTTCTGTGCGGACCCGCGGAGAACTCAGGAGAGTTTGGAGTTTGACATGAAGCGGTCGATCGGCACGGTGAAGGCGATCGGACGCTCCTCGTCGCTGAGTTCGTTTTGGAGGAATGAGAAGACCTGGTCGATTTCGCCCGCGGCGGTGACCGAGAGCACGACGCGACTGCCGGTGCGTTGGGGGATCATGGCGGCGAGGCCGCTGAAGATGGGCATCTCGTCTCGCAGGAGGGACATGAGTCCCTTGGACTCGATGATGGTGCCCTGAATGCCGAGGTCGAGCATGGCGGTGACGAGGTCGTCGAGCATGCTCTGGTTGGCGACGATCATGACCAGCAGCACGAGGCGCATGGAGTCGTCGCCCGCGTGGGTGGCGGGTGCTTGAGAATCGGCCGGTGGCTTGTTATCCGGCTGATCGGCGGCCGGGGTGGGGCTCGCCTCAGCCATGACGCCGGTCCTCTTCGACGAGCACCTTGTAGAGGGTCTCGGGGGAGTCGGCGTCGCGCATGCGGTCGAGGGCACCCGGGCCTCGGCTGATGCGTGCCAGGCGTGCGAGCAGGCGGACATGGCTGAAGGGGCGT
The DNA here is from genome assembly GCA_043101125.1 of Phycisphaerales bacterium JB050. Classification (GTDB taxonomy): domain Bacteria; phylum Planctomycetota; class Phycisphaerae; order Phycisphaerales; family UBA1924; genus JANSXG01. The sequence goes on along the minus strand of JBICHT010000079.1, from coordinate 16,405 downwards.
TCGGCGCAGCCGAACATGCCGAAGACCAGGTCTGAGGGGGGGTGGCTGTCGGAGCCGAAGTTCACGCCCGGGCGGAGGAGGACGGGGATGACGACGGTGTTCTCGATCTCGCTGAGCATGGCGTGAGGGAAGGCGACGCCGTCGGGTGTGCTGGTGGAGTGGCGGCGCTCGCGATCGGCGAGTTCGGTGATCAGATCTTCCTCGCTGATATGGGGAAGGACCTTGCGGGCGGTCTGGGCAAGGGTGCGGAGGACGGCGTCCTTATCGCCTGGGTTGTCCATGACCACGACGAGTTCGGGGTTCAGCAGCGGTTCGAGTCGCATGGGTCTCCTCTTGCTGCGGGCAAGATAGCAGGCGCAGCGGAGAACCGCGAATCGGGGATTATTTGGGGTGCGGTCTCGGAAAATGCTGCGAATCTCTCGTTTGCGGTGATAGTCTGAAAGATCATGGGGCAACTTCCCAAAGAAGTCGCGACTCGACGGCGCAGCCAGTTCGGGCCCGATTGAGAGGAAATCGTGATGGAAGTCATCAATCAATTGTTCGATCTGATCGAGGAAAATTTCTTCTGGTTCGCGATCCTGGTCATCGTGGTCGTTACGGTTGTGGTGTCGGCGATCAAGGACATCATCCGGACCAAGGCTCGCGAGGCATCGCGTCGGGAGATCGCGGCGTACATTGCTGAAGGCAGCATGACCCCGGATCAGGGCGAACGACTTATGGTGGCGGAAAACAGCGCGGATCGCGGCTGAGGAAGGTACGCAGATGTTCCTGGATTGTTTGACTTCGGTGCTCCCGCTGGCTCAGGCGGCGGTTGAAACCACGGTGACCGACTCGTCCGCCTCCCGGGTGGTCAGTGCGCAGGGGATGGAGAACCTGATCCCCATCGTGGCGATCATCGTGGGTTGCATCATCGCAGTCGTGGGGATTATCGCGGGCGTGGTTTCTCATGGGCAGCGCGAGAAGACGCGGCGCGAGATCGCGGCGTATGTTGCCGAGGGCTCCATCAACCCCGAGGACGGCGAACGGATGATGCGTGCCGCCTCGAGCACGAAGTGCGGCAAGGGCTGAGCCAACGGGCATCCGCTCCGACGAGTCAGATCAGCACATCAACGAGCGAACCGGTCGGCGCGACGCGCTGCACCTGGTAGGCGGTGATGATGCGCTGGTGCTGCGTGGGCGATGCTTTCGGAGCGGGGATATCGCCGAGTTTCGGGCCCAGGCCGGTATCGGCGGGGGCTGCGGCGGGCGCACGAGGTTCACGGGGTTCCGGGTTGGCGACGGGGGCGGGCGGTTGCTCGGCTTTGCGTTGGTTCTGTTTTTCGAGGTAGTCGGCGTAGCGCAGGGGGCCGGGTCCGCCCGGTTCGTAGCGATCGCACGCCTCTCTCGAGGCCGCCGGCGGCTCGCAGGGCGGACGCGAGCAGTTCGCGGCGGGTTCCACGCGCTGTCTGGCGGGCACACGCAGCGATGGCAGCGGGATCGGGCTGATCTGGGGGTTGATACGCACGCCATAGGGAGTGCGGCGCGTGTGCCACCTGCAGAGGATTGAGCGAGGACCGATAAGACTCGGCCCGGTTGAGCGAGAACACCCATAGCGAGGTCACGGGGCAACGCGGTACGCTGCGGGTCGTTCGGGATGTTGCGTGCGTGCAACAGTCCGGTGTTGACCGCTCGCCGCGATCGGCCTGATGTTGCTTCATGAAGACCTCCCGACTCGACTATCCGCTTCCGGCAGACCTGATCGCGACCGAACCGGTTTCGGCGCGCGATGCGTGTCGGCTGCTGGTGTGCTGGCGGTCGCAGCCGGGAAGGGTTGAGCACCGACGATTCAGAGATCTCCCGGAGTATCTCAAGGGCGGCGACACGCTGGTGTTCAACACCACGAGCGTGCTGCGGGCACGCCTGGTCGGGGTGCGGACGGATAGCGGCGGGAAGGTCGGCGGGCTGTTTCTCGGCGAGCGCGAGCCGGGAGTCTGGCAGGTGATGCTGCGCTCGAACGGGAAACTGCGGAGCGGCCAGCGGGTCGCGCTGCTGGATCCGGCGGGAGTGGCGAGGACTGAACTGGAACTGCTCAAGCGCGCACCGGAGGGGTGGCTGGTCCGGGTGAGCGGGGGCGGAGGTCCGGTCGATGTGCTGGATCGGGTGGGGCGGGTTCCGTTGCCGCCGTACATCGATCGCGCGCGGGTGGAGAGCGGCGGGGGCGTTGAGCGGGAGGAAGACCGGGCGTGGTATCAGACGGTGTACGCCGACCCGGAGAAGGCGGCGTCGGTCGCGGCACCGACCGCGGGGCTGCACTTCACCGAGGAACTGCTGGAGCAGGTGAGCGGGATGGGGGTCTCGCGTGCGGATCTGGTGCTGCATGTCGGGGCGGGGACCTTCAAACCGATCGAGGTGGAGGACCTGTCCGAGCATGTGATGCACGAGGAGTTCTACGAGGTCCCGAAGGGCGCGGCGGCGGAACTGGTGGCGACGAAGCAGCGGGGCGGGCGGTGCATCATGGTCGGGACGACCGCGGTCCGTTCGGCGGAGAATCTGACCGACCATCTGCTGGAAGAGGGTCTGGAACGCGGCCTGAGCGGTGCGACGGACCTGTTTATCACGCCGGGGTACGAGTTTCGCTGGGTGGACGGGCTGGTGACGAATTTTCACCTGCCGAGATCAACGCTGCTGGCGCTGGTGGGGTCTTTGCTGGAAACGGGCTCTGGAGATGGGCTGGAGCGGCTGCTGGAGATCTACCGGGAGGCGATCGCGGAGCGGTACCGGTTTTTCAGTTACGGCGATGCGATGCTGATCCTGCCCTAAGCCCGAGATTGTGCTCGGCGTGCGGCGGTTGCTCCGATACCATGTTGTTTGGCGGGTGCTCGACTGGTGGCTCGCCCGGTGACCACGCGATGGCGTAAAGGAGTCGGCAGGGATGCGGCTGAGCAGCCTGATCAAGGGGCTGAAGGTTGATGTGCGTGCGGGGACGCGCAGCGGTGGCGATCCGCGCATCTGTGATTTCACGGAGGACAGTCGCACGGCGCTGCCGGGGTCGCTGTTCGTGGCGCGGCGCGGGCTGGTGAGCGATGGGCGGAAGTTCATCGCCGACGCCGTGAACGCTGGCGCGGTCGCGGTGCTGACCGATGCAAATGGCGCGAAGGATGTGCCGCCAGCGGTCGTGGCGATCGTGACGGACGACCTGCCGCTCACGAGCGCGATCGTGGCCGAGCGGTTTTTCGGTGACCCTTCACAGAGACTTTCGGTCGCTGCGGTGACCGGCACCAACGGCAAGACGACGACGACGCACTTGGTGCGAGGCATGTTGAGCGCGTGCGGTGTGCGATGCGGGCTGGTGGGGTCGGTCGAGGTGGACGACGGCGCACAGTCGTCGCCCGCGCTGCTGACCACGCCGACGAGCGCGGAACTGAGCCAGGTGTTCGCACAAATGCTCGAGCACGGCTGCACCGCGGCGGTCATCGAGGCCTCGAGTCACGCGATTCATCAGCGGCGCGTGGCGGCGATCGACTTCGATGTCGCGGCGTTCACGAACCTCACCCAGGATCATCTCGACTACCACGGCACGATGGATGAGTACGCGGCGGCGAAAGCGGAGTTGTTTTCGTGGCTGAAACCGTCGGCGCTGGCAATCGTGAACGCGGAGGATCCGGCGCACGAGCGGATGCTCGCCGACTGCGGCTGTAGAAGGCTGCTGGCGTATCCGAGCGGGCGTGACCAAACGGGGATCGGTGAAGCGACGATCTTCACGAAGCCGGACGGTCGGCTGGGTACGAGCATTCGCGCGGTCGGCCCGTGGGGTGTGGTCGAGGGACGCGTCGCGCTGATCGGCTCGTTCAACGGCGCGAACCTGTTGCTGGCGATCGCGATGGCGCACGACCTCGGTCTGGAAGCCCGAGCGATTGAAGCGGCGCTGCCGGAACTGACCGCTCCGGCGGGTCGTCTGGAGGTGGTGTCGCGGCCGGACGATCCCTACTCGGTCGTCGTGGACTTTGCGCACACGCCCGATGCGCTGCGGAGCGCGATCGGGGCGGTCCGTCCCTCAGTCGGGGTTGGTGCCGCGCTGCGGGTGGTTTTCGGCTGCGGCGGAGATCGCGATCGGACCAAACGCCCGCTCATGGGGCGGGCGGTGTTCGCGGATGCGGATGCGGTCTATGTGACCTCGGACAATCCTCGCACGGAGAGCCCGAGTGCGATCATCGACGACATCCTCGCGGGGTTGACGCCGGCTGATCGCAAGAGCGCGATCGTGCATGTGGATCGGCGTATGGCGATCGAGGCGGCGGTGCGCGATCTCAAGCCGGGAGATGTATTGCTCATCGCGGGCAAGGGCCATGAGCCGTATCAGTTGCTTCCGGATACCTCGATGCCGGGTGGTGTTCGGAAGATCGCGTTCGATGATCGTGAGGAAGCGCGTCGCGCGCTCGCCCAGCGTGCTGTGGAGATGGTTCGGTGATGTTCTGGACGCTTGAGAACTTCCGCAAGATCCTGGCTGGCACCTGGTTGGCCAAGCCAGCAGAGCCGTTGGCGCACGGGATCGAGGGTGTGTCGATCGATTCGCGCACGATCGAGCCCGGACAGGTGTTCTTCGCGCTCAAGGGTGAGACGCACGACGGGCACCGGTTTGTGGAGCAGGTCGCCGCGGCGGGTGCATCGGTCGTGATTCTCAAGGATGCGGGTGCGATCGGCCCGGACTTTGCCAAGCGGTTCCCTGGTGTGGCGGTGCTTCGGGTGGCCGATACGCGTCGGGCGATGGGGCAGTTGGCTCTGGCCTATCGGCGGAGTCTGGACTCGATGCGTGTGATCGCGGTGACGGGATCCAACGGCAAGACAACGACGGTGCGCCTGATCGATGCGATGCTGAAGACCCGGTTCCGCGGGCGCGCGAGTATCAAGAGTTACAACAACGAGATCGGGGTGCCGCTGACGATTTTCTCGGCGAAGCCGGGTGATCAGTACCTAGTGTGCGAGATCGGGATGAACGCACCGGGTGAGATCGCGCCGCTGGCGAAAATGGTCGAGCCGGATGTGGCGGTGATCTCCTCGATCGGGCGTGCGCACATCGAGGCGTTCGGCGATGCGGACGGGATCGTGAAGGAGAAGGCGAGCCTGCTCAGTTTCATCCGACCCCACGGGTTGGCGGTGGCGACGGCGGATTGCCCCGCGCTCGATCCATATCTGAAGCCGGTGCCGAATGTGGTGCTGTTCGGTCGCTCGGAGCGAGCGGACCTGCGCCTCACGGCGTTCGAGCACACTGGCGATCCGCCTTCGGGTCTGCGGTTCACGATCAATGATCGGGTGACGCACGAGGTCCCGCTGATCGGCGAGCACAATGCGCTGAACGCGATGGCGGCGGTGGCGGTGGGGCGACGGCTGGGTCTTGAGGAGGCCGAGATCAGCGAGGGGCTGCGGGGTGTGGAGCCGGCGGAGATGCGCCTCCGGCGTGAAGAGGTGGCCGGGCTTGCGCTGTTCAATGATTCGTACAACTCCAGCCCGGAATCGGCGATGGCGGCGATTCGCACCTTTGCCGACCTGAGCCAGCGTGCACCCCGGCGCGTGATCGTGCTCGGCGACATGCTCGAACAGGGCAGTCATGCCGAGAAGTCCCACACCGAACTCGGCGAAAGCCTGGTCGAGTGGTTTGGGCCATCGCGTCCGGGGCTCGATGTGCTGGTGACGGTGGGGGCCCATGCGGGTCTCGCGGCGGAGGTGGTGGAGCGGGTGTGTCCCCGGACCGAGATTGTGGCTTTGGAGCGAGCGGACGAAGCCGGTGTCGAGCGCGTGTGCGGGTTGTTGGAAGCAGGCGATGCCGTGCTGCTGAAGGGCTCGCGCGGGGTTGGGCTGGATCGGATCGCTGCGGCCTTGCGTCGCTTGCCGGAGCCGGCGGGCCACTGATCACGCTTCAAGCGTCAGGGAGCCGATGACCTCTTGTACGGACCGACGCCGTGCGAACGGTGGGCGTTGTAGTTTGGGCCCTGATGATCTACTGGTTGCTGGAACAACTCGGAGAGTGGCTGACTGGGCAGGGCCTGTACCGCTATGTCATGGTTCTGGAGCAGCAGAACTTCCGAGTGTTCTGCTCGGCGATTCTGAGTTTCGCCCTGGTGGTGCTGGCCGGGAAGCGGGTGATCCGTTGGCTGTCGCTGAAGAAGATTGGTGACGCGGCGGAGTTCAACCACGCCCAGTTGAACGAGATGATGAAGTCGAAGGCGAACACCCCGACGATGGGCGGGCTGCTGATCGCCGCGGCGATCTTTCTCTCGACCGTGGTGTTTGGGGATCTCTCAAATGACTACATTAAACTGGGAATTTTTGTTCTGCTCTATCATGCGGCGATCGGCGGGTTCGATGACTGGCTCAAGTTGACGGCGGCGAGTCGGGCGACGGGATCGCGCCAGGGGCTGTACTCGTGGGAGAAACTGGTCTGCCAACTCGGGCTGGGGATTGTGATCGCGATCTTTGCGTTCTCGGCAGGCAGCGCGGGTCATGTCGCTTCTGGGGAAGAGGCGCATCGGATGGCGCATGTGCTGAACTTGCCGTTCCAGAAAACCTATGAGCCGAAAGGCTTTGCAGTCAACGCGAACTTGATCTACCTCGCACCGGTGATCTATGTCGCGTTTATGACACTGTTTATGGCTGGTATGTCCAACGCGGTGAACATCACCGACGGGATGGACGGCCTGGCGGCGGGGATCGCGGCGATTGTCGGTGTCGGGATTGTGGTGCTGTGTCTGGTGGTGGGTACGGAGGCCGATGCACAGATGCTGCTGGTGCCGTATGTGCCGTCGTCGGGGGAGCTTGCGGTTTTGGGCGGGGCGATGGTGGGGGCGTGCCTGGGTTTTTTGTGGTGGAACTGCTCGCCGGCTTCGGTGTTCATGGGGGACACGGGGTCGTTGTGTCTGGGCGGGCTGATCGGTTACATCGCGGTGGTGATCCGGATGGAGTATGTGATCTTGCTGATGTGCGGGGTCTACATCTGGGAGATCTTGAGCGTGGTCATGCAGGTTGGGTATTTCAAGGCGACGAAGGGGAAGCGGATCTTCAAGTGCGCGCCCTACCATCACCACCTGCATATGTCCGGCTGGCCTGAGCAGCGTATCGTGGCAAGGTTCTGGATCTTGACGATCCTGCTTGCGGCGGTGGCGCTCGCCTCGCTGAAGCTCCGGTAGACCGCTTTGCGGGATGACCTATCCGTTTCGGGCCCGCGCGTTGCGCTCAGGGAGTCTGTGTGTCGCGATCTTCGTCAGCCAAACTCGAACCCGGCAAGCCCGGATCACCCGAAGGGATGAACGCGCAGGCGGTGGCGGCTCAGGGCAAACCGCCGGTGGTGACCAGCGAGGGCACGATCCGCTCGGGTCGGCTCAAGGGGTTGACCATGTGGCAGGCGATCTGGGTGCTGTCTTGGCCGATCCTGATCGAATCGTTCCTGAACGCGCTGGTCGGTCTGGTGGATACCACGCTGGCGGCGTCGCTGTCGGAAGCGGCGACCGACGCGGTGGGGGCGGCGTCGTACTTTCTGTGGTTCATCAGTCTGGTCGGGATGGCGCTTGGGGTCGGCGTGACGGCGCTGGTTTCACGCTCGATGGGCAAGGGGCGGGTGGCGGCGGCGAGTGCGGCGGTCGGACAATCCACGCTCATGTCGCTTGGCGCAGGGCTTCTTGTCGCTCTGTTGATCTCGTTCGCGGCACCGGGCATCGCGTCGCTCCTGCAGTTGCAGGAGGAGGCGCGGGAGGGCGCGATCTCGTATCTGCGGATTCTGGCCTTTGGTGTTCCGGCGCAGACTTTCTTGCTCTGCGGGATCGCGGCGTGTCGTGGCGCGGGGGATGCCTTCCGCCCGCTGATGATCATGGCGGTCATCAACTTTGTGAATGTGGTCCTGAGTTTCCTGCTGTCTGGGGCGAACTTCGGCATGACGCGCACGAACGCCGGGGGCGAGGTCGTGACGGATGTGCTGGTGCCGGGTTTCGATGCGTTCCAGATGGGGATCAACGGCATCGCCTGGGGGACGGTGATCGCGTGGAACCTCGGTGCGGTGCTCATGGCGCTGCTGCTGATCCGCGGCACGCACGGCGTGCGGCTCATGCTGAAGCGCATCAAGCCCCACAAGATCACGATGGGCCGCCTGATCCGGATCTCGATTCCGAGCGGGATCGAAACCTTTGGGATGTGGTTCGGCAACTTCCTGATCATCATGATCGTCGGGTCGTTTGCGATGCAGGGTCTGCTGGGGTCACACATCGTGGCGATCCGGATCGAGGCGTTCAGTTTCCTGCCGGGGTTTGCGATGTCGATGGCGGCATCGACGCTGGCTGGTCAGTACCTCGGGGCGGGTTCGCCTCGTCTGGCGAAGATGGCGATTTTCCGTTGCACGGCGATCTCGGCGAGCATCATGTTCTGCTTTGGGGTTCTGTTCATCACCCTCGGCAAGCAGATCACGGGGTTGTTCTCGCAACAGCCGACCCACCTCGAACTGGTTCCGAAACTCCTGTTCATCTGTGGGATCACTCAGATTCCGTTCGCGATCTCCATCTGTATCCGGGGGTCGTTGCGCGGAGCCGGTGATACGCGGATGGTGATGATGCTGACCTGGGTCAGCACCTACGCGATCCGGCTGCCGCTGGCGTACTTCTGTTCGGGTGTGGATCTGACGATTTTGGGGCAGATCTACGAGAATCCGTTGCCGATCCTGGACCTGTTGTTCGGCATCGAGCCGGGTTTGGTGGGGCTGTGGATCGCGCTGTGCGGCGAGCATGTCACCCGAGCGTTGCTGTTCATGGGCCGGTTCTTCCAGGGCGGCTGGGTGCATGTGAAGGTGTGAGCGCGTCCAGTGGCGAGCGGGCCTCCCTGAAAATAGTGGTTTTCTGGGGGCGTTTGTGTTTCAGGATCTTCGCAGCAAGTCGTACACTGAAGCCGATCGGGGCACCGGGTGCTCCGACTCTGAGAGAGAACCAGAGGAGAGAACATCATGTTGAAGCGTTTGAGTGCTGTGGCACTGATCTGTGTGGCCGGTTCGCAGGCCCTGGCCGGTGCGTCTACCTATGTCGTTCCCCAGGCCTACACCGATACCCCTGGCACGGCTTCGTTCATCGGACCGATGGCCAACGGTCAGCGGACCAACCAGTACCTGATTCACGAGAGCCTGCTGACCGGCCTGGTTGGCAAGCAGTTGAACGGCATCTCGTGGCGTCTGGGTTCGGGGTCGAGCTCGGATTACCCCACGCAAGACATCAGTTTCGCGAACTACGACATCTACCTGAGCGGCAGCGTGGATCCTTCGGAGCGCAGCTCGACCTTCGCCGAGAATGTCGTCGGTGAGCAGATGCAGGTGCGTTCGGGCTCGCTCGATGTTCCCGCGGCGTCGTTCACCTCCGGCGGTTCGCCCAACGAGTTCAGTTTCGTCATCAACTTCGATGGCTACATCTACACCGGTGGCAACCTGTTGGTTGAAGTTCGTCACACCGGCAGCGGCTCGACCTCCCGTGCGCTCGATGCGATCAGCACCTCGACCGCCGGTTACGGTGAGTTGTTCAGCGCGCTCTGGAAGAGCGATTACAACGCCGTGGACGATGGCCTGCAGGGGAACTTCGTGATCCCGCAGTTCTCGTACTCGGAGATCCCCGCACCGGGTGCGGTCGGGCTCTTCGGCCTCGCTGGCCTCGCGGCGGTTCGTCGTCGGCGCTGAGTCACACGAGATTTCAAAAATGCAAAGCGGCCCGTTTGGGCCGCTTTTTTTACATCTGAACCGAACTCAGTGAGCGGAGACCGACCCGTGTTCGTGGCACTCGCAGTCGGTGTGTTCGGCAAGCCATCGTTGGATGGTCTCGGCATCTTTGAGGCTCATGGGCTGCGGGGCGGGGAGGGCATTCAGTTTCGAGAGCATCGAACTCTGGAAACGCTCGCGGTACAGGCCGTTCGCCGGGTTGCTGACCGCGCCAGCGAACTCGTCCCGGAGAAGTCCTTCGATGTCTTCGATCCGGGTTTGTGGCAGTGGGTGGGTGGAGAGCCATTCGGGCTGGGAGGCGCCTGAGGAGGCGTCTTTGAGGATGTGCATCACCTGGAGTTGGCCGGTGGGGTCGTATCCGGCTTTGGACATGTAGCGCATGCCAAGGCGGTCGGACTCGGACTCCTGGCCGCGATCGAAGGTGAGGGCGTAGACGCCTGCGCCGGTGACGAGTCCGTTGACGAGCATCTGCATTTCTTCGGACTCGGGGTTGATGACGGCGGTGCCGAGCGCGACGGCGATGGAGAGGCCGGTCTGGCGGACGATGCGGTTGTTGGCGTGTCGGGCGGTGACATGGCCGATCTCGTGGCCGAGCACGCCAGCGAGCTGGGCCTCGTTATCCATGCGTTCGACCAGGCCTCGTGTGATGAAGACCTGTCCGCCGGGGAGGGCGAAGGCGTTGATGACATCGCTGTTCAGGAAGATGAACGACCACGGCAGCGAGGGGTTGTCGCCCTCGGTCTGGGCGGCGAGTTTCATGCCGATGTTTGTGACATAGGCCTGGAGTTCGGCGGAGGGGACCTCGCCGCCGTACGCGATGATGAGTTCGGGCGCGGCTTCCTGTCCGAGGGAGATCTCATCTGTGCGTGAGAGGAGGCTGAGTTGGGTGCGCCCGGTCGCGGCGTTGGTGGTGCAGGCCCCGAGGAGCGTGGAGCCGACGAGCAGGGCGGTGGCGGCGACGGCGCGGGTGAGACGACGGGTGATCTGGGGCATGGGGCGTTTCTCAGAGGGTGACGGGAGCTTGGATCAGTGTAGGGGCTTGTGGGCTCATGTTTGCGGAGTGGCGTGGCCCGCGCCCGACACCGCTGGGCGCAGGCCGCGCTGAGCACGGCGGATCTGGCTGGAGTTGTTCGTGAATTGGCGAATCTTCGGCTGATCGGGCCTATCATGGTGGTCCATGACCACCTCCCAAACCAGCCCGAAGCCCGTCGCGTGGAGCGATGACGAACTCGCCACGAATCCCCATGTCAATCAGGACAAAGCGGGGAAGGTGCGCGGCATGTTCGGGGCGATCGCCTCGCACTACGATCTGAATAACCGGTTGCACTCGTTCGGGCGGGACCAGGCGTGGCGGAAGTTCGCCGTGCGCCGGGCGGAGTTGAAGCCGACTGATCGCGTTCTGGATGTGGCCTGCGGCACAGGGGATCTGACGAAGGCCTTCGCGGACGCTCTGGCGAAGTTGGGGCGGCAGCGGGATGGGGACGAGGCTCCGGTGGTCGGGTTGGATTTCACCCCGGAGATGCTGGAAGTCGCCAGAGAGCGGAAGGCGACGCCCCTGACGGAGTACCTCGAGGGCGACGCGATGGACCTGCCGTTTGCGGATGGGTCGTTCGATGTGGTGTCGATCGCGTTCGGGATTCGCAATGTCAGCCGGCCCGAAGTGGCGTTATCGGAATTTCGTCGGGTGCTGAGACCCGGGGGGCGGCTGATCATCCTGGAATTCGGTAAGCCGGGCTTCGCGCCGATTCGCTGGGGCAACGACTTCTACTGCAATGTGATCATGCCTCGCACGGCGACCTTGATCAGCCGCGACAAGAGCGGGGCGTACAAGTACCTGCCTCGGAGCGTCGAGACCTTCCTGAGCCGCGAAGAGATGATGGAGCGGATCGTCGGGGCGGGTTTCGAGGGGGTGGAAGCGAAGGGGCTGACCTTTGGGGTGTGCGTGTCTTATCGGGGTCAAGTGGAAGCCTGATGCGCGGATCTGGTGGAGAACCAGCGAATACATGGCGCGGTTGAGTCGGAAATGTGAGAAATTTTTTCGCGCGCAAAACCCCGCGCTGTGTGCAATGTCCGGAAATAAATCAGCTGACGATACCGAGAACCGCGTTGGACGGGTTATCCGGCACGATACCCCGCGCACTGTCTGGGTTGACACGCATCGCACGATGAAGGGGGTGCCAACATCGTGGGCCTGTCAGCCTGGCAGGCCGGATTCCACCAAACACCTGAACCCCTTCCGGGGTGGGTATGCCGGGGCGTGCCGGCGGAATGGAGCTGGGAAGTGTCTGTTGAATTCCTCTCACAGCGTTTGTTTGAAGCCTTGACGAACGGGGACCGTCCTTCGGCCCGTGCGATCGTGGATGAGTGTTACCGCGAGGGCATGACGGCGGAACGGGTCGTGGCCGAGTTGTTCTGGCCGACTTACGAGCAGATCGAGACGCTGTTCCGTGAAGACCGGCTGACGACCCTTGCCCACCACATGGCGACGCGTCTGCTGCGTTCGCTGTGCGACCAGGCGGCCCAGAACTTCAGTTTCAACAAGCCGATCGGACGCAGCGTGTTCGCGGTATGCGGCCCGACCGATGCCGACGAACTGGCCGGGCAGATGGCGGCGGACCTGCTCGAGGCCGAGGGCTTCGCGGTCAACTACGCTGGCAGCGGCATCGCGAACGACGAACTGCTCGAGATCGTGCAGAACAGCCAGCCGGATGTGCTGCTGATCTTCTCGAGTGCTCCGGCGGACCTTCCGGGCATCCGGGAGCTGATCGACACCATGCGAGAGATCGGTGCTTGCGAGCGGGTGCAGATCGTGGTCGGCGGCGGGGTGTTCAACCGTGCAGAGGGTCTGGCCGAGGAGATCGGTGCGGATCTCTGGGCCGAGGACCCCACCGAACTGTGCCAGGTCATGGTCGATTTCCCGACCCATCGTGCGGAGGCCCAGCAGCGGACGGTCGGTCGCGCCAAGCGTCCGGTCCGGCGCGCTGCCTGACCGACTCTCGGTTCTCGCGCACGGAAGCGCACGGCTCAGAGCCAAATCACGCACGAACGCCTGCAATCGCGGGCGTTTGTCGTTTTTGCGGGATCGGGTATCCTCAGAGCGTGCGTGCACCGGAGGCACAACCTCAGCTCAGAGGTGGACAGGACGGCCTGTTCGATGAGCTCGCGCGCGCTTCGGGAGCTGCGGCCCAGTCGGATCTGAAGCTGAGTGCGGCGCGGACTCGTTTGCCGGAATTGCACGAGCCGCGTGATGTCCGCTTCGCGGTGCTCGCGAGTTCGTCTGCGGGCAACTGCTCGGTGCTGGTGCATGGCAGCGGGAAGAACCATCGGCTGACGCTGATTGACTGTGGAATCTCGCCGCGTCGGACGCGGGTGTTGCTGGATCAACTCGGGCTGGATTTTGGTCGTATCGATGATGTGGTGCTGACGCACCTCGACCGGGACCATTGTTATCCGAGTTGGACGAACGCGCTGCCGAAGCACGCGCGGTTCCGGATCTGCGAAGGGCATCGTGGGCGAGCGAGGCGGACCGGGCTGTTGCACCGGACGACGGAGATCTTCCGGGCCGGAGAGCCGTTCGAACTGGGGCGTGGTGTGCGCGTTCGTGCGGAACTGCTCTCGCACGACGATCTGGGTGTTGCGGCGTTCCGGTTTGACCTGCCGTGTGCATCCAGCGGGACACGCTCGCTCGGGTACGCGACGGATCTGGGTCGTCCGACGCCGGGGCTGATCGGGATGCTGATGGGCGTGGATGTGCTGGCGATCGAGTCGAACTACTGCCCGGTGATGCAGCGGGAGTCGGACCGGCCGGAGTTCCTCAAGAGCCGCATCATGGACGGCAGCGGGCACCTGTCGAATGAGGAGTGCTTGGATACGGTGCGGGCGATCTCGCCTCGGGAGCGCGTGGTGCTGCTGCACCTTTCGCGTCAGTGCAACACGCCGGAACTGGCGTCGCGCGGGCACGAGGGTGGGCGATACGAACTGGTGGTGGCGGAGCCTGATCGACCGACGGCGATGTTTGAGGTGGCGCGGGGGCTTTGAGATCGGCGCATGGCGCGCGACTCAGGCCGCCATGCCCCAGTCGTCGGCGGAGTAGTCGTCGTCTTCGGGCTCGTCGCCGATGTCGAAGCCGAGCCATTCGGCCTTCGGTGTGGCGCGGTTGTGGACTCGGACGACTTTGGCGAGTTGTCGCGAGAAGGTGTCCCGGATCAGGCGCAGGTCGGCGACAGCACCGGGTGTAAATCCTTCGTTGCGGTCACGGAAGACCACCATGACGGCGAGGCAGTTGCCGTCGTTGCTGTGGCATGAGGCGACCATGACCGAACTGCCGCAGAGCCAGGCGGCGTCTTCGTTGAAGCAGTCGTTCAGGTCCTGATCGTTGGCGAGCATCGTCACGGTGCGTTCGTGTTGGAAGCGGTGTGGGACGATGTCGGCGAGGTGGTCGAGCAGGGTGTCGGCGCTGTCGCGTTGGAGGTCGTAATTGATGTACGCTCCGAGACTGAAGTCACCGTTGTTGCCGGGGAGGTAGACCGCGGCGTTGGTCGGTCCGGTTTTCGTGAGCATGTACTCCAGGGTTTTCCGGAGCAGGCTTTCTACATCGAGTTCGGATTCGATTGTGAAGGCCAGCGGGTCGGTGTGTTGGGAGTCCACCTGACCGGCGAGTTCCTGGTAGGCGTTCACGAGGTCGCCGCAGAGCACATCGACCTGGTTGTTGACTTCCTGGCGTTGCTTGTTGAGGCGACGGCAGATGCGCTTGAGCCGTTCGAGACGACGGGCCTGTTGACGGAGACGCTGGGCGCGTTCGGCGGCGGAAGCGAGTCGCTCGCGGAGTTCGTCGGTGTTGAAGGGCTTGGTGATGAGGTCGGCGGCGCCGCAGCGCATCGCGAGCACGCCGTGGTCGAGCGAGGGAGACTTCACGGTGAGCAGGACGCTGACGGGGAGTTCCGATTCGGCGATTTCCGTGGCGATGCGGACGGCTTCGGCTTCGTGGCGATCGAGCGAGAGAACTACGACATCGAAATCACCGTTGGTGAAGGCGGCGGAGAACTCGTCGGTGGTGGGTGTGGAGTGCACCGAGAGCTTCAGGCCTGTGGCGGCCTCCTCAAGATGCTGGCGCGCGGCGGGCTCATCCTCGAAGCAGAGGACCCGCGCCGGGCGGGAGGCGCCGTTGGGAAGGTAGCCCTCGAGTGCGCGTTTCCCGCTCCGAGAAGCGGTGTCGCGGAGGGGGTTGCTTGGCGTTGGGTTTGGCTGGGGGGTGGTGCTCACGCGTGCTCTCTCCAACGGTCCTGCCTGTGGGCGTGTACGAAGTTTCTACGCCGCTCGTCGGTGACGGTCTTTCGACGCGTCCCATCTCCAGTTTTCCAGCGCCACCGTGACGGTGGCGCCGTGCCCGGGGGTGCTCTCGATCCAGAGATCACCGCCGTGCAGTTCGATCAGTCTCCGGGCTCTGGCGAGCCCGAGGCCTGGCTGTCTGCCGGCGTCCTTCTCGCTGAAGAAGGGGTCGCAGGCGTGGCGTCTGGCGCGTTCGGACATGCCGATTCCGTCGTCGGACACCGAGAGGAGGAGTCGGTCATCGGCGTCGGAGACAACAGCCCGAACTTCGACAAGGCGCTTGGGTTGTGCTTCCAGCGCGTTGATGATGACCTCTGTGACGGCTTGGAGGATCTGGCGACGGTCCATAAACGCGACATCGGCGTCGTCGCCGATAATCACGCGGATCTCCGGGAGCGAGGTGTTGATCGGGGGCTTGCCCTGCACGCGTGCGCTCGCGGCGAGCGAGCGCAGTGTGATCTCGCGTTTCTCCACGGCCGACTTGACGGCGTGGTCCAGCAGTTGATGAAGATCCACGCGGACGGGCTTCGGTTCGGGCGGGTCTGCGAAGAGGTGCAAGGAGGTGATCAGGTCGCTGAGGCGCTGGGCGGCATCGGCGACGGCCTTGGCCTTGGATGCGTTCTCTTCGTCGAGCAGACGCTGTGCGAGGATCTGTGCGTTTGCGCTGATCACCGTGAGTGGGTTGTTCATCTCGTGCGCCGCACCGCCCGCGAGTTCGCCGAGGCGGGCCAGGGATTGGGTCTCCACGAGTTGCTGCTGGGTTTCCGCCAGTTGTCGGTTGGCATCGGCGAGTTGTTCGCCCAGTCTGCGTGCTCCGTCGAATTGAGCGGTGGCGACGAGGGTTGAAGCCCAAGTTGTCAGGAGGGGGCGCAGGGCTTCGGTGTTCTCAAGGAGGGGGCGGGCGTTTTTGCCGACCTGGTGCAGGATCACGCCGCAGGGACAGGGCTGCTGGTGCAGTTCTGCGCTGAGCAGTGGTGTGAAGGTCACGGTGGACGGGTCGAGTTCCTCGCCGAGCGTCTTGCGGAGCCATTCGAGTACCTCGATGGAGGCGAACCCGAGTCGGGAGCGATCGGTCAGGGCGCTGAGGTCCTGCCCGCCGGGCGGGATGCCGAGGTTTCGTTCTCGGATGATTCTGCCGGTACTCGCGAAGAGCCGGAGGTACCAGACCGCACCCGGACGCGATTGCCAGAGCACGGCGATGGGGCGGTTGGTTTCGAAGGTGGATGATGCTGAACGGGCCACGGCTCCCATGGCATCGGGCAAGGCGGTGCGCAGGACTCCCTCGCTGTGGAACCGGTCGATGGCCTCAAGCACGGTCTGCTGGGCGCGATTGGCTTTGGCCTGCTCGGAGAGGCGATCGTTGAG
>JBICHT010000078.1:0-15668 GCA_043101125.1 Phycisphaerales bacterium JB050 | reverse complement strand
GTGGTTTTGTCCGACGATGTGACGTTGGCGCGGAGGGGGCGTTGGTCGTCGGTGATGAGGAGGTTGGGCGGGGGGTGGGCGAAGTTGGGATCGAGCACGCCGCCCCGGAAGCTGAGGTGCAGGGTGGGGGTGGTGGAGGAGTCGTCGATGGACTCGATGACGAAGGCGGGGTGGTCGAGGTGCGCGGTGATGTAGAACGGGCGTTCGGTCGCCGATGCGGCGTCGGTGTGCTCGATGGTGAGGTTGCCGTGCCGGTCGGCGGTCAGGACGAGGTCGGTCCGCTCGGAGGCCCACTCGTGGATCCACTCGACCACGCGCCGCTCGCGTCCGGCGGCGGTGGGGATGGCGGTGAGCTGGAGGAGCCAGTGTTCGTGGAGGGCGCGGGCGTCGGAGGGTGTGCTGCTCATGGGAGCAGGGTAGCAGGGGAGGGTGGAGGGCTGCCACGGGATGAATACGAACCAGATTTTCCTTGTTTCGGCCCACGCCGCTCGCTACGGTGAGTTCGGCGAGATCGCCACAGGAGCACGGTCATGGAGCCCGATTCGGATGGATCTTCACCAACTCGCCCCGCACTCCCGGTCAGCGGTGAGATCGTCGGCGCACTCTCGCTGCACCGACGATCAGTGCGTGATGCGATGGAGCCGCCGGCAATCATCTTGCTGCGTAAGAGTGTCCTCAAGGCGCAGATCCCAGACGCGGATCGCGATTGATCATGGAGAGCAACGGGCCGCCCAATCTCTCGGACCAGCCTCTCTCATGGTTGGTGAAAATCGCCGCTGCGCTGATGATCGCCTGGTCGGGGTGGCAGGTCGCGACGCTGTTGTTCCCGCCCTCACAAGTCACGATCGGTCCCGGCCTCCTTGCCGCGCTGTGGGCCGTCATCGGCCTGTGTGGTGTGGGCGTGCTGATGCGCTCGGACGCGGCGCGTGTGTTCGGTGGCATTCTGCTTGCGATGGTTTCGCTGCTGTACTTCTTGGGGCTCGCGATGTTTGTGCTCGGCTTACTCGTTTCCAGCTTCGCGAACAATCCGTCAGGCGCGACGACCGGTCAATTTCTGATCCTCCTGTTCACGCCGCTGATCGCGCTCGCGTGCTCGAAGGTGCTGCTCGGGGCAAAGAGCATCGGGCGACCGGAAACAGTCGACCCTATGACTCAATCCTGATCCCAAAGAACCGCTCCACATTCCCATTCAACCGTGCAAAGAACGCCGCACGCGATTCCCCGGTCAACTCTCCCTGAATCTCCGCCAGCGTCTCCGCCACATGCACCACGAACTTCGGTTCGTTCGGGCGCACGCCCCGGTGCGGGTGGGGGGTCAGGAACGGTGCGTCCGTCTCGACCATCACCCGGTCTCCGCCGGTGGCTTCAAGGAACAACCGTGCCGCAGCCCGGACATCGTCGGCGTTCTTGTAGGTCAGCACACCCGTAAAACTCACCCACGCCCCGAAGTCGAGGACCATCTCGATATCCCCAGGCGTCCCCGTGAAGCAGTGGAACACGAAGCGCGATGGATCGAGGGCGGTATCGCGCAGAATCGGGATCAATTCCTCAAACGCCTCTCGACAGTGGATCACCACCGGCTTATCAATCCGCCGTTCTCCCGATGCCTCGCGCAACTCGCTGATCAGCGCGAGCTGGTGCTGCAACACCGGCAATTGCACAGACTTCGGCGGCTTGTCGTAGTGGTTGTCGAGCCCAAGTTCCCCCCACGCCACGCATTCCTCGGATGCAGCCACCCGCGTGATCGCCGCCCACGCCTCCGTCGCGGCGGTGGCATCGGTCGGCACCTTGTCGGCGTACAGCGGGTGGACGCCGCTGGTACACCAGACATTCGCGTGCGACCGGGCGACCGCAAGGGCCTCCGTGCAGTCCGAAGGGTTCGTCGAGATCGTGATGCAGCCGCCGACTCCGGCGGCCTTCGCGTCGGCGAGCACGCCATCCACACGCCCGCGATAGTCCGGGAAGGTGAGGTGGCAGTGGGTATCAATGATGCTGGGCAGGGTCATGGCCCAAGGGTATCCGCTGCGGCGTGTCCGGTCATCGCCGGTAGGATGGGTACGGCTCAGTGAAAGGAGCACCATGCGGATCGGACAGATGAGAAGCGGGTTCTGGGTGGTCGCCGCGGCGCTCCTGCTCGTGCTGGGCGGGCGTGCGAACGCGACCGAACGCGAGTACGAGCGGTACTCCGTGGTCCTGATCAACGACCAACGCGTGGGGTTCTCGCGCGAGAGCGGCACGGTCATCGATGACACGCTGGTGACCAGCACCGAGATGATCCTGCGGATCGCCCGCTTCGACGACGAACTCCGCGTGAGCGTCGTGACCGAGTTCGTCGAGACGCTCGACGGCGAGCCGATCTCCATGCGCTCCACCACCGACATGGGCGGCTCCGAAACCACCGAGGCCTATGTCTGGAAGGGCGAACGCGTCATCCACACCACCATCAACGGCGGGCGCCGCACCGTTCGCGAGGAGGAGGCGCCCGGCGGCACTTGGCTGACCCCCGGCGAGGTCAGCGAGTTCGTAAACGCCCGGGTCGAGGCCGGGGCCGAAAAGGTCGTCTACTCCACGATCGACGCCAGCACCGGTCTCGAGCGCGTGCTGACCAAACTCACGCGCGAGGGCACGCAGGAGATCGAGACCCTCGGTGAAACGGTGAACGCCGTGCGATGGACGGTCGTCCAGTCCATCATGCCCGATCTGAAGATGGTCAATTTCACCGACGAGCACGGCGACACCCTCCGCTCCGAAATGCCCTTCGGCGGCCTGAACATGGTCATGGTCCGCTCCAGTCGCGAGGAAGCGCTCAAGGAAGTGCCCGCAATGGAAGTCATGGGCTCCACGCTCGTCAAGCCGAAGGGCACCATCGAATCACCCCGCACCAGCCGACGCGCCGTCTACCTCCTGTCCTCCGCGATCGCCGGGCAGGAACTGCCGGACTTCCCCTCCACCGGCTCCCAAAAGGTGGAGAAACTCGAAAACGGAACCCTCCGTGTCACGATCGACCTCGATGCCCCGCTCGAAATCGACGACCAGGAAGCCGCCGACGAGCGGTACACCCGCTCCACCACCACCGTGGACAGTTCCGACGAGGCCGTCCGAGCGCTCGTCAAACGCGCCCTGTCCGGCGTTCCCGATGACGCGACCGACGCCGCCAAAGCCGAGGCCATGCGCCGCTTCGTCTTCCGCTTCATCACCGACAAGCAACTCGGCATCGGCTTCGCCTCCGCCTCGCAGGTCGCGCAGAACCCCGCCGGCGACTGCACCGAACACGCCGTGCTCCTCGCCGCGATGTTCCGCGCTGCGGGCATCCCCAGTCGAGGCGTGAACGGCCTGATCTTCGTCGACCAGTTCGGCAGCGGCGAGGAAGTCTTCGGCTACCACATGTGGACCCAGGCCCTCGTGACCGACGAGCAGGGCCGGTTGGTGTGGAAAGATTTCGACCCCTCCTGGCCCACCACAATGGATGCGACGCACATCACCACCTCGGTCACCGATCTCGCCGACGACTCGATGCTTGACTCCTACACCAACATCGCACGCCTGCTGGGCGTGCTGGCGATCGAGGTGGAGGAAGTGGAATGAGTTCGCAGGCCGGTGCGATGGTCAGCCTCAAAGACTGTGAACGCGTGATCAAGGCCGCGATCGCCGAACGAAACCGCGATTACCTTCTCCGTGCTGCCATCGCGTTCACGATGGGTGTGCTCTTCGGCGTGGTCATGGCCTTCTGCCTGTTCATGTGTCTCGTGCTCTTCCTCGGCGTGAAGTGGAGCGCGATCAATGTGGGATCACTCGCCGCAGCGGGTCTCCTCGCCGCGATCCGTGGTCAGGATCCGATCGAAGACCCGTACGACATGTCGATCCCCCGATTCAAAATCGCAAGCACAGCCAGAGTCCCCATCGAGCCATTCACCCTGATGCTCGAAGCCCTTCGACTCGTTCGCTCTCGGATCAACGCGTCCGGGAGCACGCTTCAGCACGCCACAACCCTGATGCATGAGGCGTTCCATGCCCCGCGGGGTGTCCCCGGATCGGACGAATTCGCCGCGACGCTCCTCGTCCGCCTGCAACTCGCAAAGACAGCGATAACCGGTCGGGGCTATGAACTGACGATCCGCGCGCGGGAGCGTTTGACCGGGGCCTGACCTTGAGAGGGTGTCCGAGGTGCTTGCTCCGGGCCGGAATAAGACGGGTCCGACCGGTGTTCGGTCCATCACGGGACGGCCCGCCCAGGGCGTACACCATTCACACCGAACCTCTGTCCACAGGAGACCTTCATGGCTTCCGGCTCACCGCTTGTCATCATCCACTGGCTCACGCGCCTGATCGTCGTCGGCATTTTCGCGATGGGCGCCACCCCGAAGTTCACCGGCGGAGCCGCGCCACTGGCCGAGAAACTGCCCGGCGGCAACGCCGCGCTGATCGGCATCGGCGTCGCCGAGGTCATCGCCATCGTGCTGATCCTCCTGCCAAAGACCACGCTCCTCGGCTCCCTCTTCGCCACAGCCATCATGCTCGGTGCCGTCTTCAGCCATGTCGTCGGCCCGGTCGGCATGGAAGGCGACCTCGGCGCGATGCTCCCCATGGCCATCATCGCACTCCTCGCGGCCATCGGCTCGGCAGTCATCTCAAAGAAGCGGGGGCTGGCGTTGCTGCCTACCGCTTCGGCATCGCCATCGGCTTCAACCTGAGACTGTACCCAGAGCAATGCGACGATCATTGCGATCGCCAGGCATTGCCAAGCCACGGGATTCGGGGATGCAGTAGGGCAAGCGGCGTGACAAAAATTGGGACGGCCTTCAAGTTTTTCTTGCTGATTTGCGGGGGGGATAATGTAAAAGCATGAACAAGACTTCAATGGCTGTTGTCTCCTCGCTGCTCTTTCTCCATGCCTCCATGCCAGTGTTTTCGCAGCACCCAAGTGTGAGCGATACATACCTTCCGCTTGTGGAGCATGGCGATCCCATCCCGGAGTTCAATGTCGGCGAACTGCACCTTCAGGTCGACGGCTGGGACATCATCCCGATCTACTCGCTGATTGAAAACCCAGGCGCTGACCCTGACGAAAGCTCGTGGGATGTGCGCGTACGCGGCTTCTTCGTCGCCACCGATCCTGTGGCGACCATCGGCGATAATTTGATTGCGGTGTGGTACGAGCGTCCCGATGACCCAGCCCAGGAACTCTGGACCGCCCACACATGGCCTCAGGGCGGCATCTCCGTGGCCGTGGCGGCCTACAGCGTCAAACTGAATCTCGGTATCCCAGATATTCAAGATCAACTCTGGGCGATCGATGATCTCAACTTCGTGACCGCGAAGGAGTCCGTTCCGTTCTCATCCGGGTTCGTGGCCGGCGATCCGCTGGCGGAACCGATCAACGCGTCTCCGAATCGCGATGAAGAGATCCAGATACTCAAGGATGCCGGCTACCCCCTCGCCGATGTGCCATTCGAGACCGGTGATCAGGGCGAGGTGCAAGAAAACCTGGAGTACTTGGCTGAAACCTTTGAGTTGGTGATCGCCTCCCATTCATGGTCGGCTGGCGGGGGGAGGATCGTGTGGCCACATCACCGCGACCCCATGTGGATTCCAGACGATCCTCCAGCGAATGCTCCACCGGCTGCCACACCCGGCCCGGCAAGTTGCTCGCCCGGGGTGGAGGCCAAAGGCCCTTGGGAACCCATTGATCCAACGCTGCTTTGCGGTTGTGTCAACGGACCCACAGCAACAACGCTCCATACAACCGTAGAGGTCGGTGCTTCCGGCCAGATCGAGTCATGGGTCCCCTGGCCGCCTCCGCTCGGTACCGAGGTGACGCTGCAATTCAGTGCGAATGCCACAGTCAGTTTCCATATTTGCTATCGGACCAGATATTGCTTTGGTCCCGCAAGACGGACGGTCAAGTATTTGAATGAAGATTGCACCATATCAACATTCAGTGAAACTGCAGAGAACTATCGTTTCGAAAAAACATACTGGGTGGTCGGTTCGGGAGATCCGCCGTCCTGTATAGCAGCAGGCCCAAACTGGTACCCGCCCCTGATGCCATTCGATTCGCAGGACTGCGGCTTAACGCTTGAGGACGGGGTGGGAGCACCCTGATCTGCGTCAGGTCTGCCGGTGGTTCGCTCGCTTTACACCACCCGCCACACCACATACGCCACACTGAACACCGCCAAAAACACCATCGACCCCACACTGAACACCCGCATCGCCGTCCTCGGCTGCGCGTGCACCGGTGTCGTTGGCCCCGTGATCACCCGGTAGTTGATGTACGCCAGGATCGGGGCCGTCAGGAACGACAGTGTCGTCGCCAGGTCTACCAGCGTGAGCAGTTTGCCCTGCAGCCAGACGATGATCGCCAGACCGAGCGCCGCCTGCACAACCACCCAGACGGCGTAGTGCCTCCCGGAAAGTCTGGGGGTCTCTGCGCGATCACGCAGCGTGGCGACCAGCCGTTGCATCACCCGAGGGAACGCATCCAGAACGACTAGCGTTGTCGAGAACATCGTGGTGAACGCCGCGATCGAGATGATCGGCCTCGCCCACGCCCCCAGCGTCGTCGTGTAGATCTCGATGAACTGGCCGATGAACGCACCGCCGCTCGAAGCGAAGGCCTGCCCGCTCCCGAACATCACCAGCGCACCCAGCGTCAGGAAGATCATCGCGACCACCGTCGCCAGCCCGTACCCGAAGTTGAAATCCGCCCGCGCCTGACGCACCGTGCACTCGTACCCGGTCTGTTTACACCGCTCGCGCGTCCAGATCGAGTGCCAGATCGCCGAGTCGATCGGAATCGGCATCCAGCCCATGAACGCCAGCAGGAACCCAAAGTGCACCGGCTTCCACCAAGCCGGCGGCCGAACCTCGCCCGTCGTCCCATGACTCGGTGAAGCCGCCGCCGCAACCACCGCCGCGATCGTCGAAACCAGCAGGAGGGCCATCACCAACTTCATCGTCAGATCAAGCGTCGGATACCGCCCGATGAGCAGCAGCACCAGGCACGCGCCGAGAATTACCGCGCTCCAGGCCGTCACACCCAGTTCGATCCCCATCGCGCCAAACAACGACGCGGCGAGCACCGCCGTCACCACCGTCACCCCCGCCATGATTATGAACATGCTCCCGAAGGTCACCGCCAGTGTCGTCCACAACGCCCACCGGCCAAGATCCCGGTAGCCGTCGATCAGCGTCCGACCGGTCGCCGCGGCGTACCTCGGCCCGAACTCCAGAAACGGGTACTTCGTCGCGCACGCAATCAACAGCAGCGGCAACAACCCGAACCGAAACTCCGCTCCCGCACGAGTCGCCTGCACCAGATGCGACACCCCGATCGCCGCACCAGCGAGAAGAATCCCGGGCCCGAGCACCTTGAGCAGGATGCGAGCAGGTGACAGCGTGACGATGGCGGGTGAGTCGGTGTGGTCAGGCAAGGTCCGGGCATTCTGCTCAGACTTCGCACCCGGTGCAAGGCAGCGTCACGGTGTGCTGCATCCGGATTCGATCAGGCTTCTGGATCGCGACGCGGATATGGCCTCTTCCAAAAGGACGGACACCACCGGAAATCCACCTCTGTCTATACGCATGGACGAATGAATTACGGCGTGATATCCGGCCAGTTCGTCGCGATGTAATCGAGCGTGATCACTTTGTACTCCGGCGTGGTCAGGTGCATCGCCTCCGCTTCGGCCATCGCTCGATCCAGCGACACCCCCTGATCGATCACCCGGTACGCCATCCAGACCGGAGCCACCCGGTTCCCCGTGCGACAGTGGATCGCCACCCGCTTGCCCGCTTCCGTCTGCTCGCGCAGCGTCGCACGCACAGCCGTGATCAGTTCCGGCGTCAGTTCGCCAGCACCGTTGTACGGATGGTTGATGTACTCAAGCCCCGCCTCGGCCGCGGCGGCCGCTTCGTCGTAGTCCGGGTGCTCCGAGGGTTTGCGCAGATTGATCACCGTGTCCACACCAGCAGCCTTGAGCGCTTTCAACTGATCAGCATCGGGCTGGATCAGCACGATGTGATGCGCCACCCCGCCCACCACCAGTTCGGGAGCGGGAATCGGGTCGCCATCGTTGAACCGGCGGGTCTGCTTCCCGGAAGACTCGAACCCCTCGCGCACAAAGTCACTGACTCCCATCGCGTGTGATCGCATGATCGCGACCACCTTCGGATCGGTCGAGGATTCCTTGATCTTCACCCCGCGCTCGGTCACCGTCACATCCAGCGTGATCTCGGCGTGGTTCTCAAACAGATCGACGAACACCTCGTCCCAGATCCGCACCTGTGCCCCGGTGTTGATCCGAACCTTCATCGCCTTCGCGTGATCAATCAATTTGGCCACGATCTCCGGGTCGGTGGATTCCGTCACCGCCTCGATCCCGTCCTCGGTGTGCGTCACCGTCCGCAACAGCGTGTGATTGGCCCTCAGCAGGTCCACCCACACCGAGCGGTCGTAACTCACCGTATTCGGCTTCTGGGCTTCGGGCGAAGCATCCTGCGCCATCGTCAGGCCGGTGCCGACCGAAACAGCGCCAACAGAAATCGAGAGCGAAACCAATACCGTGGTGATCCGTGCCATGAATAATCCTCCGATGGGGAAGATCAGGGTAGGCGCACCGGAAACCAGCGGGGCACCCCCAAGGCGCTCACCCCCGCAGTTGTTGCTGAGATTCAGTCGCTGTTCCCGGCGGGCTGGGCCTTCCAGGCCTCCAGCAGTTCCGCCTCACGCTCCCGCGTGATCCCCGGCACCGATCCCCCGAACGAGAACACCGGGTTCTCCGTCCCGCGTTCGACCATCGCGTCCTTCCACTGCGTCAGAAACTCCTGGTCGAACCAGTCCAGCGTGTCCCGGATCGTCACATCCAGCGGACGCGTGGTCAGCCCCGCTTTCGTCGCTTTGGTCAGACTTCGCGTGTGGAAGCCAGCACTCTCGCCGCTCGGCGGGATCCACACCGGCATCTGTGCCCACGGGTACACCTGATTCTCGGCCAGGAATTCCGCGTTCGCCCAGATAAACTCGGCGTCGCTCTTCGTGACCGACTTGCAGGTCTCCAGCAACTTCCCGATCGTCATCCCGCCGCCGATCGGGCCATTCACATTGAATGTCCCGGCCATCTGCTTCTCGATCCCAAGCACCATGAACGCCGCCAGATCACGCACATCGATGAACTGCAGCGCGTGCTCCGGCGCACCCGGCGCAAGCACGGCACCGCCCTCGCGCACCCGCGCCGGCCAGTAGGTGAACCGGTGGGTGAAATCCCGCGGCCCGACCAGCAGCCCCGGCCGGTGAATCATCGCCTTGCCCGGGAAGTGCCTCTCTGCCGCGGCCTCGCTCCGCGCCTTCACCGCCCCGTAATACTGCATGTTGTAGCGCGGATCGACAATCGTGTCCGCGACCTCATCCGGCATCGAAGCGACCGCATCATCCTCGTCCAGCCCAACCCTCGAGTGATCCGAGTACACCGACAGCGAAGACACATAGGTGTAGTGATCCGCCGCATCCTTGAGCAGCCTCGCACTGTTCTCCACCCAGGTATGCACGCTCGCGGTGTCCACGACCGCATCCCAGCGTCGACCGTCCTTGATCGCATCTTCCAGTGGCTTCAACCCGGGTTCGATCCACGGGATTCGGTTCCCCTCAATGAATTCAAGATCGGGGAACAGTTCGTCCCGGTTCCCCCGATTGAACAGCGTCACCTCGTGCCCGCGATCAACAAGCATCCGAACAGCGTGCGGCCCGAGCATCCCCGTACCGCCGAGAAACAGAACCTTCATGCCTTTGGCCTTTCGTGTGGGTCGAGCGAATCTGCTCCCGAGCGCGATCGGCCCGGCAACGAGCGACGCGGCACCAGCCACGCCCGCGGCGGCAATGAATTCTCGGCGAGTGGGTTGCATGGCGACCTCCTCCAGTCTTGGTTTCAAGGTGTACTGATGACTTCCACTTGGGGTGCAGTCGCCAGCGAGGCTCCGCCCGAACCATCCGGGATGGCTTCGCAGATCGGTTCCGGGGTCAATTCTTCCCTTCGACCGAGCCAGTACGACAGCAGCAGGGCACCCGCAGCCAGCGGCACCGCGACCCACGCCACCGTCAGACCCAGAGCCGCGATTCCGCGATCGGCCAGCGTGCCCACCGCGTCGCCGCCCCGGTACACAAAGGTGTCGATGAAACTCTTCGCCTTGTACTTGTCCGCCCGAGGCACCACCGTGAACAGCGTCTCTCGCGCCGGTTTGCTCAGCGCATAGTTCGACGCCCTCCGCGAGGCCTCAAACATCGCGATCACCAGCAGAGACGGCGCAACCGCCAGCCCCACGAACCCGATCACCGTCACCGCCGGAACCACCGCCAGCAGCGTCCCCACCCCGAGCAGCCGCATCAGCCGGCCCGTGATGAACAACTGCAACAGGATCGTCGCGCTCTGACCACCCAACTCAATCCACGCCAGCAGCGAAGCCCGCGTATCGCTGTCGTCGGAGAACGCCGCGATCAGACGCATCTTCTCGAAATACAGCAGCGTGCTCAGCACTGTGAACGCGCACACATACATCGCAATGCTAATCAGATACGGCGATCGCATCACCGCCGTGATCCCCGACCACCCGGTTCCGCCCAGCCGGCGCGAACCCTCGCCGTCCCTCTCGCCCCAACCAAGCGAACCGCACTCCGGGCATCGCTGAACATCAAGCCCACTCGCGGAATAGCCGCACTCCCCGCACCCCGAAAACCGCGTCATCCCGCGCCGTCTCGCGAGCGATCCCAGCACGACCGCGATGATCCCCGCAGACCCAACAAGCACCATCGCGCAGGCGAACAACCCGGTCTCGCCCAGTCTCGGAGCGAACGCGGTGGTCCAGGCCGATCCGCAGATCGCCCCCGCCGTCCCACCCACACCGATGAATCCAAACAGCCGCTTCCCTTGGTCCCGCCGAAAAATATCCGCCATGAACCCCCAGAACACCGTCACCGCGAACAGGTTGAACACGCTCAACCACACATAAAACACCTGCCCGACCAGCGGCGACCGGTTTTCCCCGCGCACCAGAAAGATCATCAGGAACACCCCGATGCACAGCACCGCAAACCCATACACCAGCGGCACAAACACCCGCCGCTCCAGCCGCGACGCCACGAACCCGAACGCAAGATTCGCCACCACCATCACGCCCAGCGTGACCAGGAACAGCACCGGCAGATTGTCCACCCCGCCCTCAAGCCCCAACGCATCCCGCACCGGACGCAGCATGAAGTAGCCGAACAACAAACAGAAAAAGTACAGCGTGCTCAGCACCGCCGGCCCGAACTCACCCGGCTCAAAGTCCACCACGCGCTCGATGCGACGCCGGATCACCGCCAGCCCCGTCGCACACCTACCGCGCAGAAAGCCCCCGTCGAAGCAGCGTCATACTTTGAGCATCCGCTCGTGATCATCAACAGTGTCGTATGGGCTTGGCTTCATCCGGTTGCTCAACAACACAACCCAAACCAATGGTGAGTTCGCCGGTCACCATATTCTTTGTCGTCAGCGCCGACGGTTTGCCCGGACGATGAGCGCCCGGCCAGGCCTTCGGGACCACGCTCTACTTTGGCGGTCGCTGCAGGTCAAAACGCCGGCTCAGCGTGGTTGAGATCGGCGGGTACGCCATCTCGAACCGCGAGGCGTTGAACTCACTCATGTCCTTGCCGATCCGCCCGGTCACGAAGTTCAGCAACCTCGGATACCACGGAATCTCCGCGTGGATCGCGCCCGCCGCGCTCGACGGGAGCATCACGGCTTCCTCAGAGATCGGGAGCTTCTGGCGCTCAAACTCGCTCTCGTCGTTGTTGTGCGGATAGGTCAAGCGATCCAGCAACTGCGTCCGAGGCGGCAACCCAACCCCAAGATCCTTGTGCACGAACATATCGAACACCACACGCTCCACCGGAGTCTGCAGCAGCACCATGAACCCCGCCGTATCCGGCTGCGCGGCATACCGGTCATAGATATCCCGAAGCAGCGAACCGAACACGCAGGTCGTCATCCCCTTGTTGCCGACCGGTCCCGCCGCCAACTCAAAGCGCTTGTAATCACCCGACCGATTCACCTCGATCTTCGGGTTTTTCGGATCGCAGAACGACTTGAGTAACTGCAACTCCCCCTCGTTCACACCCTCCGGCTCAAGCGGCTCCTTCTTGATCGGGGCCGCCTCCCCGCTCGCCTTGTGAACCGCCTCGTAACTCAGCGGCCACGACCGCTGGCTCAACCGACGAAACCCCACATACCCCGTCACATGCCCCGCGCTGAGTTTCGCCGGATCGTCATCTGAGGGATACACAAACACCGTGACAAAGCGGATGTCCGCCTGCACCCCCCAGACCGAACTCGCCCCCTCGTACAACTTGCGCCGGGCCTTCTCCTGCTCGGAACCCCGCCCGGCACCGCTGTGGTTGGCCATCATCATCGCCAGCGTCTTGCGATCACCGCTGCAACGGTCCACCGCTCGCTCGTACGCCTCGGCCGCCTGCATCGCCGCCGCAAGCGACTCCTCAGGCGCCCCCAGGTGACGACACGCATCAACAAAGGTCCGCATGCTCTGGCGCCCCGGCACATCGCTCACCACCGCGGGCGACTCCGGTGCACGAATGATCCGCGTCAGCCGCCACGCCAGCCCACGGTTCAACCCAAGCAGACGCGCAGACTCCCGGGTTTTCGTCGGGTCCGCCCCGACATTCGCCAGCAGGGTGGCCACCGCCGCACGCAACTCATGAAACGACGCCAGAACCTCAGCGACCGTCGCAGGGGACTCGGGGACTCCATTCGGGGCAGATTGGGGCGGGGAATTCTGGCTCACCCCGTCAGGATAGGCCCCGAATCGAGGGTCAGCAATCGCAATGGCATAAAAAATGTCAAATTTGACACTTGACACGACAAACCACGCGTGTACTTTTTACATGACCGAGCGGGTCGGAGCGTCCGATCCACGCGGTGCATCACCGTCTGTGCAAGGGAGAATGACATGAACGCCCGTCTCGCCACCGTCCTCGTCGCCGCCGCCGCGACCACCGCAACGGCCTCCGCTGGATACACCATCACCCAGCAGAACGCCCCCGCCCCAACCTACTCCAACACCCTCAACTTCGATGAACCCGGTGCGCTCACCGGACCGGTCCCCGCCAATGCCTACGCATCCCTCGGCATCGCCCAGATGTTCTCGGGCACCGGCGACCAGAGCGTCGGCGACAACTCCGTGTTCTACCCCTGGGTGAACGACGGCAACTCCATGTTCGCCAACTTCGGCATCAATGTGATCTTCGATGCTCCCATCTCCGAGTTCTCCATCCAGGTCTGGGACCCGTCCGGCCCGCCTTCCTTCATCGGTGGAGGCCTTCAAGTCGCCCTGTTCAATCAGGGTGAACAAGTCTGGGATCTCGTCGCCCAAAACGGCTCGCTCGCCGAACCCGCGTGGGGCGGCGTGGGCGACTCCTGGTTCGACATCACCACCACCGACGGCATGACCTTTGACGAAGTTCGCATCTTCGGCCTCGGCTTCACCCCGACAGCGTTCATCGACAACCTGTCATGGAACACCGTGCCCGCCCCCAGCGCGCTCGCCCTCGTCGGCATCGCCGGCCTCGGTGCCACCCGTCGTCGTCGCTGATCTCACCAAAGGGACACCGATCCTCCGGTGACACCCTGCTCGCCGTCTCCGTTCCAGTATGCGACGGCGAGCAGGTTCCCCTGTACCCGCTCCTCACCATCACACTCACACCAGGGCTACACACCATGAACCGTCTCTCCTCAGCCATGACCTGCGCAGGACTCTGCCTGCTCGCGGGGATGGCCATCGCAGAACCCACCGTCGAATTCCAAAGCGAAGATGCGCTCTTCAGCTGCGACACCATGTCCGACGACGGACGCTTCGTCGCAGGCGGAGCCCGCGGCCTCAGCCCATGGGTCCCCAACGGAACCTACATCTGGGATACCCAGACCGGTGCAATCACCCTCTTGAACACCGCCGGCAAGAACGCCGCCGGCATCTCCAATGATGGGTCCGCCCTGGTCGGCGACACCTTCGTCGAGGGAACTCCCGGCGACCCGAATTCAATCGCTGAAGAAGCTTCCATGTGGACCACCTCGGCACCATTCTGGCAGAGCCTCGGGTACCTCCCCGACTCCCTCCAGTGCCCCAGCCGCAGCAACGCCTACGACATCTCCGCAGACGGCTCCACCGTGGTCGGCCTGTCGTGGGACGGGTGCGATGGACGCGGTTTCATCTGGACCCAGGCTGACGGCATGCTCGAACTCGAGCCCCTCGCCAACGGCGGAAACCGCGCCAGCGTCGTCTCCTCCGACGGCAGCGTCATCGCCGGTTTCGCCCAAGGCAACTTCAGCCGCACCCCCGCAGTCTGGGACGCCGAAACCCGACAGGGAACACTCCTCGGCCCGAACGGTGCCGATGCCCAAGGCGAAGTGCTCGGCATCTCCAACGACGGATCCATCCTCGTCGGCACCGTGTACCTCGAGGCACCCGGCCTCGCGTACTCCGCCGTCAAATGGGTCAATGGCGAAGTCGAAATGATCGGAAACGGCTCACTGCTCCCGGGCTGGGGCGGCCACGCTCAGGACATCGCCGATGACGGCACCGTGATCGGGTACGACTTCCTGCTCGGGAACCGTCGCCCATGGATTCAACCCCAGGGCGAAGGGCCGCTGCTCGAACTCAACGACTGGGCCGTCGCGCACGGCGCGGAAATCCCCGAAGACTGGGAAATGATTGTGCCCAAAGCGATCTCCGATGACGGCACCTCCATCATCGGGTTCGGCTTCACGCCCGAAGGCATCTTCCCCTTCCGCCTCGTCATCACGCCCGGTGTCACACCCGTGTGCGACGGCGACGCCAACGCCGACCTGGCCGTGGACCTCGCCGACCTCAACCTTGTCCTCGCCAACTTCGGCACCACCAACAGCGATGGCGATGTCAATGACGACGGCTCAGTCGACCTGGCCGATCTCAACCTCGTCCTCGCCAACTTCGGGACCGCGTGCGAATAACCACTCGCCCGCAACCCCTCTCCTCCGAAAACGCCGCCCTCCGGGGGCGGCGTTTTTTATAACCAGTCCTGCCCCAACCCCACCGAATTCCGCTGCCTCCGCCTCCTCGTCGAACACCCCCCGATGTCCTCCCGAGTCGTCGCCCGCTATGACCTTCCCGAACAGCAGTAGGGCACCTCAGGTTGATTCAGGCGGCAGTCCATCAAGCCACTGCTGCACTTGCTGCACCATCGGTATCGCACCAATCTCTCGGAAGAGATCGCGAGCAAGCACCCAGAGCCTGCGCGCTTCGCTGATCTGTCCGCGAACCTTCGCAAGACCCCCGAGGTTTGCGTGCTGGATGGCCATGCCCTCCTTGCGTCCGAGTTCTTCGTTGATGGCGAGGGCTTTGCGGAGCATGGCCTCGGCCCCGTCGAGATCGCCGCGTGCTCTGAGGATGTTCCCGAGGATGCCGTAGTCACTGGCCATGCCCTCCTTGTGTCCGAGTTCTTCTTCGATGGCGAGCGATTTGAGGAGCATGGCCTCGGCCCCGTCGAGATCGCCGCGTGTCTCGAGGACAATCCCGAGGTTGCCGTAGTTGCTGGCCATGCCCTCCTTGCGCCCGAGTTCTTGGTTGGTGGCGAGCGACTTGCGGATCAT
>JBICHT010000077.1:0-20627 GCA_043101125.1 Phycisphaerales bacterium JB050 | reverse complement strand
TGAGGTACAGCATCGCGTAGAGCGCGATCCAGATGGGCGACTGCATGAACATGGGCAGGCAGCCGAGCGCTCCGGTGTAGGACACGCCCTCAGAGCGGAAGAGCTTCTGCTGCTCCTGCATGAGTTTCTGGCGATCGTTCTTGTACTTCTCCTGCAGTTTCTTGAGCTTGGGCTGCACGCGCTGCATGTCCTTGGCGAACTTCTGGATGCCGATCTGCGACCTCTTGAAGATCGGGTGCAGGATCGTGCGGACCACGAGCACGAGCAGGATGATGGAGAGCGCCCAGTCGAACACGATGTAGTCGTGGAAGATGTGCAGGATGAAGAGCAGCATGTTGCCCAGCCACTCGAAGGTGCAGAAGGCGCACATGCCGCCGATGTTGTAGACGACGATCTCCGAGAGTTGCAGGCCCGCGATGCGTGGGTCTTCCTGCGCGGCCATCTCCCGTCGATCGAGCGGGCCGGCGTACACGCCGAAACTCAGGTCTGCCGCTGATGCGGGTGGGGCGACGAATTCGGGGGAGGTGATGCGCATCGACAGACGACCTTTGCCGTCGTTGTCGCTGTTGGCGAGCAGGATCGGATCGACTCGCCCGATCAGGTCGAAGCCCTTGTCGGCGGGGGCGCTCGGGTCGAGCAGGGGGTGGACGATCATGCCGAAGTAGCGGTTGGTCTGGGCGATCCAGACGAGTTCATCGGCGCCGCTGAAGGGCTTGCGGGGCGGCCAGAGGGAGTCGGCCCCGAGGCCCTTGCTCCATGCCTTGTTGACCTCGTTGATCACCGACTGCATGCGTGTGAGGCGACCATCGGCTTTGACCTGAGGATCCTGCCAGTTGGCCTGGTTTTTCAGGGTGTAGCCGTAGCGGACGCGCTGCATCGAGAGCAGGGAATACCCGGCGCGGTCGCGATCGAGGTCGAGCGGGCCTTCCTGGATGAATGAGAAACGCAGTTCGCGGTCGGTGAGGTTCTCGACGCGCTGCTCGACGACGATGTCGTAGCTGTCTGGGTCCACCTGGTAGGTGCGCACGACGCGCACGACGAGTTGGCCGGAGGCGTTCTCGATTTCGGCGACCATTTCACCGGGCTGGTCGCCTGTGCGCCAGAGTTGTCCGCTGATGCCGCCGAACAGGTCGATCGTCTGATCGCCCACCTGCATGGCGTAGGCCGCCAGCGGGACGAGGCGGTAGGTCACGGTGGAACCGTCGGCCTGCACCACGGGCATCTCACCCATGTGGACGAGGACATACTGACCCTCGACCTGGATGTTGGTCTCGCCAGCATCTTTGCGTTCTCGCGCTTCGACGAGTTCGTTGGCGGTCTCGAACTCCTTGTTGAGGAGGATGCGCTTGATCCCCGCACCGAGGTAGGTCAGTTCGATTTCGAAGTCGTAGTCTGAATCGAAGTACGGGCTACCGAGGGTCTCGGCGATGCCGTCGGCGGGGTTGGGGCCGAAGACACGGGCTTTCAGCCCGTCGAACACACCGTCATCGGTCGTTGGCTGGGCACCATCGTCAGCACCATCGGCGGCTGGCTGCTCGGGTTGGTCCGCTTCGGGGGCCTCGGGGTCGGCCGGAACCGGCTGGTCGTCTGCTGGCTGGTCTGCTTCAGAACCGCTTTGGGTTTCCGGCGATTTGGTCTCGTCGCCTCCGGAGGGAGACGGGGTGGTGTCATCGACCTGTGCGGCGTTCTGGTTCTGTGTCGTGCGTTTCCGGGTCTGGTTCTGCGCGTTGCTGCCCAGTGCGAGGACGATCCCGATCGCTGCGGCGAGAACGATGATGGGAACGATGATGCGGAGAGACGAGTTCTTCTTTGCTGCGGGCATATCGGCTCGATCTGATACCCCGCCCGGTATTGGGACGGGCGGCGTGGTCGGGAGGGATGGTCGAGAAGCACGACACCGCCCGGATGCTCAGGGCGGTCGTCGCTTGCAGGATCGGAGACTGTACCCCAGCGCGCGCCAAGTTGCCGCCCGGGGCGGACAATTCGGATCAGCGACCTTCGTAGAGTCGGTCGGCGAGCCAGTCGGTCAGTTCGGGGATCGCGCGGATTTTCTCGGCGGTCGCATCGATGTCGTACGGGACGCGACAGAATTCCACCCGGTCCTTGTGCAGGATCGTGTAGGCGGCGCGGGGGTCGTGGTCGCGGGGCTGGCCCACGCTGCCGACATTGATGATCGCCTTTTCGCCCTCGAGGAACTTGTAGGTGCAGTTGTCCCCTACTTCAGCAGGGGGATAAAAGTCCGGCTCGTCTGTGAATACCCCTGGAACATGGGAGTGTCCGACGATGGCGATGCCATCGACGAGGTCGAAGAGCGACTTCATTTTGTCGGGGCTGTTGATGGCGTCGTCGGGGAAGATGTATTCGTTGATGGGGCGGCGGGGTGAGCCGTGGACCGCGAGAACCGGCTTTTCCGACTCGGTACCGACGGATTCGGGGCCGTTCATGAGCACGCGAACGCGGAGGCGTCCGAGGAAGCGGTAGCGTTGGTTGCGCAGGTCGACATCTTCGACCTTGTCGAATTGTTCGCGGGTCCAGTAGGCCGCGGCTTCGGCACCGGGGTTGAAGTTCGTTGGTTCGTAGAGGACCGCGAAATCGTGGTTTCCGAGGAGGGACCACTCGCAGTGCTCGGCCACGAGGTCGACGCATTCGAGCGGTTCGGGGCCGTAACCAATGATGTCGCCGAGACAGATGATGCGCTTGACATCCTTGGTCTGGATGTCGTCCAGCACCGTTTTCAACGCTTCGGCGTTGCCATGTATGTCGCTGATGACGGCCGTCGGGAACACGATCGAACTCCAAATCCTGCAGGCGGATGGGTTTGGGCCCGCCCAAGGGACGGAGCAGACTACCAGCGTGAGGCGGGGCGTGCTACGCGGCGGGGCTTCTGACGAGAATCGGCCCGAATGGGGTGGAAGATGAGGCGGCGGGTGGCGAGTGGGAAGAGACGGGTGTTGGGGGAGAATGAGCAAGGTGATCGGGTGGCCAGGTTGCCCAGCCTCACAGCGCGACTATGATCCGGCTCGTTTATTCGCCAGAGTCGCCTGAGGTGTTCACGACCGGGGCGATTCGGGCCGATAAGCGGGTTGCCCGCCGAATGGCGGGGGTCGGCGTTGAGCCGGCTATCGCTCTACCCACCACCCTCGCGGGGCCGGTCCGGCCGTTCCCGCTGTCAGAGGACGAGACCCCCCATGGCTGTTCAGTACCAGCGGACCCGGGAAATGACGATCGACGAGCTGCTGCT
This sequence comes from Phycisphaerales bacterium JB050, assembly GCA_043101125.1. Classification (GTDB taxonomy): domain Bacteria; phylum Planctomycetota; class Phycisphaerae; order Phycisphaerales; family UBA1924; genus JANSXG01. Next base: position 17,386 of record JBICHT010000077.1, on the reverse strand, counting down.
CGAAAACCGCGTGGTCTTCCTTTTTGGGGAGATTCACCAGCAGTCAGCTGCCCGGGTCATCATGCAGATGCTCTACCTGGAGAACCTCAAGAAGGGCCAGGACATCAACTTCTACATCAACAGCCCCGGCGGGGTCGTGGACGACACGCTGGCGATCTATGACACGATGCGGTTCCTGTCTTCCAAGGTCGCGACCTACTGCATCGGGCGGGCCTATTCCGGTGCGTCGCTGCTGCTGGCGGCCGGGGAGCAGGGCAAGCGGTACATCCTGCCCAACGCCAAGGTCATGATCCACCAGCCCTACGGCGGCGTGACCGGCCAGTCGGCGGACATCCAGATCCAGGCCCAGCAGATCATCAAGGACAAGAACCGGCTCAACGAGATTTTCGCCAAGCACACTGGCCAGCCGATCGAGCAGATCAAGAATGACGCCGAGCGCGACAAATACTTCGACTCCGATGAGGCCAAAGCCTACGGCTTGGTTGACGAGGTGATCGACCTTCCTGAGGTCAAGGGCGATCGCAAGAACTGACCTCTCGCCCACCACCACCTCCGCCCGGTCCTGACCACTTCCCCCCGTACACGACTTCATGGGAACACACACCCCGATGACACGCCCCCATATGACCAGCCAGAGCCACCAGAACGCTTCCTCCCACCCGCTTTCCTCGGGGGGCGGACACGCCAACACCCTCGTCCCGATGGTCATCGAGACCTCCGGGCGCGGCGAGCGGGCCTACGACATCTACTCCCGCCTGCTCAAGGACCGGATCGTGTTCCTTGGCGGGCCGGTGATGGACGACAGTTGCAATCTGATTGTTGCTCAGCTCCTGTTCCTCGCCAACGAGGACCCCAAGAGCGACATCCACTTCTATGTGAACAGCCCCGGCGGCGCGATCACCGCGGGCCTGGCGGTGGTGGACACCATGAACTTCATCGCCCCGGATGTGTGCACCTACATCATCGGGCAGGCGGCGTCGATGGGCTCGGTGATCGCGGCGAATGGTGCGAAGGGCAAGCGATACGCCCTGCGCAACAGCCGCAACCTGATGCACCAGCCGCTGATCAGCGGGATCATGGAAGGACCGGCGACGGACCTCGAGATCGAGGCCCGCGAGATCCTGCGGATGCGCGACCGGCTGTACAGCATCTACTCCGAGGCGACCGGCAAGAACCCGAAAGAGATCGAGGAAACCTGCGACCGCAACACCTGGCTGGACGACGAGGAGATGCTCGAATACGGCCTCGTGGACAAGGTGCTGACGAACATGCCCAAGGCGGGCGACTGAGGAGGCCTCATTATTCTGGATGGACAAGAGCCCGGAACAAGAGTTCCGGGCTCTTCTTCGTTCCGCGGCCTTATTCTCATGAGAACGCTCAGACAACCCGGCTATGCTTGAAGCAATGCTACGGCACCGAGTCACTAATTCGGTTCGAGCGATCGCGGCTTTCGGGCTGTGCGCGCTGTTGGTGGCTTCGGGCTGCTCACATCGGGCGGGCGGGTTCAAGGACGATCTGGATGAGGCCCGGTACGAGCGGGACCAGTTGGAGATCGAGCTCCGGCGTGTGACGGCTGAGCGCAACGAGTTGCGGGGCAAACTGGACGAACTGACGGCGAAACTGGAAGCCGTGGACGGTGTTCCGGCGGCGGTGGTGATCGATTCCCTGCCGCGTTGCGCGGGGATCCGGATCGACCGGTTGAGCGGTCTCTACGATCGCGATGGCGAGCCTGGCTTCGAGGGGATCGATGTGTACCTGATCCCGATTGACGCTCGGGACCGGTTCGTGCAGATCTCCGGGACGCTGAGTGTGGTCGCGACGCTGTACCCGCCTCCGGGCTCGGACGATCAGGAGCGGGTTCTGGCGCGTCGGACGGTGAAGCCGTCGGAGATCCGCGAGGCGTACCGATCGACGCTGCTGAGCACGCACTACAGCGTGTCGCTGGAGTTGGACCGCCCGTTGGAAGCGACCGAGGGGACGCTGGTGCTGCTGGTGCAGTTCCGGGATGTTCTGACCGGTCAGACCCACAGCGCGGAGAAGATTCTGAAATTCTGAACCTCGTTTTTTGGCTGATTGTCGGGGTTTTTTATGATTTCGCACGGTTTTTTTGCGCTTCCCTGAACCCACGGGCCCTGTCGAGCGTTGTAAGGGGGATCAGATCCGCAACTCATCTCTCTTCTCTCAGATAGTTTGCGAAACGGCCCCGGTAACCACCGGGGTCGTTTTCTTGTGGTGAGCCCGCGTGATGGCCGCGTCGGACAAAAAAGGCGGTATTGTGGTGGTGATGAGCGAAGACGCGATCCCGACGCAATACGGTGCATGTTCCCGGACGGGGCTGCTTGGAGCCGCGTGGACCGGGCGAGGAGTCCGGGCGATGGGGGTGCTGTGCCTGGTCGCTGGTCTCGCGTTGGGGGGGTGTGGCAAGGCGTTGTTCCCCGAGACTGAGCCGCGCACGCAGTTTGACCGGTACGACCGATCCCGGGACGAGTACGCCCCCACCTACATTGAGGACGAGTTCGGTCGTCGGCAGCCGAATCTGACGGGGCGACTTTCCCCGAAGCGGTGAGTGATCGGACGGTGGCGCTGTACACCGGTTGCCCAGAGAGCGTCCAGATAAACCGACGGGGCTTCGCCGATCGGCTCTTGCGGCGTTAAGGTGTATTTGAATTTGTACTTTTCAAAGGTTTTTGTGCTGATCTGCCCGATGGGTGTTGTAGGCTAAGACACACAACGCATTTGGAATCTGGTATGGCCGGAAGTTCCCGCACCTCATCCCCCAATCGCTCCGCTGCGGATGCCCTCCGTCGGCTGTCTCGTCCCCAGATCGTGTGGGCGAGTTTGCTTTTGGCGATGACGGTGATGACGGGTTTGCTCTCGCTCATGACCGGTGCCCCTTCGACCCTCAAGTTTGCCCCCGCGGCTTCGACGGTGCCGAGCGAACCGGGTGACTGGTTGGAAAGCGTGCTCGCTCCTGCGGACGCGATCGAGGGTCCGAAGTGGGACGGTATCGTGATCCACCACACCGCCTCGATCCAGGGCAGTCTGGAGTCCGTGACGCGCCAGCACGAGATGCAGGGCCTCAACGGGTTGGGGTACCACTTCCTGATCGGCAACGGCAACGGTGCCGAGGACGGCGAGCTGCTTGTGGGCTACCGCTGGCAGGAGCAGCAGCCGGGTGCGCATGTCGCGGGCCCGATGTCGGAGCGGTACAACGCCACCAAGATCGGCATCTGCCTGATCGGCGACGGCGACAGCCGCGGGTTTACGTCCGAGCAGATGTCGACGCTGATGCAGATTGTTCGTGCCATGCAGGAGCGGTTCGACATTCCCGACGAAGCGGTTGAACTGCATCGCGATGTCGCCTCGACCAGTTCGCCTGGGCGATTTTTCCCACAGGCGAGTTTCGAGAACGGTCTGCTGCACGCGAGCCGCTGAGCACCACTTTCCGCGTTATTGATTACAGAGGAACCGGCCTCTCGGTGCCTGCACGGGTTTTTGTGCATGGCTCCCATGGGTTGTGGCTGCGGGTTCTCGGTCGCTGGGCGTCGCTCTGTGGATGGCGTGCGAGATTCTCGGCGGTCAGAGTTTGGGGATCGCCCGGATGCGGCGGTTGTGATGCCGATTGGCGTCGCGTCCAGTTTCGGGCACAGATTGCCCCTGAAAGGGCATCTCAGAGATGCCGATGAAGCATTATGACCGTTGGACCGGGCAATCGAGCCGGATCGGCATCGTTCAGGCAGCAGCGGGCTGCGTCGAGGAGGGCCTCTGAGGAGGGGCCTCATTGAAGTTGATGAGGAGCATCGCCATACTACCCGTTACTCAAAACCGTCTGTGTTCGGGAACCCGACCCATCCGAGACGAAGCTGACCCGACCGCGAACCCGCCAGGTAGAAATGTGAAGCACTACACACCCGCCAAACCCGGAACCAAACTCGCGGGCTTTCATGTGCTCGGTGAGATCGGACGGGGTGCGGCCTCGACGATCTACTTGGTGCAGGACCAGAAGAACAAACAGATCTGGGCGCTCAAGCATGTCCGCAAGGATGGGCCGAAGGACCAGCGGTTCCTCGACCAGGCCATCGCGGAGTACGAGGTCGCAGCGAAGATCAAGAGCGAGCATGTCCGCTCGATCGATCGCGTGATCAAGAGCCGGCAGAAACTGATCTCCATCAAGGAACTGTTCCTGGTCATGGAGTATGTGGACGGCGTCTCGGTGGAGCTGCATCCCCCCACGACCTTTGAGCAGGCGCTGGACATCTTCCTGCAGACCGCCAAGGGCCTCGCGGATATCCATGCCGCCGGGTTCGTGCACGCGGACATGAAGCCCAACAATGTGGTGATCTGCGAAGACGGGACCGTGAAGATCATCGATCTCGGGCAGGCCTGCCCGATCGGGACGGTGAAGGAACGGATTCAGGGTACGCCGGACTACATCGCACCGGAGCAGGTGCACCGGCGCGAGATCACGCCGAAGACCGATATCTACAACTTCGGCGCGACGATGTACTGGGTGCTCACGCAGCAGCACATCCCGACGGCGATGAGCAGCAAGAGCGATTCGCTGGTGCAGAGTCTGGATGACTCGCTGATCGAGCGACCGACCCCGGCGATCGAGTTGAACCCGCGCGTGCCCAAGATGCTCAGCGACCTGATCGACCACTGCGTCGAGGTCGACCCGAGCAAGCGTCCGATGTCGATGAGCACGGTGGTCGGTACTCTCGAGGATGTGCAGGACGATCTGGCCAGCCCGGGCGATGAGCCGTCGCTGGATGACACCAGTGTGCCCGGGAAGGCGTGAGACCGACGGGAGCGTCTGTCCTCGCACCACGAACGCCGGAATCACCCACCCAGAAGGCGGCTGTAGAGCGCGCGGGCGCGGTCGGTGTCCTCAAGCCCCTGGAATAGCGCACGACCGTCGGCGAAGACGGTGATCTGCACGCCTTCGGGCTCGCGCAGGCTCGCTCGCACGAGGTAAGGGCTGGCGCTGAGGTCGTCGGTGGCGGCGGGGGCGAGGGTTCTGGCCACGGATTGCAGATCGACCTTCAAACCGGGCTTCGGTGGGGCGACTTGGATCGCGCCGCGCCCGCACAACGAGGCCGGGGCGACAGGGGCTTCGGTCTCAAGGTACTCGAACCGATGCTGCGCACAGCAGGGGCAATCGGGCACGCGGCTGTCGGGTCCGGCATCGATGCGCGAGAACTGGGTGTTCCATGGGTCGAAGGCGAGCAGGTGACGCCGGAGCAGATCGAAGCGCCCGATGAGAATTTTGATGGCCTCGGTCGCCGCGAACGAAGCGGTGGCGCTGGTGACGGTGCCGAGCACGCCCGCGCTGTCGCAGGTGGGCGCGGTGCCGGGCGCGGGCGGCTCATCGAGCAGGCAGCGCAGGCATGGGCCGGATTCCCAAGGCGCGCCATCCTTCGGCGGCAGCACGGACATGAGCATGCCCCGGGTGCCGACGGCTCCGGCGTAGACCATGGGGATGACTTCGCGCACGGCAAGGTCGTTGAGCAGCAGGCGCGTTGAGAAGTTGTCGGTGCCGTCGAGGAGCACATGGGGGCGCTCGTCGCCGGGTTCGCAGGAGGCGAGTCGGGCGGCGGTGAGGTGGTTGAAGTCCGCGACCTGGGGGCGGAGATCGACGGAAGAATTGATGCGCGCGAGGGCGTCCGCCGCGGCGACGGCCTTGGGGCGAGCCTGGAGTGCATCGGCCTCGGTGAAGAGGGTCTGGCGCTGGAGGTTGGAAGGCTCGACGATGTCGCGATCAATGAGGCGGATCCAGCCGCGAGAGTCTTTGAGGCCGACTCCGGCGCGGGTGAGCAGTTCGCTGAGGACCGTGCCGAGTGCGCCGCAGCCGAGGATGACGACGCGCGAGGCGGCGAGGGCGGACTGGCCGGAATCGCCGATGTCGCACAGCAGCGTCTGGCGCTGGTAGCGCCCGACGAGCGGGTTTGATTTGGAGGATGGGGACTGGTCAGGCATACTGGTCGGAATCCGCGATGAGGAGGCGGAGGAGGAGCATAGTCACCGATGTCTGAGCAGAGTGCCGAAAAATCGAGCCCGATCGGGCGGACGCCGCCTGATGCGTGGTTGAAGTTGCTGAGCGACCCGAACCGCTGGTCGGCCCCGACGCCCCGCCCGACGCGGCTGGAGACCGAGCGGCTGGTGGTGCGGATGTACGAGCCGGGCGATGCCCGCCAGTTGTTCGAGGCGGTCGATGGCGACCGGGAGAACCTGCTGCCGTGGATGGTGTGGGCGCAATCGGACCATATGAATGAAACGGACAGCGCGTACTTCATCGAGATGACGCGCCGGAAGTGGGAGCAGGCCGACGGGACGGACTTTGTGATGGGGATCTTCGACAAGGCCACCGGTCGTCTGGTCGGCGGCACGGGCCTGCACCGGATTCGTCCGGGCGTGCGCGAGGCGGAGATCGGGTACTGGGTGCTGTCGTCGGTCCGCGGGACGGGCATCTGCACGGAATCCACGGGCGGGCTGATCTCCGCGGCGCTGCGTTTGCAAGACGAAGGCGGCTGGGGTTTCCGGCGGATCGTGGTGTTCAACGCGGTGCAGAACATCGGCTCGCGCCGCGTGTGCGAGAAGTTGGGCCTGCGCTTGGAACAGCGAACCAAGCAGGACCGTTTCGCGGGTTCTCTCGGAGATCACGAAGCCCTGGGGTACCATGACAGTCTCGGCTACGCCGTGCTGGCGGACGAGTGGGACTTCGACCGAGACCGTGCGAAGGAGGGAATCGGATGGAGGGGATTGAGTCCAGAGGAGTAATCAAGCAGACTCTCAGTCTGGTACTGGTTGCCGTGCTGATCGTCGCGGTGGTGATGACCACGATCTTTCTGCGCGAGCGGCAGCGGATGTCGGACATGGTCGAGAGGCTCGGGAGCACGAGTGCCAGCGAGCGGTCGCAGGCGATCGAGTATCTCTACAGCGGCAGCAGTTCTGAGTACGGTCGGATCGGAAAGAGCGCCTGGGGGATCGAAAAACTCGAAGCGGAGTCGGAAAACTTCTCCGATGCAGCACTCTCACAGATGTTCGACGAGATCATTCGTCCCCATGACGGCGATTGGTCAACGATGTTTATCCAAACGCCGCGGACCTATCTGCGCTCGATCGCGGCGGCGATGAGGCTCGACCCGCTGGATACCCTGCGACGGCTCGATGCGCTCGCCAAACTGGACATGATGCTGCAATTCGGGAACCGTCCCGATGGATCAGGGCTGGTTTGGGACCATGCCGAGGATGAGGAGAAAGCCTTGATCCGCGAGGCCCTGCTGGAGTTCACCAATGCCGCGGCGGCGGATCCGGATGCGAACTTCGATTCGTGCGGGGTTTCGACCGGACTCAGCCTGATCGGGTCCGAAGCCCACGAGATGATCGAGCCGCTCTTTGAAGCAAAATCCTCCGATTTGCGACGCGAAGCATGGCTCACGATCGCGGTGCTCAAGGATCCGAGGGGTCGTGACGCGGAGTGGGAGCAGGAAGAACCGAAGGTTGCTGAAGCGATCCTTGTGGCGAGGGTGCTGGCGGCACCGGATACGGATCGCGAACTCGCCGCTCTGCGTGAACGGCTCGCGGGGCAGCCGGAGTATCTGGATGTGTTGGACGCACTGAGCACGCTGCCACGCAATGACGAGGGAGGTATCGACATCAGCAGGAAGCCCACTCGCGACGATGCCGCGTCTGCGTTGAGGGCCGAGTTGTACGGGCGGTACGCGCTCGTTTCGTATTTCCGTTCGCGCCTGCACCACTTCCGGCATCGCGATGACACGGTGTACGCCTCGAACTGATCTCGACCACCAATGAAAAACCCCGGTGATGATCACCGGGGTTTTTCGTGAGCTGGTGTGTTCGCGTGCGGCGAAGAAACTCGGAGCGGGCTTCCTCACCCTCGTGCACACGCTTCAGCGCACTCTGCTGACATCACTGTAGAGGAACATGCTCAGCAATCTCAAGTCCAAACGCATCGAGGCCTGGTAATTCTTTCGGACGGTTGGTGAGCAATCGTAAGCGCGAGATGCCCAGTTCGCGCAGAATCTGACCTCCGATACCGAACTCACGCTGGTGCATCGGCATGGCGTTTGCGCCAGCACCTGATGGACGCGTCAGGTCTGGATCGTCGCTGTCGGCCTTGTGAGGGCGATTGATCGCGGTCAGGCGCTGCACGAAGTCGTCTCCGACGCCTTCGGGACGCAGATACACGATGGCGCCCTTTCCTTCGGCCTGAATCGCCTGCATCGCGGCTCTCAGATCGTGTGCGCTGGCGTGTTCATCGCCTTCTTCGCGATGCGAAAAAATATCACCGAGCAGGTTCCGCCGGTGCATGCGCACCAGTATCGGGCCGTCCTGCTCGATCACGCGTCCGTCGGCATCGAGATCACCCACGCCGCCCACCGTCAGCGCGAGTTGGGGCTGTGGATCAACGACCGAGTCGAAGGCGATGAGGTTGAACGACCCGAAATCGGTGGTGATGGTGGTCCCGGCGCGCGGTTCGATCCGCTTCACGAGCCGCTCGCGGGTGAGTCGGTGCTCGATGATCTGTGCCACGGAGCAGATCTTCAGATCGTGTTCTTTGGCGAACACTTCGAGGTCGGGCAAGCGGGCCATCTCGCCGTCGGGCTTCATGATCTCGATGATGACCGCGGCGGGTTTCAGGCCGGCGAGGCGACAGAGATCGACCGAACCCTCGGTCTGGCCGACGCGCACCAGCACGCCGCCGTCGCGCGAGCGGAGCGGGTTGATGTGACCGGGGCGGACGAAGTCATCGGCGGTGTAGTTCGGGTCGATGGTCATCCGGATCGTGCCGGCGCGTTCCTTGGCCGAGACGCCGGTGGTGAAGCCGTGGCGCGGGTGGCCGTCGATGGCGACGGTGAACGGCGTGCCGCGGACGGAGGTATTGACCGGGGCTTGGTCGTGGAGTTGGAGGCGGTCGCAGTCGGCCTCGGGCAGCGAGACGCAGAGGTAGCCCATGGCCTTCTGGAGCATGAAGGTCACGGCCTCGGGCGTGATGAACTCGGCGGCCATGACCAGATCGCCCTCGTTCTCACGGTCCTCATCATCGGTGAGGATGACCATCTTGCCCTGGCGCAGGTCTTCGAGGACCTCGGGGATGGGTGAGAACGGCGGGGACGCGGCGTGTTTGGGGGCTTCGGACAGGTGGGACATGGGGACATCGTAGGTCGTGGGTGGATTTCGGGACGGATTCGGGCCCGGACCCGGTCGTTTGCGCGTTCAGAGACCCGTATCATTGGGTTCGATCTCACAAGCCCGCGTTGAATTTCTGTTTGCAGAGGCACCCATCATGGCTACTGACCACATCTCCGAAGCGATTCTTGACCTTATCCGCGCCAACGACCCCGATGCTGCGGGCGTGCTGGCTCGGGAAGCGGAGCGTCAGGAGCACACGCTGGAACTGATCGCCAGCGAGAACCACGCATCGCCGGCGGTCATGTACGCCATGGGCACCTGCATGACCAACAAATACGCCGAGGGCTACCCCGGCAGGCGGTACTACGGCGGGTGCGAGTTCCACGATCAGGCCGAGAACCTGGCGCGGGACCGGGCCAAGAAACTGTTCGGCTGCGAGTTCGCCAATGTGCAGCCCCACTCGGGCGCGCAGGCCAACGCCGCGCTGTTCCTGGCGTACCTCAACCCCGGCGACACTTTCGCGAGCCTCGAACTGTCCGACGGCGGGCACCTCTCGCACGGGCTGAAAGTCAACATGAGCGGCAAGTGGTTCAACCCGGTGCACTACCCGCTGGTCCGCGATGAGGACTCGCCCGCCTTCGAGACCATCGACTACGACGCGGTCGAAGCGGTGTGCATGGAGCACAAGCCGAAACTGCTGATGTGCGGCTACTCGGCGTACCCGCGCGTGATCGACTTCGAGCGGTTCCGCCAGATCGCCGATAAGTGCGGCGCGCTGCTGCACGCGGACATCGCGCATATCGCGGGCCTGGTCGCGACAGGCGAGCACCCCTCGCCGTTCCCCCACTGCCATGTGGTGACGACGACCACGCACAAGACTTTGCGCGGGCCGCGCGGCGGGCTGTTCCTGACCAATGATGAAGACCTGGCCAAGAAGTTCGACCGGGCGCTGTTCCCCGGTATGCAGGGCGGCCCGTTGATGCATGTGGTGCTGTCTAAGGCCATCGCGTTCGGCGAGGCGCTCACGCCGGGCTTCAAGCACTACCAGCAGCAGGTGAAGGCCAACGCCCGTTCGCTGGCGAACGCGCTCATCGACGCGGGGTACCGCATCACCTCGGGCGGCACGGACAACCATTTGATGCTCGTGGACCTGCGCACGCGCGATGCCGAACTGACCGGGGCTGACGCCGAGAAGTGGCTGGAGGCCGCGGGCATCATCTGCAACAAGAACGGCATCCCGCAGGACCCCCGCCCGCCGATGAAGACCAGCGGCCTGCGCCTGGGCACTCCGGCGCTGACGACCCGCGGCTTCAAGGAAGAGCAGATGAAGACCGTCGCCGGGTTCATCGACCGGGTTCTGGAGAGCAAGGGCGACGAGAGTGTTGCCAAACAGGTGCGAGATGAGATCCGCGAACTCTGTGAGCGTTTCCCGCTGCCGAATTCCGAAGCCGTGACGCCTGCGTGATCGGAGGTTGATCGCCTGGTCGCGAGGAATACTTCGTCCGATAGTTCGTCGAACACCGTCGTAGCGAATATATTCTCGATTCCGTGGTCCAAAACTACGGGTTTTTACTTGCAACGAGACACCTACGGATTAGCCTGAATTCCGTGGTGTCTGTTGCTGGAAATTTGTTGTGCTTGGTACCACACCGGTGTCAACAGGAGAATGTCATGAATCGAAACACTCGACCTTTTCGCGTGATCATCGGAGTGATCACGATGCTGACCTGCCTCGCCTCTGCGGCGAGTGCCCAGACCACCTGGACCGAGTTCGATCACAGCAAGTTGTTCCTGAACGACCTGAGCGCTGGTCCCGCAACTTATGTCGCAGCGTTTCTCGCGGGTGAAAACGGCGAGATCACTGGCAACATGGCCAATATGCGCCTGGTGAAAGTCAGCCCGGTCGGGACGAAGATTGCGACCGTCAAAGCCAATGATTTCGTCGCGACGGAAACGCTCGTTGATCGCGGGATCCTGATGAACGATTCGAACCAGACCATCGTGGCGTATTTTCAGACCGCCAACGAACTGGTGGAACTCTGGATTTTCCCGCAAGAAGGCGTGCTCATCGGGCAGTTGCCCAAGCACGGCGGGCAGATGTTCGACAAGGGATGCCGCTGCATCTGCGACATCGGCGGTGGTGAATACCAGAAAGCCATCATCACCTGCGAGTCGATCCTTGAGGAGCTTCCCGCCGGTTCGAACTGCGTCTGTGGCGCGATCAACGGCGATGACTGCATGGCCTACAACGATTCCGGCGACTTGATCGAGGGCAACCTCACCGCGTGCAAGCGCATCTGGTACCCGCGTCCGGAATCCACCGACAACGGCACGGGCGACAGCGGAGAGGGTGATAGCGGAGAGAATAGCAACCCGTAAGCAGTCGGCGGCCGGGAGCGTGCTCCTCGTGCTGAGTGACAATTCTGTCGAAGGAGACGGCCGGAGCGATGCTTCGGCCGCTTTCGTTCTGTGTCAGCGCGGGAAGTCGGTGACAAGGCGTGCGGTCGGGGCTACGCTTTGGTCGGTTGATGTCCGTTGTCACGAATAGTCCCCTCGTCCACATGGAGACCCGCATGCCCACGCCGAAACTGCTCGCCTTCTCAGGCTCGCTCCGCGTCGAATCGTTCAATCAGAAGATGGTGAAAGTCGCCGCGAAGGGCGCCGAGGAAGCCGGAGCCACGGTGACGGTGATCTCGCTGCGTGATTACCCGTTGCCCCTGATGGATGAAGATCTCGAAGCCGCCTCGGGCCTGCCGGAGAACGCGAAGAAGCTCAAGGAGTTGTTCAAGAGCCATGACGGGGTGCTGCTGGCTTCGCCGGAATACAACGGGTCGGTGACGGCCGCCCTGAAGAACGCCATCGACTGGGTCAGCCGGCCGCTGGGCGATTCTGAGCCTCTGGAAGCGTTCGGAAACAAGGTCTGGTGCATCATGTCGGCCTCACCGGGTGGTCTGGGCGGCATTCGTGGCCTGATCCACCTGCGCTCGCTGCTGGGCGGCATCCGGGTGCATGTGATCCCGCAGCAGCACGCGATGGGCGGAGCGGGCAACCTGTTCGACGAGAACGGGCAGATCACCGATGAAAAGCAGCGTGCGACCGTGATGGGACTGGGTAAGGCGTTGGCGGTGACCTGCGCAAAACTGAACGCCTGATCATCGGATCAGTTCGGAAAACGACAACCGCCGCGTCGAGAGATGCGGCGGTTTGCTTTGGTTCAAGCCGCCTCTCGTTCAGGCGGTGTGACCGGCGTGGTCTGCGAGGGGGGGGACTGGCGTTCAGTCGCGACGCCGGCGACGAGAGACCGCCAGCGCGGCGAGACCGACCACGAACATGCTTCCGGGTGCTGGGATCACGGACCCCATCGTGATGACGCGAAGGTTGTCGACATGCACCCCGGTGCTGTGCAACGAACCGCTCAGCGTGTAGCCATCATCGGAAATAGTGACATGCTCGGCGGTGGTTCCCTCGAGAGCGCCGCGCCTGCGCAGATCGGCGTTCGTGGTGTACTCGACTCCGCCGAGGAAGTCCGAGTCATCGAGCGTGGTGCGGAAAAGTGACCCATCCGCCCAGTCACCCCCGACGATCAGGCCGAGGATGGGCTGCTCGAAGGTGATCGAGAAGGACATCAGCACGCCGAAGTTCGGGTTGTTGCCGACGAGATCCTGATGGATGAAGTAGCTGTCGATCGAGGAGCCCGCCGGGATGGCGAACGGCTGGGCCGGGCGGTTGAACCGGTGCCAGGTCCCGGCTGAACCGGGGATATCGGCCATGAGATCTGCTTCGAGCGTGTGCGAGAGGGTCTCGACAAACAGGGCCATATGGTCGTTGCTGGCGAGCTGGCCGTATTCAAAGGAGACCGGGTTGGAGCCGCTCTCCGGCCCCCCCACGAGTTGAAGTTGGCCGGACCAACTGGCGATACCCGCTGAAGCGGTGCTCGCCGCTGCCAGTACCGACAGAACGGAACACGCGCCGGTCGTGGCAATCCATGTCTTGTACATCGTTGATCTCCCTTTTCCCCCGGACGGCTGCGACCACGCTCTCCGACTGCCGACTCGGGTTTCCGCTTTGAGTCTACGCATATTCTCGGACGGAGCGAATCCGAACGGCGAATAATCGTCGCAAACTGCCCCCAACAGGGTACTTAGAGATCAGGAAGCGCAAAAACAGCCAACCGCTGGCCTGGGGCTAGCGGTTGGGGACACCCCGGGTATCGCCGCCTCGGGCGGCGGGCCTGGAGTTCAACGAAAGACAGTTCGCAAACGATCAGCGACGACGACGGGTGATGCCCAGGGCACCAGCGAGACCGAACAGGGCCACGGCCCCGGGGGTCGGGATGGTGGATCCCATGGTGATCACACGGAGATTGTCAACATGGATCGAGCGGGAGTGGAGCGAGCCACTGAGCGTGTATCCATCATCGGACACGGTGAGGTACTCGGCGTAGGCTGCCCCTTCGAGGGCTCCACGACGGCGTTGATCTGAGTTCTTGGCGTGCAGCACACCGGGGCCGGCGAGGTAATCCGAATCGTCGAGCGTGCTGCGGTACAGGGAGCTGTCATGCCAGTCACCGCCGAGGATCAGGCCCAGGATGGGCTGCTCGAAGGTGATTGTGAACTGCATCGCGCTGTACTTGTTGTAGTCGTTGCCGACGAGTTCCTGGTGGATGAAGTAGCTGTCGACTTTCGTACCGGCGGGAATGGCGAAGGGCTGCGCGGGTCGAGCGAAGCGGTGGTAGGTGCCATCGTTGCCGGGGATATCGGCCATCAGGTTGGATTCGAGTGTGTAGCCGGTGGTTTCGACATAGAGGGCCATGGCTTCGTCGTTGGCCATATCACCCCATTTGAAGGATATGGGCGCCTCGGTCGGGGCGATCATGGAGATCTGCCCGGAGTAATGGGCGATGCCCGCAGAGGCGGACCCGGTGATGCCAAGGGCTACAGCGACAGCCGCCGCAATTTTCGTGCGTGTCATGAACTCATCTCTCTTCCGTTGTCTGGGTTTGTCGCTTCGCCCTCTTCGTGCCCCCTGAATGAGGCGGATGAAGAGGTGAGGCGAGCAACCACCTATGCACTTGAATTCTGCGCAAAAACTACGGCGCGTCACGCGCCAAGTCGAAGTTTTTGACTTTCTAAGCCCTGAAAGTGTCGCAACTTAGCGAATAGAGGGGCTTTCGGACTTCAAAGCGACCGATAACCGAGGGATTTTCCAATCCCCCTCGTTCAAGGGTGTATAGAGAGATCGCTGTTCAGTCGAATCTGGCCCTGGCTCGCCAACTGCCGGAGGCCCTCGTAGAGCACCGTGCAGACGGCTGATGCCTGATTGAGGCTCCGCTCGCCCACCATCATGGGAAGACGCAGGGCACGATCCGGATAACGGTCCAGCAGTTCCTCGGGAAGGCCTCGAGTCTCTCTCCCGAAGACCAGCACATCTCCCCGTTGAAACTGGGCATCCCAGACACAATGACCACCTCGGGTGCTGAGCAGCCAGAGACGCGGCGGCAATTCCTCGGCCAGGGCGTCAACACAGGCATCCCAGTTGGCGTGCTCGCGAACCCCGAGACGAGGCCAGTAATCCAGCCCCGCTCGCCGACAGGCTTTCTCGTCCGTATCGAACCCGAGCGGGTGGACGAGGTGCAGCGAGGACCCGGTCGCGACGCAGGTGCGCCCGATGTTGCCGGTATTGTTTGGGATCTCCGGTTCGTGCAGCACCACGCGAAAGTGCGGCGAGCGAACGAGCGGTTGGTCGGCTTCGGTCGGCATGGCAGGACGATACCGGGTGAGCGACCTGATGAGGGCGGATATGGACGCGGCGAAGGACAAAGCGACACTCCGAGCACAGATCCGAGCCCGGTTGCGTGCCCTCGATGGGGCGGAAGCCATCCCGGCCTCGGAGCACATCTGCTCGCTGCTCTCGGACCGACTCCGACCAGGTCATGATGATCACACCGGGCCGATCCTTTCATTCGCGCCGATTCGTCGGACCGATTCGGATGGCGGTGCGATCACCGAGGAAGTCGATCTGACCTCTCTGCATCACACGCTGATCGGGCGGGGCATGCTCGCCCTGCCCCGTATCGACTGGGAAAACCGCACGATGCAAGCGTGGCGTCTGGCTGCCGCGCCCTTGCTGGAGGCATCGGAGCACCTGGTGGTGCATCGCCACGGTGTGCCTGAGCCGCGCGATGGAGAGGTTGTCGATGCGACTGAGTTGCGTGCGGTGCTGGTTCCGGGGCTGGCGTTTGATCGCTCGGGAGCGCGACTGGGGCGTGGTGCGGGGTTTTATGATCGCTACCTGGAAGCGATCGGGTCGCGGACGCGTGTGATCGGCGTGTGCTTTGAAGCGCAGGTCGTGGAGCGTGTACCGACCGAGGCGCACGACCGGTGTGTGGATGCACTGGTGACCGAGCGGGGATGGATCGAGTGCGGATCGTCGGCAGCGGATGAAGTGTGAATCCTTCGCGTCGGATCGCAGCGTGAGCCGATACCATCAGGTACCACCGAAGGCGTCGTGGTGTTTTCGGCATGATCCGCCGCGCTCTGTTTTCATCGCCCAACTTCCTCCCCACTTCGATGCAGGAGTGCTCGACTATGGCCCTGCCTTCTCAGTCTGCCCGCAGCCGCAACCCTTCGTACGGCCCACGATTCACCGTGAGCCGCAAGCGTCCGCGTCGCGGGCGGGCGCGCCTGGTGCTGGCGATCGTGATCCTGTTCGCGGGTCTCGCGGCGATTTATCTCTGGCAATGGGGTGGCGAGGAAGGCCCTGTTGACGCGATCGCGGGCGACACCAGTGGGGCCGAGGACCAAACGCAGGCATCTTCGGATGACCCATCCAACCGGGCGAGGCGAGCGCTCAGCGCTTCGAATACTGGTGGGTCGGGGAATTCCGGCGGCTCGGGTCCGGCGGATCTGGTGATGGGTCAGCCCACCGGCTCGTCCGGCGATCCTGCTGGCAGGTCGACCCCCTCCGGTTCTGGGGGCTCGGACCCCGATCCGTTGCAGCGCCCCGAGCGTCCTGCGGATACCGGTCGCGAGCAGACGCGCCCGACTCCCTCGCCAATCACGCCGCGCGAGAACACCGCCGGACGGGACGCGCAGGTGCAGTCACTGATCTCTTCGGGAGACGACCTGATGGGTCAGGGCCGGGTGATCCAGGCGCGCGATGCGTACAACCGGGCGCTGCATCACCCGCGTGCAAGTGCGGCTGATCGCGCGGTGATGCGCACCAAGTTGAGTGACATCGGTAAGGAAGTGACATTCTCGAAGCGGGTCGTGTCCGGCGATGAGATGGCGTACGAGTACGCCTTCAAGTCGGGTGAATACCTGAGCACGGTTGTGAGGCGCGAGGGATTGAATGTCGAGTGGCAGTTGATTGAGCGGGTAAACGGAATCAGTGCCAATCGGATCCGTGCTGGCCAGGGCATAAAACTCCTGCGCGGGCCGTTTCATGCGGTGATTTCCAAGAACGACTACCGACTGGATGTGTATTCCGACTTCCGTGATTCGGGTGGGAACCGGATCTATGTCGGCTCCTACTCGGTCGGGCTGGGCGAATATGACTCGACGCCTGTGGGCTCCTGGATCGTCGAGAAGACCAAGACGGAGAACCCGGCGTGGGTGAACCCGCGGACGGGCGAACGGTTCGGACGCGATGATCCCAAGAACCCCATCGGCGAGCGCTGGATCCCCCTCCGAGGAACTGACCCGAATACCGAGGCGGAACAGGGCATCGGCATCCATGGCACGATCGAGCCGGACTCCATCGGCAAGCAGCAGTCGATGGGCTGCGTGCGTCTTCTGGACAACGATGTGGAGTGGGTTTTTGACCTGCTCACGCCCCTGCAGTCGACGGTCGTGATTCGGCCCTGACGGGCAGCCAGGCCATGCCAGACAACCCCGAACGCCCCCCTATCGCCAGAGGCTGGGCGGGAGTCATTCAACCGCCCGGAAAGTCCCTAAAAACGCTATAATAACTGGGTTGTTGCTTCCCTCTGAGCAACTGTCCCGACGGTGCCGGTTTCGGCTCCTCGCCGCACTTCGCGGCCCCTTCCAGCGTCCTCCGACGAGATTTGTTTGACCCTATGGCCGAACCCAACGCCTCGCCCCAAACCGATTCTTCCTCCGCCCGCCCCCCCACCCCCCAGACGACCGACGACGGCGCCGCTCCGATCCGGCTCCGTGGGGGCGTGGAAGCGGGGCGCAAGCGGCCGGGCCTGGACCACGGCGACACCGGGCTC
>JBICHT010000076.1:0-5508 GCA_043101125.1 Phycisphaerales bacterium JB050 | reverse complement strand
GGCCGGTTCGTTGATGTCGTCGGTGACCTCCATGAGGAGTTTGGTGTAGACCGGTTGGGGGAACTTGGGGGCGCCGCCGAAGCCGCCGTTGGTGCGGTCGTAGACGCGGAGGATGGATTCGAGGCAGAGGCCGATCTCGCGGCTGTCGAGGCGGACCGAGCCCTCTTCCTGGCCGAGGTGCACGCCGATGGCCTCGGTGACGTTCTCGGCCTGCTCGAGCACGCCGGCGGTCTGGTTCTGCCAGGCGTCGGCGATGTTGTGCAGCACCTCGCGGAAGGATGGGCGACCGTGGGCTGGTTGGGGTGGGAAGTAGGTTCCGGCGTAGAAGGGCTTGAGGCCGTAGCCGTTGGCTCCGGGTTCGCCTTGGGGGACGAGGCGAGACGCTTCGGTCTGGGGCGGGGTGAGCCAGACGGACATGGGCCAGCCGCCCGAGCGGGTCAGGAGCTGGACGGCGGCCATGTAGATCTCATCGACATCCGGGCGCTCCTCGCGGTCGACCTTGATGCAGACGAAGTCGGCGTTCATCTGGGCGGCGGTGGCTTCGTCTTCGAAACTCTCGCGCTCCATGACATGGCACCAGTAGCAGGTGGAGTAGCCGACGGAGAGGAAGATGGGGACCTGGCGGCGGGCGGCCTCGGCGAAGGCCTCGGGGCCCCAGGGGTACCAATCGACCGGATTCCCTGCGTGTTGCAGGAGATAGGGTGAGGAGGAGGCGGCGAGGCGGTTGCGATGGACGGGGGAGGTCTGGGTCATGGGCCCACTGTAGGCTTCTTCTTCGGATGGATGACAGGGCGTTGGGCGAGGCGGCGGGCGTGAGAGGGTCGGAACTGTTTTTCGTTGGCCGCATGGCCTACGCCCGACTGCGTCGGGCTCCGACCATGGCACCCCCAGGAATGGGAATAGGGCCGGATCGTCCTCCGCTTGCAGGGATCAGCCCGTCTCGGTACGATTCGCGGCCCGTTTGAGGCCGCCGAAGGGCGCGGTCTTCGGGTCCGTTTTGACTGTTTACGCCCGCGGAGACCGCGATCATGGCCAACGAATGCTACTTCACCGGCAAGAAGACCACCTTCGGTAACAAGATTGCCCGCTCGGGTGCGGCGATCAAGAAGGGCGGCTTCGGTCTGCACATCTCCGGCAAGACCCGTCGCACCTTCAAGCCGAACCTGCAGAAGATGCAGATTCTCGATGAGAACGGCGTTCCGGTTCGTGTGAAGGTTTCGACCAAGGCGATCAAGAGCGGCCTGGTGGTCAAGCCCCTGAAGCGGAAGTACGGCTACACCCGCCAGCAGAAGGAGCAGGCGTAAGAGCCAGCTCGCGGTCTGATTGGCCGACTGTTGAGTCAGTTTGTTTGACGCAAAGCCCGGTTTCGACTGGGCTTTTGCTGCGCTGGTGAACCTGATGCGGTCCTGTGCGTCGAAATCGAGTCCGGAGCGGGTTTTTGGAGGAAATGCCGCGGATTGGTCGTAGACTTTGGGGAGTTCAGTTGATCGGAAGGAACTCGACGATGTGCAAGTTCAGTCGCACGATGAAGCTTTCAAAGGCCGCCATGCTCCTCGCTTGCGCGGGAGTGATTGCGACGGGGTCGGTTCGGCGTGCGGGTGCGCAGCCGGTGCCGCGTCCTGCAACGCCGGAGTCGGCGCGGACGCCGACGCCGAATCAACTGCGTCATCAGACGATGGTGAAGATGATGCGTCCGATCACGATCGAGTTCACGGGGAATCGCCTGGAGGATGTGCTCGATTTCTTCGAGCAGGTCGCGGACATTCAGATTGAGGCGAAGTGGCTGAATGATCGGCACGCGATCGGTCTGGACAAGGATTTCGAGATCAACCTGAAGGTTGAGAACATGCCCGTGGTGAACGCGCTGGAGCGTGTGCTGGACCGCACGCTAGAGGACGAGACGGATGCGCCGACCTGGCAACTCACCAACTGGGGTGAGGTGGAGGTCGGTCCTCGTTCGCGTCTGAATGCTCGGAAGTATGTGAAGATCTACCCGGTGCAGGACCTGCTGTTCCAGATCCCTGATTTCACGGATGTGCCGAACCTGGATATCGATGATGTGCTCGATCAGGGCGGTCAGGGTGGTGGAGGCAGCATCTTCGACGACCCGGACAATGATCCCAACGGGCTTGGCCCGAGCGAGCGTGAAGAGGTTGATCGGCTGGTGCGGATCATCCAGACCTTCGTCGAGGAAGATCAATGGGATGCGAATGGGGGCACCGGCGGAACAATCCGCTATTTCCGGGGATCGCTGGTGATCCGGGGGGCGGACTACATGCACCGGGCCCTGCTTGGGTACGACTTCCCGGTTCCGGAGGAGTATCGTCCGTATAAGCGTCCGAAGCCCGCCACGCCCAAGCCGATGCCATCTCCGAGCAATCCGGTCCCGCCAAGCCAGTAAGGCGGCGTTTTCGGAATGGGGAGATTGAGCGGGGATTGTGCTACAATCGTGCGTTCGCTCCTTTTCCCGGAATGCTATGACCCCGACGACCCCCACAACCAGCGAGGGCGCTGCCGCCTCGGCACAGGATGTCTCTACGGTGTCCTTTGTGTCGTTGGGCTGCCCGAAGAACCTCGTGGACTCTGAGAAGATGCTCGGCCTGCTGGCTGAGGACGGTATCACGCCGATCGCTGTGGACTCGGACGAACAGGCTGATGCGGTGGTGATCAACACCTGCGGGTTTCTGGAAGCGTCGAAGCAGGAGTCGCTGGAGGTCATCGCCGAGGCGGTGGAGAAGAAGAATCGCGGCGAGTTGAAGCGTGTGGTGGTGGCGGGGTGCCTGGTGCAGCGGCATCGGGCGAAGATGCTCGAGTGGGCACCGGGTATTGACGCGATGATCGGTGTGTTCGACCGGGATCATATTGTTCGTGCGGTACGCGGCGCGGCGCCGCAGCGTCAGACACTCTCGGATGCCTCGGATCAGCCGAAGTACTGGATCGCGGGCAACGCGCTGCAGGCGGCCAAAGAGCGCGGGCAGGACACCGTGGGGTTGACGGTGCACGGTAAGGACGGGAAGGGCATCGGGTACTTCGAGGACGATGGTGCTCGGATGCGCCTGACGCCGCGTCATTACGCGTACCTGAAGGTGTCTGAGGGCTGCAACCAGAAGTGTGCGTTTTGCACGATTCCATCGATCCGCGGCAAGATGCGTTCGAAGCCGCTGGACCGGATTCTGACCGAGGCGCGGGAGTTGCTGGAGGACGGCGCGTTCGAGATCAACCTGATCGGTCAGGATACGACGAGTTACGGCGATGACATCGGTCGTGGATTTGTCAGGACTGAGGCGGGACATGAGGGCGGTTTGCCGGAACTGCTGCGGTCGCTGAACGACGCGGTCGATCAGTACGCGGGCGGGCACGGCTGGATCCGGCTGATGTATGCCTACCCGACGAATTTTGCGGATGAGATGATCGATGCGATCGCGGATCTGCGCCATGTCTGCAAGTACATCGATATCCCGTTGCAGCATGCCTCGGACCGCATGCTGACGGCGATGCGCCGGAATGTCTCGGCGTCGCACCAACGCGAGTTGATGCTCAAGTTGCGCGAGCGGGTGCCGGGGATCGCGATCCGGACGACTTTCATCACCGGTTTTCCCGGCGAGACAGAAGAAGACCATCAGATGCTGATGGACTTTGTTGATGAGATCGGGTTCGACGCGATGGGTGTGTTCGAGTACTCGAAGGAGAAGGGCACACCCGCGGGCACGATGGAGGACGATCCGAAGCTGGCGGTTCCGGCGGAGGTGAAGGCGCGACGGAAGCACGAGCTGATGTCGTTGCAGCAGTCCATCGCGTTTGAGCAGGCGGAGTTTCTCGCGAGCCACTTCAATCCGGAGAACCCGGCGGATCCGGGGATTCAGTTCGATGTGCTCATCGACCGGGCGTTGAAGGTGGAGTCGCGCGGGATCCGCGGATTGGACCCGGCGGGCGCGAGTCTGGAGTCCTCGGGCAAGTCGGGGGCGCGGGGGGATCGCAACGCGGCGGCCGCGGGGGCTGGGGCGCTGTACCAGGGTCGGGCGTATTTCCAGGCGATTGATGTGGACAGCGTGATCTATGTGCAGGCGAAGAGCCCGCTGAGCGTGGGTGAGTTGGTGCGTTGCACGATCGTCGGGAGTGACGGGTACGACCTGATCGCACGCCCGACATCCGAATTCCAGCGTACGGTTCCGCTGCGCATTTTGTAGCCAATCGGTTGCCGTACGGTTCTGTGGCGGAATTTCTGCGCCGCGACATTTTCAGAAAATTTGCTTCACGCGATGATGCTCCCTAAATAAGTGGTCGAAGTAAGTCCCGCTCGCTACAAGAGGTAGCGATTTGGTCACAACTCGGACTCCCTGCTGAGAGTGTCTTTTCTCTGGATCATGCAGGAGGTCTTGATGTTGCGTGTGCTTGGAACCCTCAAAGGGAAACTGTTTGGCGTTGTTCTGCTGCTGGCTCTGGTGTCGGCTCTTATTGTGGTGCAGGCGTGGCGGGGTCTCGCGACGCTCAATTCTGAGATTCACCATATCGTCGATGTGTCGGCGAAAGAGGCACTCCTCGCGGAGCGCATCGAATTCAATCTCAGTCGTGTGAACGGCAAGACATTCGAGATGCTGGCTGCGGATCATGCGTCGGGGGCTGAGGAGATCTCAGCCGAAATCGAGCGGATGATCGAGGTTGTGGATTCGAATGCCGCCGAGTTATCTCGTATTGCAGAGGCCGAGACTCAAGAAGACATCGCGGAATTTCTTACGGAACTGAAATCGTATGAAGAGGTCACGCGTGTTGTGGTCGAGCGGGCGTTGGCTGGGGATCGGGAAGGCGCGGTTGCCCTGGCCCAGTCCGAAGCCGCGGAGAGGCTGCATCACTGCGAAGAGGTTCTGGAGCATGTGATTGAGGTCTGCACGGCTTCTCTTGAGCATGATCGTGATACCGCGGACGCCGTCTTTATGGGCCTGCGTCTACAGATGATCGTGTTTTCCGCGATCGGGATCGC
Organism: Phycisphaerales bacterium JB050; assembly: GCA_043101125.1. Lineage (GTDB taxonomy): Bacteria > Planctomycetota > Phycisphaerae > Phycisphaerales > UBA1924 > JANSXG01. The sequence goes on along the minus strand of JBICHT010000076.1, from coordinate 530 downwards.
GGTCGCCGGTTGTATCGCGTTGGTGGTCGTCCGGGCTACGGTGCGGTCAATAGACAGCGTCGTGCGTCGGGCTCGCGAGATTTCCGAGAAGGATCTTTCCGGGGAAGATCTACCCGTGCGCGGAAATGATGAGTTAGCAGATCTCACAATCGCGATCAACGGGATGTCTGCTTCATTGCAAGCGATCGTGGCCGAAGTGATCGTGTCCACGAGCGAGGTCTCGGCCGCGGCGACGGAGATTGCGGCGAGTTCTGAGGAGATGTCGAGCGGATTGTTTGAGCAGACCGATCAGGTCAACCAGATCGCGGCTGCGATCGAAGAGATGGCGCAGTCGATCACAGAGGTGGCGAGTAAGTCTGCGGGAGCTGCTGATAGTGCTGAACTGTCAGGGCGTACGGCGGCATCCGGAAGCGAGACTGTGCAGCAGGCAGTGGAACGGATGATCGCGATTGATGAAGCGGTGACGGCGAGTTCTCGCGCTGTTGCGGAGTTGAGTCGTCGGGGTGAACAGATTGGTGCGGTTATCACGG
>JBICHT010000075.1:0-34686 GCA_043101125.1 Phycisphaerales bacterium JB050 | reverse complement strand
TTCGAACCCGCGGTACATCTTTCGATATACGCCGCTTTAGCAAAGCGGTGCCTTCAGCCGCTCGGCCACCCGTCCGTTGGGGTCGCGTATATTCCGCGAAGGTCGGACCCGCGTCAACCGGATAGAAGGAGTTTGGTGTGGATGTCGCCGGAAAGGCCAATTCCGGCGGTTCTTTCTTGGGAGGGCCAAGATCGTCGGGTATATTCAGTCCCGAGGAGTCTGTTTCGTGGCCAAACAACGCGAGAGCGACCATCGCACCGACCGGAGCGAGCCGAGCGATGGGTTGGCCTCTGCCCAAAGATCAGCGTACGACGCGAGCGAGTTGCTGCCGGTGGTATACGCCGAACTGAGGCACCTCGCTCGGTCGCGGATGCGCCAGATCCCGCCGGGGCAGACCCTGGACCCGACCGCTCTGGTGCACGAAGCCTGGGTTCGGATCTCACACCGGAAACCGGACGGCTGGTCGGGACGAGCCGAATTCTTCCACGCGGCGGCTCGGGCCATGCGGGATATCCTGGTCGAGGACGCGAGACGGAAGGGATCGCTCAAGCGGGGTGGAGATCGGAGACGACTCGCGCTCGCCGACCACCTCAAGATGGCGATCGAACCGCCGAGCGAAGATCTACTCGCACTCGATGAAGCGATCGTGGACCTGGCCGGATCGCACCCCGAAGCGGCGCGGGTGATAAACCTCCGGTATTTCGTGGGGCTGACCACCGTAGAGGTTGCGGAGGTCGAGGGCGTGAGCGTGTCCACCGTTGAGCGTCTTTGGCGGTTTGCGCGGGCGTGGCTGAAGGACCGGGTCAGTGTGGGGGGTACGGATCGCAGCGGGCCCAGTCGTGGTTGAGCGAACGAAGCTGGAATTCGAACTGTTCTCGCTTGCCGTGGAGGCGCAGCCGCACAATCTGGAGGCGTGGCTTGCGGAGCACTGCGAGGACGCAACGGTTCGAGATCGGGTGCGCGAACTCATCGCTCAGGACCGTGCCGACGATTCGACGGGTTTTTTGCACAGCCCGGTTCGGCGGGAAGAGCAACTCGAAGCGATCGAGGTTCCGGAGTCAGTAGGGCGATACCGGCTGCTCAAACTCATCGGCAGCGGCGGTATGGCCTTGGTCTATTCCGCGGAGCAGGAGAAGCCCCGACGGACCGTGGCGCTGAAGTTGATCCGACCGGAGAACGCCGCGCCATCGGGCCTGAGCCGCTTCGAGCAGGAGGCGGAGATCCTCGGGCGGCTGGATCATGCTGGAATCGCACGGATCTACGAAGCCGGTCTCGTGAGGTCGGAGGAGTCCACGGCGTGGGCTGGGTATCCGTGGCTCGCCATGGAATACATCGGCGGGGATCGGCTGGATCGCTGGACGAAGCAATACGCGCCGACCATCAACGAGCGATTGGAACTGCTCGCAAAGATCGCCGATGCACTGCACTACGCTCACCAGCGGGGCGTGCTCCATCGCGATGTGAAGCCAGCAAACATCCTGGTGACACCCGATGGACAGCCGAAACTGCTGGACTTCGGCATCGCGCAGTTGATTGACGGCTCTACGCAGAGGACCGAACTGCACACGGCGACCGGGCGTCTCTTGGGCACGCTCGCCTACATGAGCCCGGAGCAGATCGAACGCCCCTGTGACGGGCTTGATACCCGCGCAGATGTTTACGCCCTCGGTGTTGTCGCCTACGAACTCCTGACGGGCCGGCTTCCTCACGACACAACCGAGCAGTCTCTCGCAGCCGCGGCGCGGGCGATCATGGAAGAGACTCCGCAGCGACCGAGCAAACTACGACCCGAACTCCGTGGTGAGATCGAAACGGTGGTGCTCACGGCGATCGCCAAAGACCGGGACCGGCGGTATCAGTCGATGTCCGAATTCGCGGCGGATCTGCGACGGCTGACACGATCGCAACCGATCGCGGCCCGGCCTCCTTCGACCCTCTACCAACTGCGATGCCTCGCGCGGAGGAACAAGGCCATCGTTGGTATAGGCATGGCCGGTTCGATCGCCGTCGTGCTTGCGCTGATCGCAGTATCGATCTTTGCCGCGCGGGTGAACCACCTGAACGAGCAGCTCGATCTTCGTGTGCGCATCGCTGAGCGTGAATCCGAACAACTCCGCGCCGTCACCGCATTCCTGGAGAGAACGATGACCTCGGCGGACCCGTTCGCGGATGTCGCGGAAGCACCGGAGGTCACGGTTGGGCAATTGCTCGAGCGCGCCGAACCGTGGCTGGCGGAGTCGTTCACGGAATCTCCTTTGGCTGAGGCCGCCGCGAGGGCCATCGTCGGTCGTTCCCACAAAGGCCTTGGAGACTTTGAAGAGGCGGAACACCAGTACCGCACTGCGATCGAGCGGCTCGATCAGGCGGGGGGCGAGGATATTCGGGCTGAAGACACGATACGCCGAGCCGGCCTGCTCGCCGAGCACGCGGTGGTACTGATGTACCTCGATCGAACCGAGGAAGCGGTCCAGCGTGTGCGGGATTCACAACTCGTCGCAGCCCCGCTCGAACAGATTCCTCCCAGTGACGACGCTGCCCGGCTCGGGAATATCGGCTGGGTGCTCCGTGAGGCCGGCGTGCTGGACGAGGCGCGCGACCACATCGAGCGATCCATCGCCGAGGCGGAGCGCGCGGGTTCGGTTGCGGATCAGAACCGCGCGTTTTCGCTGGCGAACCTCGCGGGGCTTCTGACGGATGCCGGTGAATATGCGCTGGCGGTCGAGCACTACGAGCGGGCGCGGGCCCTCGTGCTGGATCTGCATGGCGAAAACCATCCCTACCTCTCAGCGCTGCAGAACAATATCGGCCGGTTACAGCTCGCGATGGGGAACCTGGCCGAGGCAAAGCAGGCATTCGAGCTCGCGGCCGAAGACCTCGACAGAATCGTGGGAGCAAACCATGCCCGGACCCTCACGGCTCTCAATAACCTCGCGTATGTCATGGGCGAAATGGGCGATCTGGAAGAGGCCGCGAAGGTCTATGAGCGAGCCATCGCCGGAACGCTCAAGGCATTCGGAGAAGACCACCGGGAATACCGCAGCACCCTCAGGAATTACGCCTTCCTGCTTTGGGATGCCGAACGGTACACCGAGGGTGCCCAGACCTGGCTCTTCCTGGCCGATCAGTTCCGCGAGCACGAGACAGACAGCGGAGGGCTGGCCGCGATGTACGAGGTGTACGGCACATCCCTGGCCGTGCTCGCCGATCCCAGTTCCGACGCGATCGAGCGTATGCTGCAGGCTTTCCGCACACAGACCGAACTGATGCCCGTCGAGGCTTCGATGCTCCAGAGCGGCCTCAGGCAGGTTCTTGCAGCCCTCGAACACGCTGGGCGGGAAGACCTGGCCGCTCAATATCGGGAGCAATGGGAAGTTTCGGAATAAGAGAATTTTCCTGAAGGGATTGGAGCGCGGATTTCGGCTTATTGTTTGGAGACGAATCACCGAACCACAGGAGGAAGAGATGTTTCGCAACCAACTGAGTGCCGTGGCTGCTGGCCTGATTTTCTTACCAGTTTCTGCATTTGGACAGTCGATCACTGGTGTTTCATCGATCAACAATAGCAGCGATGACCCGGTGGACGCTGATCGCGAGTTTCATACCGCGATTCAGGTGTCCGCGGTCGAGGACGGCGTGTTGCAGTCGACCTTTGTTCAACGCACCGCATTCCGGAATACGCACATCGGGCTCGGCGGGCTCGCTCAGGTGAACAAGAGAAGTGTGGCGTTCGATCTGACATTCACGGTCGAGGATCCGAACGAGCATGGTTTCCTGATCCGGATCGATGAGTTCATGCAGGGCGTTTCCGCGATTCAGTTGGACGAGGGGGTGGGCACTGCTCTCGCGACAGGACTGAGCATGCTCGCCGAGTACGACGACTCGACAGACGCGGCGGATACCTTCGTTCCGATCGGGAGTCTGGTCGGCCTAGGAACCCCTGGCGTGAACATCTCCGAACCCGGTGCCATGGCCGAACTTTATGAACGCGCTGAGAGCGCGGATCTTGGGCCCTACTACGGCACAACAACATTCACTCTCAGGTTCAATTCGTTCTTCTCACCCACAACCAATGTGGTCTTTCCGAACCATGCTATCGGATCCGGGGAAGTGCTCTACGGCATCGGATCGGTCCCATCGGAATTCGAGGTGACTGCGAGTGACCTCGGTCACTTCCTGACCATCACCGCGTCCTTCGCTTCTCCGTGCACCGGCGATGTGACTGGTGACAACGCTGTCGACCTGCAGGACCTCAACCTCGTGCTCGCGAACTTCGGGACGGACTCTCTGAGCGGCGATGCGACGCTCGATGGCGAAGTCGATCTCGAAGACCTGAACATCGGCCTCGCCTCGTTTGGCGTGAACTGCGACGAGAACTAAGCGGGTCACTCCTTGAGTTCGGGAGATGGAAGGCCGCCGGCGATCTGAGTCGGCGGCCTTGTGTCATGCGCAGGCTCACACGGTGGTCATTGCGTTACACTCCGCAGTCCACGGGCCTGTGGCGGAATCGGCAGACGCGGCGGACTTAAAATCCGCTTGGGGGCGACCCCAGTGAGGGTTCGAGTCCCTCCAGGCCCACTGCTCAATCGTTTCCTGCTCCGTCGGGTTCAGAGGTCGGGAGTTCATGGTCCGCCGCATCCTGCTTGATCTGATCTATGCGGTGGTGGGCGTGGTGACCGCTCCGCTCTGGATGCGCAAGACCCGAGGCGACTGGCGACAGCGATTCGGGCACCCCGCAGACGACCAGCCGGGCGAGCGGACGGGCGATCCTCCCAGAACCGAGGACACCCAGCGCCTTCTGATCCACGCCGTATCCGTCGGCGAGGTCAACCTGACCGTGCCTCTGGTGCGGGCTCTGCTCGCAGAACCCGGGCGCTGGAGCATCACGCTCAGTGTCGGGACGGACACGGGTATCGCCCGGGCCCGCTCGTTATTCGCCGCGATGGAAGGGGTCCAGATCGAGCGATACCCGCTGGACGCGAGTTGGGCCGTTCGCCGTTTCCTGGATCGCGTCCGTCCAGAGGCGGTCGTGTTGGTCGAATTGGAACTCTGGCCAAATTTCTTGGATGCATGCCGGAGACGCGGCATCCCGGTCGGGGTGGTCAACGGGCGTCTGAGCGAGCGGTCCTTCCGAGGATACCGCCTGCTGCGACCGGTCCTGAAGCGGTATTTCCGGAGTCTGACCTTCGCGGCCGTGCAGGACGAAGCATACGCCGAGCGGTTCCAGGCCATGGGAGTCCCCAAAGACCGGCTCCATGTCGCCGGTTCGATGAAGTGGGACTCGGCAGACCTTGGTGTGCCCGAGGACGCCGCGTCGGAACTCGCCGAAGCCATGGGGATTGACCGCAGCCGCCCGCTGGTCGTCGGCGGCAGCACCGCCCCAGGCGAGCACGAACTGCTCGTCCAAGCGGTTGAGGGGACGGAAGCCCAAATTCTCTGCGCTCCGCGTCGCCCCGAGTGGTTCGACGAGGCGGCAAGGGTGCTGGGCACCGCAACCGTGCGCCGGTCACGTCCCGGCGAGGGCGATCCCTCCAACGGGCGATTCGTTCTCGACACGATCGGAGAACTCCGGGCGGCCTACGCGCTCGCGGACATCGTGGTCGTGGGCCGCTCGTTCGGAGATCTGGCCGGGTCGGACCCGATGGAGCCCGCGGCACTCGGCAAGCCGGTGCTGATCGGCCCGGCGCACGCCGATTTTCTCGATGCGACCCAGACCCTTCGCCAAGCGGGCGGGCTGCGGGTGGTCGAACAGGATGAACTCGCGGACGCGATCGGTGCATTGCTGCGCGACGAGGCATCACGAACGCGCATGGGCGAGGCAGCCGCGGCGTGCGTGCAGAGCAAGGCCGGCGCGACGCAACGCCATGTGGAACTGATCGAGCGATACCTGAACTCCGGGCGTTCCGATGCGTGAATCAGCATTCCACGAACATGTGCGGGCGCGTTCGGCCGGAACGCCGGGGGTGGTGGTCGGTCCGGGTGACGACTGCGCCGTGCTGGATACCGGCGCTCCGGAACTGCAACTTATCACGACAGACCAACTGATCGCTGGCCGTCACTACGACCCCGCCACGACACCGGTGGAACTGATCGCCCGCAAAGCATTGGCCCGGAGCGTGAGCGATATCGCGGCTATGTGCGGTCGCCCAGTCGCCTCGGTGTGCACCGCCAGTTTCGCGGGCGATGATTCCGGCATGGCGACGGAATTGTTCGATGCGATGGCCGCCTTGGGAGAGCGGTGGGGGGCTCCATTGGTCGGTGGGGATTTCGCGAGCGGCAGCGCCACGCAGTTCACCACAACCGTAATCGGAGCGGTGCAGCGAGAGACACCGGGGCCAATACTGCGGGGCGGAGCGAAGATCGGGGATGCGGTCTGGGTGACCGGATCGATCGGCAATTCCTATGAATCGGGGCACCACCTGCATTTCACGCCGCGCTTTGCGGAAGGACTCGAACTGCGGGACCGGCTCGGAGAAGCCCTGCACGCCGCGATCGACATCTCAGACGGTCTGGGACGCGACGCGGGACGCATCGCGCGGATGTCGGGTGTGCGGATCGCCATCGATGCGGATCGCGTCCCGCTGCGGGATCCATCGCGGCCTGTGGAGCGATCGATCGCGGACGGCGAGGACTACGAACTGCTGTTTGTCACAACGGGCGAGGCTCAACTGCCCCCGACGCTTGAGGGGGGGACCACACTGACGCGCATCGGGACGGTCGTCGAGGGAGAGGGGGCCGTCTTGCGGTTCGCGAACGGTCGCTCGATCAATGCTTCAGAATCGGGATGGGATCATGGCGGCTGAGCGACTGGAGATCATCAGCGAGAGTGAAGATCAAACCGTCCAGGTCGGACGCGTCATCGGCGAGGTCATCCCGCCGGGCACAGTCGTGGTCCTCGAAGGCGAACTTGGCAGCGGCAAAACACGCCTGACTTGGGGCATCGCCGAGGCGCTTGGGGTGGATCGTGCTGCCGTGTCCAGCCCGACTTACGCGCTCGTACACGAGTACGACGCGACAGATGCCCGAAGGCTCATCCACGCCGACGCATACCGCATGGACGCAGGCGATGCGGACGATTTCGAGACACTGTTGGGAATTGGTGAGGGAGAGCCCGACTGGTTCGCCATCATCGAGTGGGGGTCTCGCATCGCGGAGTTGCTGCCCGAGGACCATCTCGAAGTCTCGATGTCGCACAGTGCGGGAACCGTGCGTAGGATCGCCCTGGAAGGAAACCGCAAACTGATGGCGCAATTGCGCCGCGTGCTTGAGGAGAGCCGCAACGATGGGTAACAGATCAATCGAGAACCAAGTGGAGAAGAAGGGTAGTGCGAACGCCAAGAGTGCCGAGTGCCGCCGGTGTGGCAGGTCAGTACTGGAATCGGGCGAGCATTACCCGTTCTGCTCGGACCGTTGTCGCATGGCCGACCTGAACTCGTGGTTCGATGGTGACTACAAGGTCAGTCGCGAGATCAAGTACAGCGACATCGAGACCGTGGACTGACCGCGCGGGTTCAGTTCGCCGACGGGGCGGGCTTGGCGAAGATGTGGAAGCGGTGACCCTGTGGGACCAATCCGTGTTCGCGACAGATGTGGTCACGGATGGCGATCAGTTCTGGCGCAGAGATGCTGATCACCTCGTCGTTCTCGACATTGATGATCAGGTCCTGCGGACGACGCCCGTAGGCGAGCTGGTAGTGGGCTTGCTCGGACTGGAAAAGCACCTGCTGGATGATGCCGGCTTCCTGCAGCAGCTTGATGGTGCGATAGATGGTCGCCTTGGAAACGCGGTAGCCGGAGTTCTTCATCTCCTCCATCAGGCGCTCGGCCTCAAAGATCTCATCCATCTGGATGAGCGTGTCCAGGATCTGGGCACGCTCAGGCGTGTACTTCTGCCCCAGCGATTTGAGATGGCGCCGGAAGACGGCGCAAAGCGGCTCCATGATCTCGATGTGGTCCGCGTCCTGATTGATCGGTTCGAGGTCCATCTCTTGGCGAGTCCTTTCTGCTTCCCGGTTCGGCTCAGCGTTTGGACCTGAGCCACTTGTGAAGTTTAGCGGCGGACCACGCGTTGACGCAGGATTCGGCGGTCAGCCCTCCCCGGCGTCCGGTGAGCACGCCGTAGCGGAGGTGGTCGTAATCGGTCGGAGCGTGGACATCGCAGTCGATGGCGATGGTCGCCCCGGCCTTCAGAGCCGCGCCGACATGGATGTCACGCAGGTCCAGACGCTGCCAGTTGGCGTTGATTTCGAGGGCGACCGAATGCTCAGCCGCGGCCTCGGCGAGGGCGTTGATGTCGGGCGCCAGGCCCTCCCGTTTGCCGATCAGCCGCCCCGTCGGGTGCCCGATGATGTGCACCAGCGGGTGCTCGATCGCCCTGAGCAGGCGCGCGGTGGCCTTCTTGGGGTCCTGCGACAGGCTGGCGTGCGGCGAGGCGACCACAACATCGAGTTCCGCCAGCAGGTCATCGTCGTAGTCGAGCGAGCCGTCAACGAGGATGTCCACCTCGGAACCCGCCAGAATCGTGATCCCGGAGATCTGCTCCGCGGCTTCGCGAATCGCCTTGATGTGCTTCCGCAACCGGTCCTCATCAAGCCCGTTGGCGATCACAGAGGACTTGGAGTGGTCGGTCACCGCGATGGTGTGGAAGCCGCGATCCTTGGCGGCCTGAGCGAGTTCCAGGATGCTCATCCGGCCGTCGGAAGCCGTGGTGTGCGCGTGCAACTCGGCCTTGATGTCGTTCAACTCGATGAGTTTGGGGATCTTGACCTTGAGTTCGCCCCGGTCCTCGCGGAGTTCGGGAGCGATCCACTCTAGGTCGAGGGCCTTGTAGATCTTCTCCTCCGTCTCGGAGGCGACCGGCTTGATGCCGCGTTGCTGGGGCGGGGTGTCCTCGTCGTCCTCGGGGAACAGGCCGTACTCGTTGAGAGTGAGCCCGTTCTTCAACGCCCGCTCTCGCAGGCGGACATTGTGCTCCTTGGAGCCGGTGAAGTACATCAGCGCAGCCCCGAACGCGTGTTCGTCGATCGAACGCAGGTCAACCTGAATCTGCCGCTTGCCGAGTTTCATGCGGACCGATGACTTCGTCTCCCCGGACGCGAGCACCTTCTCCACACCTTCCATCTCGGTGAAGGCGGTGTGGACCTTCGCGGGATCCTTCGCGCTGACGAGAATATCGATATCCCCGATGGTCTCCGCGCCGCGCCGGAGCGAGCCGGCGTACTGGATCTGCGTGACCCCCTTCACATTCCCGAGCGTCTCGACGATCTGTTCGGCGAGGGGCATGGCCTTGCCGATCGGAGTGCGTCCGCCCGACTGCTCAGAGAACGCAATCGCGTCTTTGATGTTCTCGATGGTCTTCTTCCCCATGCGGGGCAGGTCTTCGAGCGAGCCATCGTCGATCGCCTTCTTGAGATCCACGATGGTTTCGATCTTCAGATCAGTCCACATCAGGCGCACGGTCTTCGGCCCGAGGCCGGGGATCTCCATGATCTGGAGCAGGCCCGATGGCACCTTGGCCCGGAGTTCTTTAAATTCCCCGAAGGTTCCGCTCTCGGCATACTCCCCGATGTTCTCGGCGATGGACGAGCCGATGCCCTCGATCTCCTTGAGTTTCTTCGGGTCATCGGCGTGCGCCAGGACATCGATCGAAGCCCCCTTGAGCGCACGCGCGGCCTTCGCATAGGCATTGACCTTGAAGCGGTTCGCCCCCGTCAGTTCGAGCATGGCGGCCATCTGTCCGAGTTTGTCGATCAGGTCTGGGGTGGAGGGCATATCACACTCTATGCGGGTATCGCGGGGTTGTTCGACTGGTCAGGCGACATCGCCCAAACCGAGCATCTCGCCGTGTCGTTTGAACAGCCGACGGTGCAGGAGCGCTTCGTCCGGGGCATCGAGCAATGGTGAGCGTTCGATCCACGCCATCGCGTCTCGCCGGGCCATCAGGAGCAGTTCGGTATCCTCAGGGAATCGGGCGAGCCGGAAGGGGTTCTGTCCGGACTGGCGGACACCGAAGATCTCGCCCATGCCTCGGAGCTTGAGGTCTTCCTCGGCGAGGCGGAAGCCGTCCGTGACGGAGGCGATGGTGCGGAGCCGCTGGACGGCATCATCCGTGACGGCCTCGCCGATGAGCACGCACACGCCCTCTTTTTCGCCGCGTCCGACGCGCCCACGAAGCTGGTGAAGCTGGGCAAGGCCGAAGCGCTCCGCGTGATCGATGACCATCATGGTGGCGTTGGGCACATCGACGCCGACCTCGATGATCGTCGTCGCGACCAGCACATCGATCGTGCCCGCGCGGAATTCATCCATCACGCGCTCGCGCTCGGGGCGTTTCATCTGGCCGTGCAGTTCAGCGACGCGCTTGTCTTTGAGCGGCCCCTCCGCGAGCCGGGCGGCGGTGACCTTCACGCTCCGCAGCCCGTCCTCATCATCGGAGCCGTCGATGACCGGCAGCACCACAAACGCCTGCTCGCCGCGTTCGACGCGGGCTCGCATCGAAGCGTACACCTCATCGGACTGAGACGGCACGACCCAGTGTGTGGTGACCGGCGAGCGTCCCCCGGGGCGACCGGTGAGCATGGATGTATCCAGATCGCCGAAGATGGTCATGGCCAGCGTACGCGGGATGGGGGTCGCGGTCATGACCACGGTGTGCGGCATGGAATCCTCAGACCCCGCCTTGCCCCGCAGGGCGGCACGCTGTTCAACGCCGAAACGGTGCTGCTCGTCGATTACCACCACAGCCAGTTTGTCGAAGGTCACCGAACCGGTGAGCAGCGCGTGCGTGCCGACGACGATATCGATCTCACCGGAGGCGAGGCGCGACTGGATCGCGACACGATCCGCGTTCGAGAGTGAGCCAGTCAGCAATTCGACGCGGACCCGCGTGCCCTCGAGCATCGACTGCAGCGAGGCGTAGTGCTGCTCGGCGAGAACCTCCGTCGGAGCGAGCATCGCCGCCTGCCGCCCGTCGGCGACCGCCATGAGCATCGCGTAGAGCGCAACCACCGTCTTGCCCGCACCCACATCGCCCTGGATCAGCCGATTGGCCGGGTAGGGGCGCTGCAGGTCCGACGCGAGATCCTTCACAACCGCTTCCTGGCCCTGCGTGAGCGTGAACGGGATCCGCGCACGGATACGCTGGTCGATGGTCTCGGACCACGGCAGCGCGGGGGCCTTGAGCGTGTCACGGAGCTGGGCCTTGCGCATGCACACCCCGAGCTGGAGCAGAAGCAGTTCGTCGTAGGTCAGCCGACGCTTGGCCTCACGGACCTCGGCCTCAGCCTGCTTTTTGTCGATCCCCGCATCATCCACGCGATGCAGCATCCGGTACGCATCCGCGAGCGATGGCAGTGACCGCTCGGCTCGGTACTCAGGCGGCAGGTGATCCTTGAGGAGATGGATCACCTTCGGCAGAGCGTGTCCGACCGCTTTCTCGATCTGCTTCGAGGGCAGGTCTTCACTGGCCGGGTAGACCGGACGAAGCCGGCTCTCGGTCGGAATGGCTTCCGAGTCTTCAGCAAACTCCCAGCCAGGGTTCACCATCTGGATGAGCGGGCCGCGTTGCTGCAGTTTGCCGTTCACGCGGATTCGTGTTCCCGGCGTGAGTTTGCGTGCGAGGTAGCCCGCGTTGAACCAGCACAGGTCCAGGCGACCACCCGTGTCGTCCATCAGCACCGCCTCAAACCGCTTACGCCCGTGTGTGACGAAGCGAGCGGCGCTGATGCGTCCCGATGCCGTGCCGACCTGGCCGACCACGAGGTTCTCGACCCGGTCCTCGCCCTGCTCAAACTCATGACGGTGCGGCAGGTGATCGATCAGGTGCGCGACGGAGGGGATCCCCAGCCTCCGAAACGCCTGGCCCTTGGCGGGTCCGACGCCGTACACCGCCTCGATGGGCGAGATGAGCGCGAGGTCCGTGCTGGTGCTCGGCGGAGTGGTCATGGGTTCAAAAACGATAAGCCCGCGCGCGGAAGCGTGCGGGCTCAGTGATCAGGCCGGGCCGGAAATCAGGAAGTGCCGGGAGCGAGGATGATGATCTCCACGCGACGCGACTGCGCCTTGCTGCCCTTCGGCTGTGAGGGACCGAAGGCCGCGGCGTACGAACGGCTCTTGGAGACACCGCGCGTGGAAAGGTAGTCCTGCACCGCAAGGGCCCGTTCAGCGGACAGACGCTCGTTGGTTTCCCACTTGCTCTTGCGGATCGGGTCGCTGTCCGTGTGACCCGCGATGCGGATCCGGTTGTTGGGGTAGCGGGACTGGATCACGCTGGCGATCTGGTTCAGACGCTGGCGAGCATCGTTCTTCAGCGTGACCGAGCCGGAATCAAACAACACATCGCCCGCGACCTCGACGACGATCTCGCCACCACGGGAAGAGACGCCGATGCCCTCGATGCCTTCGAAGCCGCTCGTCGCGACGGGACGCGCCTTCAGTGCCGCGATCTCATCGCGAAGTCGGCTATTCTCGCCTTGGATACGGGAATTTTCGGTGGCAATCGCGTCGTTCGAGAGGTCGCACTCGGCCAGAGCAGATTCGAGACGCTCGTTCTCAGTACGCAGGTCGCTGTTCTCAACCTGGAACTGTTCGAGTTGGGCCTCAAGATCAGCGCCCTTGCCACCACCGCCGCCGAGGACGAGGCCGAGGGCGGCAACGCCAATCGCGATGGCGATTCGGGTGGTGCGGGCGGCGGAAACGGCGGGAACACTTCTCATCGAATCGATCTCCATATCGCAAGGGGGTAGACAGCGATCGCCGCGTGTCCGAAAGCCAGACGGTCCGTGCGGCGGGTCCAAGATACCAAACCCAGGCGGGCCAGTCCGGGAATATGCCCACTCAGAACGAACTGTTCAGGGAATGTTGATCGGATTCCCCATAATCCACCCAAGACCGGTCTCGATCAACGGCTTGCCGAGCAGCACCACCACCGTCGCCGCGGCGAGGTGGGGGCCGTACGGCAGGGCCGTACCCTCGCGCTTGGAGAAGCGGCTGACCACCACACTCAGAATGGTCCAGGCAATCCCGAAGAACGGGGCAATGAAGAAGGCGAGCAACGGGTCGATCCACCCCAGACAGGCCCCAACACCGGCCATCAGGTGGACATCGCCGAGGCCCATGGCCTCCTTGCCGAACGCGAGAGAACCGAGGATTCGCACCGCCCAGACTACCCCGCCGCCGACAAGAATGCCCAGCAGTGACCCGCCGAGGGCGTACAGCCACAGCGCCGGGTCTGCGAAGGACGAAGCGAGCGGACCAGAGGGACCGGCAAGCCAGTAACCCAGCCCACCGAGGGCGATCGAGGGTGTCAGAAAGAGGATTTCCTTCAGCACCTCGCGCCGGGCGTGGGGGTATTGCACCCACATCGGGTCCAGACTGGCTCCCCCGTCCTCATCGGTCGCGCTCACATACCGGTTCCGCAGCACGATGCCGATCAGCAGGCCGAGCAGCATCCCGACGAGCATGCCGGTCGTCGGGTTGCCAGCGGTACGCGTCGAAAAACTCGCACCGAGGGCCATCAGCGCGACGGCAGGGCCAGTGAGCAGAAGCGTGCGTGTGAGAACGCCCTTGATCGGGTCGGCCTCATCCCCCGGCGCAGGGGATCCGGCGGCATCGGCCTCCGCATTGAGCCGCTCTTCCTCCGCGATGGCGGTCTTCTCCCACGCTTCGTAGTCCGCGAAGCTCGTTGGGAGGACCTTCAGCTTCAGGAGGATGCAGGAGATGATCAGTCCGATCGCCCCCCCGATCGCCAACCCGAGCCACGGGCCGGATGCACCCGGGATGATCCAGTCATGGACGAGTTCCGTCTCTCCTCGCCGGAAAGTGCTGCGGGCATCGAGACCGCCGTTGGCCGCGAGATAGGCCGCGAGCACCGGATGCACGATCAACCCGAGCAACCCCGCGAGCCACGGGATCTCCAGCGGAATCATGAAGGTGCGGGCATCGATCAGCGTGATCGCGACCAGACTGGCCAGCAGGTACAGGACGACCATGAGCATCGGCCAGACGCGACTAAGTTTGTTGACCTCGGCCCATTCCGGGGTCCAGTTCGCGGTATCCATGAAGCCACCGATCTCGAAGATGGAGGGATCCATGAACCACAGCGCGAACACGCCTCCAAAGAGGCAGGCAACCAGCGTTTCGATCAGGGGGTATTCCGGCGAGATCTTCGAGCGACAGAACCGACAACGCCCCGCAAGCAAGATCCATCCGATGATGGGCAGGTTCTCGCGCCAGGTCAGTTTCGTGCCGCACTTGGGGCAGGCGGAACTCGGGAACACAAGGTTCTCGCCTCGTGGGAGCCGGTACACCACGACATTGAGAAACGAGCCGACGATCGCACCGAGGGCGAAGAAGAAAAACAGCCCAACCAGCGATGCCGCCCAAATCCAACTCATGACGCGTCAGGTCTCCCGAGGTCTTCCTCGCCCGAGCATTTCGCCCGGCGCGTGCGCGGACGATTCAGAACGGTGCGGGTTCATCGGGTTCATCGGACGACGGATGCCCGGAGCCGGAATCATCGCGGGAATCGTCGTCCTTGGGCGAGAGTTTCGTCACGCGTAACTCAGCCCGTTCCAGGATCGACTCACAATGGGCGCGCAAGGCGACGCCCTCCTCGTAAGCATCAATAGAGCGTTCCAGCCCGAGTTCACCGGACTCGATGGCATCGTTGATCTCTTCAAGACGCTCAATCGCCTCCTCCCAGGAAAGTTTGGCGATGGCGTCATGGTCGACGGAACTCGAGGATTTGGCGGACTGCTTCTTGCTCACGGCGATGGACTCACAAAAAGGATCAGACGGGCAGGGTAGTCGGGTTGGATGGCTGGCTCCAGTTTGGGTTACGGCTCATCGGGGTGAAACAGCCCGAGTTGGTCCGGGTCCACCACGCTCCGGGGCTTCGTGCCTCCTCGCTTGCGGATGCCGATAGCCCGCGGTGACGAACGGGGGGCGAGCGGAGCCGGTGCATCGCTCACCCGTGGCGGTGGGGAGGGAGTCTGGGAGTCCGTCGGCATGGAACGGACCGTTCCGTCAGTGAAGCGGGTTTGCAGAACACTCGCGTCCCGCGCCTCCTCGGCGGTCCGGAGGATCCGCCCAGAATCATCGGTGGTGACGGTGTAACCTCGCGAGAGGATGCGCAGGGGGGAGATGATCTCCAGTTCGCGCCCGAGGGCACTCAACCGATCGCCGGACCGCTCGATGCGTCGGGCGAGAGCGTTGTGGACATCGTCGAAGCGATCGAAATGGTCGGTCCGGCGCACACGCATCCGGATCGAAGCGTCGAGCGCGAAACTCGCGTGGTCGAGTCGTCGCCAGCGATTGGCGAGAGCGACGCTGGGGCGGTGCTGCTCCAGACTCGTCGCGGCCCGGGCGAGTCGGCGGCGCTGGTCGGCCAGCGTGCGATGTGCGACATGCCGGATGGTGTGTTCGAGTCGTTCGAGCCGGTCCCGCTGCGTCTGGATCGTGCGTTTGCTGTCGCGCAGCGCAGGCAGGCGAAGCAGGGCATCCAGGTGGCGACGCTCCTCAGAGAGCAGCCGGAGCGTTCGTGCATCAAGCCGTCGCCCGAACTGCTGTACCTGCTCCCGCATCGCCTCGGCGTCGGGCAGCAGGCGCATCGCGGCCTGCGTGGGGGTGGCGCAGCGCTCGTCCGCGATCAGTTCGGCGATCGTGGTATCCGTCTCGTGTCCGATGGCCGCGACGATCGGTACACCACATTCAAACACCGCCTGCGCCACACGGCGTTCGTTGAAGGCCCAGAGGTCTTCGAGCGATCCGCCGCCCCGGGTGAGGATGATCGCATCGATGCCCAGCGATTCGTGCTCACTCGACAGCCAGGTGATCGCCCGTGTGATCTGCGGCGCGGCGGATTCTCCCTGCACGCGCACATCGACCACGCAGAGTTCCACGCTCGGACACCGCCGACGCGCGGTGTCGATGACATCCTGCAACGCCGCTCCGGTGGCGCTGGTAACCACAGCGACCTTCCGGGGGAACGGTGGGAGCGGACGCTTGCGCGCGGGATCGAACCACCCGGCGGCCCGGAGTTCAGCAAGCAGGGCCTGGTATTCTCGCTCGAGTTTGCCCTGACCGACCGGCTCCATACGGTCGGCGTAGATCTGGATTCGTCCGCCCTTGGCCCAGTACTCCACACGCCCGGTGACGATGACCTCGTCGCCGTTCGACGGAGTGAACGACTGCCGGCGTGCGCTGCTGGCAAACATCACACCCCCGATGACCGAGTGCTCATCCTTGAGAGTGAAATACCAGTGGGTTTGAGTTTTCAAACCTGAAATCTCACCACGCACACTGAGGCGCGTCGGCAAGCCATCCTTGAGGGCGGCATCGATCGAGGCCGAGAGTTGCGAAACCGAGAGCGGTCGCGCGTCATCGGTCTTCGGAGCAGAGGATTGACGCGCTCCACGGGCTTTGGATGGATCGAATGGAAGTCGTTCCACGAGTACCTTCGTCTGGATCCTGGAGGCCGCGATCAGAGATTGATCGGGATGCCTTCCTTGCGATATTTCTCGATCAGGAGCTGGGCCTCGCGGAGCACCTTTTCCAAACGCACCGCCGCGTCGTTTACCGAGCGATACAGGTCCGGGTTGGTCAGCAGCATGCCGAGCGTGCCTTGACCGGTGTTGACCTGCTCGGTGAGATCCTGCAGATTCCGCAACGCGGCGTTGAGCTGACGCGAGGATTCGATAAACGCGACCGTGACCTCATCGACCGAGTCAGATGCCGCATTGACTTCCGAGGAAAGTGTCGTCGCCGCCTCATCCCAGGACTGAGCCGTGGTACGCACCGCCTCAAGGGTGGACTTCGCCTCAACCGCCAGGTCGTCGATCGTGCCTTTCATGCCATCGTCTGTGAGCCAGTCGATGGCCGCACTGGCCGCCGCGTCGACCCGCTGGATACTCGCGGCGAGATCAATCGGAGTCCCATCGGAACTCTCCATCGTCGCGAGGATCGCGTCCAGACGCTGGCCGACCCCGGTGAAAGTCGCCGCCATCTCCTGGATGGATTCAGCAGTGCCACTGAACGCCTCGATCCGCTCGTCGAGCAACCCGGCGATCTCATCAAGCAGCTCGCCCGCAGACGAGCGCAGCGTCTCGCCCGGTTCGAGGTAGCCGGGGTCTTCTGCTCCGGGCTCCCGGAGACGCGTTCGCAGCGCCAGCCGTGTGTCCCCGACGAAACTTGTGCTGATCGAAACGCGGACATCACGTGGAATCCGGACCGATTCCAGCACCGACAACTCAAGCAGCACTCCTTCCTGAGGGTCCGCCGCCGTCATGGTCGATTCCACCCGGCCGATCTCGACTCCATTCATCGAGACCGGAGCACCCGGGCTGAGGCCCGCGGCATTATCAAGCTGAAACACCACCGGATAGCGCAGGGGTTCCTGGAACCGGATCTCTCCGAACATCAACAGCATGACGACAAGGCCGATCAGCCCGACGATGCCCGTGAATCCGATGAGAAGATCGCGCGTGACTTTCATACTGCCTCTCCTGGTTCATCTCCGCGTCCGGTGAGAAACCCCTGTACGCGCGGATCAGTGCTGGACATGACCTCGTCGTATGTCCCCTTGACGCGCACCTTCCCATCCAACAGAAGAAGCACCTGGTCCGCGACCATCTCAACGCTGTGCAGGTCGTGGGTCACCACCAGACCCGTGATTCCGAGTTCCTGCTTGAGTTTGTTGATCAGCAGGTTGATGTCCCGTGCTCGGACGGGATCCAGCCCCGTCGTGGGTTCATCGTACAAGACCAGTCGCGGGCGGAGAACGATCGCTCGTGCGAGCGCGATACGCCGCTGCTGACCACCCGAAAGTTGGGCCGGATACCGCGATTCATAGCCCTCCATGTCGACCATGGCGAGGGTCTGCTCGATCCGCTCAAGCCTCTGCCTGCGGTCCATCGTCGTGTGCTCTTCCAGCGGGAAGGCAAGGTTCTCCGCCACCGTCATCGAGTCAAACAACGCCGAGAGCTGGAACAGGAAGCCCATCTGCGTGCGAAACGGGTCGAGCTGAGATTCGCTGAGCGTATCGATTCGCGCGTCGTCGAAGTAGATTTCTCCCGCATCGGAAGGGAGCAGGCCGACGAGCAGACGCAGCAGCACCGACTTGCCCGACCCCGACGGCCCGAGCACCACCGTCGTCGTGCCCGGTTCAGCATCCAGATCCACGCCGCACAGCACCTCAGTTGAGCCAAAGGCCTTCCGGACCCCGCGCATGCGAACCCGGGCACCGCGCTTCATCGGGGGAGTGCCTTGATCTCGGGCTGGTGTTGAGTGGGCAGTGGGCATAGGCAGGCAGAACAAAACCGAGTAAGAGATTGCCAGAGCGTATGATCTCGGGCGGGAAGAGGCGCGCTGGAGCGCGCCGGAATTCGGCTGAGAGGGCAGGACGCACGATGACCGATCACCAGTTGCCTCGGGTCACCGAGCGGGAACTGATCCACCGAGGCAAAAAATTCGACTTCGAACGAGTCAACCTGTCCGCGCCAGGTTCCGAGCCTGTGTGGCGCGAGGTCGTCCGCCATCCCGGGGCCGTCTGCGTCCTCCCGGTCCTCCGGGAGAGCACCGAAGACCGCATCGTCATGATCCGGAATCACCGCTTCGCCCTGGGCGGCACTACCGGCGAACAGCTCTGGGAACTCCCCGCGGGCACCTGCGAGCCCGGTGAGCCCGTCCTGACCACCGCCGGGCGGGAATTGATCGAAGAAACCGGTTTTGAGGCCGGAACCCTCGAATCCCTGCTGTGGTTTTACACAACCCCCGGTATGACCGATGAGAAGATGCATGCGGTGCTGGCAACAGACCTGAAGCCGGTTGGCCAGCAACTCGAGGAAGATGAGCGGATCGAGGTGCATGTGTTGCCGGTCTCGGAGGTGCTCGCGATGGTGGATCGAGGCGAAATCGTGGACGCCAAGACCGTGCTCGTCGTCCTGCACGCGCTCAGGTCCGGGCTGATCCGCTCCGCCGAGGAGGGCCCGGCCTGATGTACTCCGACCATTCCGGGAACCGAGACGACTTCCGTGAGCGAGGACGCTGGGGCCAATTCTTCGCCCGGGTCCTCGAGAATCCCGATAATCCGCTGGGGTGGTCCGTCCGCCTCTTCGTCTTCAAAAAAATCGATGTCCGCATCCACCTGCTCACCGTCATCTTCATGATCGGCGTGGTCCTCGCCTCGATCCCCAGTGTCGGGGACCGTGGCTGGCTCCACCTGATCACCCTCACCTTCAGCATGCTCGCGCTGTTCCTCATCGTCCTGCTCCACGAGTTCGGACACTGCTTCGGCGCACGCCTGTCCGGAGGCAGCGCAAACCGCATCGTGATGCTCCCCATCGGCGGCCTCGCCCTCGCGATGCCCCGGCACCACTGGAAGTCCCACCTCATCACGGCGGTCGCTGGCCCCGCAGTCAATGTCGCCATCCTCCCGCTGACCACCGTGGCCCTGTGGGCCTTGGGACAGCAACAGGTCATCGTCTTCAACCCCCTCCACCCGACCGAGACGCTCGCGACGATCACCACCTCCAGCAACCTCGCGACGGTGGCGATGCACTCGCTGTGGTGGCTGCACTACATCAACTTCCTCATCCTCGCCTTCAACCTGCTGCTCGTGTTCTTCCCCTTCGACGGTGGGCGGATCGTGCAGGCAATCATGTGGCGCAAGATGGGCTACCTGAAGTCCATGACCGCGGCGGTTTACATCGGCCTGGTCGGGGCGGGCCTCGTGTGCGTCATCGCGATCGTGCTCGGACAGTCGATGATCGTCGCGATCGCCGCGTTCGGTCTGATCGCGTGCTGGATGGAGCGGATGCGCCTGAAAGCCGCGGACGAGATCACCGGATACATCCCCGATGACATGGCCGGCCTCGGTGCGGTGTCCGTCGTGGGCGGTGCGACAGACGAGGACGACGACCGCGAATCCAAGGCCGAGCAGCGTCGACGAGAGCGAGAGGAAAAGGAACAGGCCGAGCTCGATCGCGTGCTCGAGAAGATTTCCGTCAGTGGAATGGACAGTCTGACGGCCTCAGAAAAGCGTCTCCTGTCGAAACAGACAAAAAAGCGGCAGCAGGGCTAGACTCGGGACCGATAGCAGGGATGGCAGCAATTCAGGTCTCGTGCTGAAAGGGCATTGAGCGGGATGGGTATCCACGATCGCGATTACATACGACAACGCCCCAGAGGCGGCATGGGTGGCATGGGCACCATGAGCCGCGGCCCGTGGTCCATGACCATGATCCTGATCGCGATCAATGTCGGGGTCTACCTCCTCGACTGGATGCTTGTGAGCGCGGGAGCGAGTATCCAAATGGCAGGGACAACCCGCGTCCTGCTTCCAAACGGAGATCTGGCCTACCAATCAGTTTCGCAAGCCCCGATTTTCGCGCTCGGGCATTTCTCAACTTATACCGCGTTCTCGAAGCTGGAATTCTGGCGTTTCGTCACCTTCCAGTTCCTCCACGGCAGCCCAACACACCTGCTCTTCAACATGATCGGGCTCTACTTCTTCGGCCCAGCCGTGGAGGGCTACCTGCGCTCGCGCAAACGCTTCCTCGCCTTCTACCTCACCTGCGGCATCTTCGGCGGCTTTCTCTATCTGGTACTCAACCTGATCGCCAATCTCACCAACGCCGGTATACCAGGCCTCCTGTTTGTCCCGCCCACGACACCGCTCGTCGGCGCGTCAGCCGGTGTCTTTGGCATCCTGATGGCCAGCGCGTTCATCTCGAAAGATGCCGTGATGTATGTCTTCATGGTCATCCCCATGAAGGTGAGGACCGGTGCGTATCTGTTCGTGGCCCTCGCCGCGTTCAACCTGTTCATCAAGCAGGGGGCAAACATGGGCGGTGACGCCGCTCACCTCGGCGGTGCCGCAGCCGGGTACTTCTTCATCCGCCGCCATCACATGCTCCACGACTTCTTCGACATCTTCGGCACGAGCAAGAAGGGCTCCGGCTCGAGGCAGGGGCGCTCACGCAAGAAGGCCAAGCCCACTGTCGACGAAGCCACCCTGGACCGCATCCTCGACAAGGTCCGCGAAGAGGGCATGCACAGCCTCACCGAGAAAGAGCAGAAACTGCTCCGCAAAGCCAGCGAACAGAAAAAGCGCTGATGCCTCGGTAAGTAGCCTTGGGCGATATCATCGCTCCGCTCATGAGCAGCCAACCCATCACTTTTGAAATCTCCGCCAGATCAAGCCAGACCGGCGCGCGCCTCGGGCGCGTAACCACGCCGCACGGTTCGTTCGACACGCCCGCCTTCATGCCCGTCGGCACCCAGGGCACGATCAAGGGCCTCTTCCCCTGGGAAGTCAGCCGGACGAACTCCCAGATCATTCTCGGTAACACCTACCACCTCATGCTCCGCCCCGGACCCGATCAGGTCGCTGAGTTTGGCGGCCTGCACCGCTTCTCCGGCTGGCCCGGCCCGATGCTCACCGACTCCGGCGGCTATCAGGCCTATTCGCTGTCGGACATCAACCGCATCGATGAAGACGCGGTCACCTTCACCAGCCACATCGACGGCTCCTCAATCACCCTCAGCCCCGAACGCGCCATCGAGGTGCAGAACAAACTCGGCGCCGACATCATCATGGCCCTCGACGACTGCCCGCCCTCGGTCGATCCGGCGACCATGAACCAGGCCCGTCTCCGCATCGAGGCCCAGAAGTCCAAGGCCCGGCGCAAAGGCTACGACCACGCCAAACGCCTCATCGAGGCCAACGAACGCACCGTGCGCTGGCTGGAGCGGTGCAAAGCCGCCCACGCCCGTTCGAGCGAGCAGGCCCTGTTCGGCATCGTCCAGGGCGGCACCGACCTCGACCGCCGTTCCCAGTCCGCCGAGCAGGTGAGCAACATCGACCTGCCCGGGTACGCCATCGGCGGGGTGGCGGTCGGCGAGGGCTTCGCCGACATCCTGCGCGTGGTGAACCACACCGCGCCGCTCCTGCCGGCCGAAAAGCCCCGCTATCTCATGGGCGTAGGCTACGAGCGAGACATCTACCACGCCGTCCGCGCCGGTGTGGATATGTTCGATTGCGTCCTCCCCACCCGCAACGGGCGCAACGCCAACGCCTTCACCGCCCGAGGCCAGATGCGACTCAAGAACGCCCGCTTCGCCAGCGACCCTTATCCCGTCGATGAGAGTTACGCCGCCGAACTCGGCTTCGACCGGCCCGAAACCGTCCGCGCCAATGAGATCCAGGCCTATCTCCGCGAGCACCCTGAGAAAGGCCCGAGCCTCGGCATCTTCAGCCGCGGGTATATTCGCCACCTCTTTCAGGCCTCCGAGATGCTCGGCCCGCTCATCCTGAGTTTGCACAATGTTCGGTATTTCCAGCGATTGATGTTTGCCATTCGCGAAGCGATCCGGGATGATGCGTGGCCCGCTCTGGAAGAGCGATACCCGGTGCTTGGCTGGACGGAAACCGCCCCGCCTCGCGTCTGATCGCGATCCAGGGGCGTGGAAATCTAAGCGTCGCATCCGGTTGAAAAACGGGGTGGGGCGTCGTGTTGTGTTTTTCTTCCGCCGCCGGGGCCCCCGGCGGACCACCCCATTGGGGATACGCCCGATCATGCTCGAAGCACTGGCAACCACATTCACTGTTCGCACAATGGCCGTCGCGGACAAGATTCCGTTCCTACTCGCTCAGGCTCCTCCCGGCGGCGGCACACCAAGCCCGGTCGGCGGTGCAGCGAACGGGACTGGAGGTGCCGCCAACGGCACGGGAAACACCGGCACTCCCCCGGGCGGCTTGGGGAACTACTTCCCCATCCTCATCCTCGGCTTCCTCCTCTTCATGGTCATCCAGATGGTCCTGACCGGCAAACGCGAGAAGCGCGCCCGAGCCGAACTCATGGCGTCACTCGCCAAGCACGACAAGGTCCAGACCGCCGGCGGCATGATCGGCACCATCGTCGAAGTCAAAGGCGATGAAGTCGTCCTCAAAGTCGATGAGAGCACCAACACCAAAATCCGATTCACCCGCAGTTCCGTGACCAGCATCCTCAAAAAGGGACGCGGCGGGGACACTCCATCCGAACCGGAGACCCTCGACTCTGTGAAGTGATCTTCCCCCCTCATGGACGCGGGCGACCGCGACCGATTGGGGGAAGTCCGAACCGTCCTTTTCCGCGATCCCGGGTGAATGATCACCCACCAACCGATACGACAGACCGCGTCCTCCATGCAAAACCTCATCCGTAACACCATCCTGACCGCCGTTCTCCTTGTCCTGTGCGGTCTGGCGATCTACCCGCCCGCCGAGAAACTCCGTCTCGGCAAGGACCTTGCCGGCGGCGTGAGTCTGACCTACTCGATCCTCCTCTCCGACGACGACTCCGCGTCCGTCGTCGATGAGATGATCAGTGTCCTCCGCGAGCGTGTGAACCCGCAGGGTCTGTTCGAAATCAGTTTCGTCCAGCAGGGACGCGACCGCTTGGTCGTCTCCATGCCGTTGCCCACCCCGGAGGTGAAAGCCCTCGGCGATGAGTACCGCAAAGAACTCGAATCCTTCAGTGAGTTCACGATCGATGCATCCGCGCTCCAGCGTGCCATCCGTCGGACCGGCGAAGACCGCATCCAGGCACTCCAGGCCCTCGCCGACAGCGCCCCTCGTCAGCAGATCCTGGCACCGGTGATCGAGGCCGCGCAGGCGATCGACGAAGCCCAACGGGTGTACGACGAGGCCGCCGCCGCCTCCGAAAACGGAGAGCCCGACCTCGCCGTCGTCGAGCAACTGGTCGATGCACGCCTTGCCCTCGATGCCGCTCGTGATCGGGCCATCGACCTCAGCGTTTCGCCAAACGAACTCCGCATCGCGATGCAGCTCTCGGACGCCAAACCTCAGATCCGCGACGCCGAACCCGATGCCCCTGAACTCATCAGCGAACGCGAACGCGCCCTGCGATCCATCCGCGACCGACTCTCCCAGATCGACGGCGGCATCGAACGACTCGAAGGCCTCCTCGAGAAACTCTCGGCCTACCAGGCCAAACAACGAGGCCTCGACGACCCAGCCGACCTGCAACGCATGCTCGCCGGTGCCGGTGTGCTCGAGTTCCGCATCGCCATCACACCCGGCGAAATCGGTGATATCGAGAACACGCTGCGCGAGGACCTCCAGCGCCGCGGCCCCAACGCCGCGAGCACCGATCGCTACCGCTGGTACGAAATCGAAAAGCTCGAGTCCTTCGCAGGCGAGATCGACCAGTACCGCTCCGCAGTCGCGAACCCCTCGGCGTATTTCGCCAGCCAAGCCGGTGGCGGCCTCATCGTCGAGGAGCGGGGCGGGCGCTACTACATGCTCCTGTACAACACCCCGAATAAACGCCTCACCCCGCTCGAAGGCGATTGGTCCGTGGCTAGCTCCGCGCCCACACGCGATGAAAACGGCCTCCCCGCCATCGGGTTCCGGATGGACACCCGCGGTGCTCAACTCCTCGGCAACCTGACCGAAGAGAATGTCGGCAAAAAAATGGCGGTCCTGCTCGACGACAAGGTCTACACCGCTCCAAACCTGATCACCCGCATTTCCCGTCAGGGTCAGATCACCGGCCGCTTCACCCAGTCTGAAATCCAGTACATCGTCCGGACCCTGTCCGCCGGCTCGCTCTCGGCCAAGCTCGCCCCCGAGCCGCTCTCGATCAACACGATCGCGCCCGAACTCGGGAAAGACAACCTCGACAAGGGCCTCGCCGCGTCGTGGATCGCGCTGATCGCCGTCGGCGTCTTCATGATCGTCTACTACTTCTTCCACGGCGTCATCGCGATGCTCGCCCTCGCCGCCAACGCGGTCATCATCCTCGGCATCATGTCGCTCGCTCGGGCATCGTTCACCCTGCCCGGCATCGCGGGTATCGTGCTGACCTTCGGTATGGCCGTCGATGCCAATGTGCTCATCTACGAGCGCATCCGCGAAGAACTCCTGGCCGGCAACGACCTCAAAACCGCCGTCCGCCTCGCCTACCAGAAGGTGCTCTCGACCATCGTCGACGCCAATGTGACGAACCTCATCGTCTGCTTCGTGCTCGCCTACACCGCGACCGAAGAAGTCAAGGGCTTCGCCATTACCCTCGGCATCGGTGTCGTGGCGACCATGTTCAGTTCACTGTTCATCAGCCGCATCATCTACTCGTGGCTCATCGATCGCTTCGGCATCACGCAGATGCGTCAGCTCCCGATGCTTGTCCCCGCGCTGCAAAAATCCTTCGAACCCAAGATCAACTGGATCAAACTCCGCCCCCTCTTCATCATCATCTCCGCCTGCTTCATCGGCCTCGGCGTATCGATGATCGTCGTCCAGGGCGAGGAGATGCTCGACACCGAGTTCCGCGGCGGCACCGTGGCAACCCTGCAGTTCCGCAACGATGACCAGACCGGTCAGCCGATGACGCTCGAACGCGGCGAAGTCGAAGACCGTGTGCACGCGATCGGCGCCGAAGCACCGGCGGACAGCCCGCTCAAGGCCTTGGAAAACGCCGACATCGTCGCCCTCAACTCCGACGACGGCCTGAGCGCGTCCACCTTCCAGATCAAAACCACGATCTCCGACACCGACGACGGCGCCGACAGCCTGCAGAACCAACTCACCAACACCTTCGGGGATGTGATCGATTCTCAGCCCGCCCTCTCCTTCCGAGGCTCGGACATCGAGGATCCTGCGCTCGCCCCGATCATCAAGATCTTCGACGACCAACTCGGGCCGATCAACGGCGTCGACTACGGCAACGATGTCGAAGAGTTCATCGGCGGTGCCGCGTTCGTCCTCTCGGACATCCAGCCCCGCGTCAGCGAGCAGTCGCTCAACGATCGCCTCCTGCTCTTCCGCAACAAGCCGGAAAACTCGTGGGCGCTCAACCGCCAGTTCGAACTCGTCGTGCTCGAGGGCACCGCCCAGGAGGTCGAGACCGCCGTCGTGCTCGTCCGCGATGAATCCATCGACTTCGAGAGCGAACGCATCTGGAACCGTGACATCGCCGAGCGCGAATGGAACCTCATCCGCGAGTCACTCACCAACGCCACCAGCCTGATCAGCACCCAGTCGTTCTCACCCGAGATCGCCAGCTCGTTCCGAGCACAGGCCATCGTCGCGGTGCTGCTCAGCTTCCTCCTGATCATCATCTACATCTGGGCCCGATTCGGCTCCGTCCGCTACTCGCTCGCCGCCGTCACCGCCCTTATGCACGATGTGATCATCGCGATCGGCCTCATCGCGTTCGCGGAAATCCTCTACGCGAATGTGCCGTTCCTGGTCTCGCTGGGCCTCCAGCCCTACAAGATCGACCTCGCGCTCGTCGCCGCGATCCTGACCATCGTCGGCTACTCCCTCACCGACACGATCGTCATCCTCGACCGTATCCGCGAGAACCGAGGCAAACTGGCCTACGCGTCGGCGGTCATCGTCAACCGCTCGATCAACCAGACCCTCAGCCGCACGATCATCACCTCCGGTACCACGCTCATCGCGCTGGTCGTCCTCTTCTCCAGCGGCGGCGATGCACTGTCTTCCTTCACCTACGCCCTGATGTGCGGCGTGATCGTCGGTACCTACTCCTCGATCGCCGTCGCCGCTCCCCTCGTCTTCACCAAGCGCATCCCCGAGTCGGCACGCAAATTCGTCCGCCAGACCGAGGAGCGACTGCTCGAAGAAGCGGACCACAACCCCCAGACCTGATCGGGTCTGGCTCACGCCCGGCCGATGCCCTCCCCGATAAGAACAGTGGGGAGGGCACGAACCGGAAGGAGCGCCAAGCATGGACGCCACGACACGCATCGGGATCGCCTGCCTGTCGCTGGTCGTCCTGTGGATCGCCGTCTACTGGTTCACTCCCGCTCCGCTTGCCGAGAACACCGTCCCGCGCGTCACCTACCAGCAGCCACTCAGGCCGACCACGCCCGAACAGACAACGCAGGAAGTCCCCCCCGATCCTAAGCCCGATCTCAGGCCCGATCCCGACATCCCCGCAGACGAGCAGTCCGCGCAGAATGATGCCGATTCGCAGGGGCCCACACCGGGTGAACTCATCCCCCCCGTCTTCGTCGAATACACAGTGCAGGAAGGCGACAACGCCTGGTCCATCGCCGAGCGCTTCTACGGCTCCCGCGAGCACTGGGCTTCCGTCCTGCTCTCGAACCCGACCGTCGACGCACGCCGCCTCTTCCGCGTCGGGCGCGTGATCAAACTCGCCAAGGATCCCAACAACATCCAGGGCATCATCGCTGGCGAGGAACCCCCTCAGCAGCCCCGGATGGACTACATCGAATACCGCGTCGAGAGCGGCGACAGCCTGTCCGGAATCTCCAAAGCCATCTACGGCCGAGCCAGTCTCTGGCGCCTCATCCAGAGCGCCAACGCCGATCAGGTCAACTCGAACGGAACCAACATCAGGCCCGGTATGATCCTGAAGATCCCGCCCCCTCCCGCGGACTAACCAACCCGCACACTTCTGCGCCTAAAATCACACCAGCATGAGCGATCCCATGACCTTCACCAGCGCCCAACCCACCGGACCCACGATCATCGTGACCGGCGGCTGCGGCTTCATCGGCTCCAACCTCGTGGCCCGCCTCGCCGCAGATCACCCCGGCGCTGAACTCGTCGTGATCGACGACTTCCGCTCGTCGAGTTACGCCAACCTCGTCGAGGCCTACGGTCGCGCCGGGATCGGCCCCTTCGTCGGTTCCGTCCACTCATGGAGCACCAACGAAGTCGATTGGGACGACCTCATCGAAGCCATCGACCCCGATGTCGTCTTCCACCTCGCCGCCATCACCGACACCACCGTGATGGACGAACGGGCCATGCTCGAAGCCAATGTCGAGGGCTTCCGCGATCTCATGATCGCCACCGCCAGCCGCGAGATCCCCCTCGTCTACGCATCCTCCGCTGCGACCTACGGCACACTCGAACAGACCCAGAGCCGCCAGCCCTTCCCGCTCGACGCCGCGGGCGTTCCCAACAATGTCTACGGCTTCAGCAAGTGGCTCATGGAGTGCGAACACCGGCGGTTCGACCGCGAGTGGCGCGAGCAGTCCGGGCGCTCGCCCCACATCGTCGGCCTGCGTTACTTCAATGTCTTCGGCCCCGGCGAAGCCCGCAAGGGCAAGATGGCCTCCATCGCCTTCCAGAACGCCCAACAGATGCTCTCCGGCAAACGACCCCGCCTGTTCGCCGACGGCTCCCAGGCCCGCGACCAGGTGCATGTTGACGATGTCGTCTCCTGCACCATCGCCGGATCGCTCCACGGCGTGACCCCGGGGGTCTACAACCTCGGCTCCGGTCGGGCCACATCTTTCGCCGATGTCGCCGCGGCTGTCCGCGAAGGACTGGGCCTCAGCGAAGCCGACTACCCGATCGACTACTTCGACATGCCCGAGCACATCCGCGCGTTCTACCAGGACTTCACCCAGGCAGACATGACGCAGACCGCCTCCGGCCTCAACTGGTCGCCCGCCATCGATCCCCTCGAAGGCCTCCGTTCCTACGGGCGCTGGCTCGCCTGCGCCGACGCCGCGGCACCAACCTCGCCCGTCACAGCATGAGTTCGGTGCTCTCCTACGCAGATGCAACGCTCCCGGAACCCGTCTGGTCCCTCCCCGGATCAGATGGCCTGACCCTGCACGCCAAGACCACGCACCCCGACGACACACCCCGCGCCGTCGCACTCGTGGTCCACGGCTACACCGGCCACCTCGACCGCAATGTCGTCCCCCTCGCCGCCCGGCAACTCGCCTCGCTCGGGTGCCTCGTTCACCGATTCAACCTCGGGCACTGCGGCATCGAGTTCGGCGAAGACCGCATCACCAAACTCGATGAGTTCGAACGCGACGGCGTGGCCCACTCCATGTTCGACATCCGAGCCGTCGGGCAAGCCGTGCGAGCAGGCGATCTGCCCGGTTCCGATCTTCCGATGATCCTCGTCGGGCACAGCCGTGCCGGCGCAAGCGTGCTCGGAGCCGCGGTCCAATCGGTTCGAGGCGCATGGTCCAAGCCCGTCGATGGCGTCATCACGCTCGCTTCAATCGCCCAGTACGCCCGCACCAACCCGGAACTGCTCGCCCAGGTCAAGCGCGATGGCTACCTGCTCAAGCCGGCCGCCCGCGCCGAGGGCGGCGCAGTCCGCATCGGTCGTTCGTGGTACCAGCACGAACTGGACTCCCCCGATGGCGATCCGTTCCCGAAAGACATGGCCGAACTGACCGACATCCCCGTCGCCGTCATCCACGGCCAGGCCGACACCAGCGTTCCACCAAGCGAGTCCGAACGCATCGTCGAACTGCTCCGGTCCGCCGGCAACACCCGTGTCTCGTTTCAGACTATCCCCGAAGCCGACCACAACTTCTCGGCCAAAGGTGTGCTCGGCGAAGACTTGCGTTGGAAAGCAGAAATCGGCGACCGGCTCAAGAGCTCGATCGCCGACGGATTGAATCTGATCCTGAACTAAACACGCAACTCCGGGACCGCAGCGGAACTCAGTTGTTCACCGCAGACTCTGCGAGCGCCCGGCGCAACTTGTCGCTGCTGGCGGGCTTCTGATCAGGCTCTTCATCCTCGATGGCCGCCGGCTTGGCCTCCAGCTCGGCGTTCGCACGCTTCACCGCCGAGTCCTTGATGGAGCCGTCGCTGTGGACATCCTCAAACCGCACGCTCACCCGAGTCGAGACACCGCGCTCCTGCATCGTCACGCCAAAGAGCTGATCGGCGATCTGCATCGTGCGCTTGTTGTGCGTGATCACGATGAAGTGACAGTGCTCCAGGAACTGGCGGATGATCTTCGAGAACCGCTCGACATTCGCATCGTCGAGCGCAGCATCCACTTCGTCGAGAATGCAGAACGGGCTCGGCTTGCTGTGGAAAATCGACAGCAGCAGCGCGACCGCAGTCATCGTCTTCTCACCGCCGGACAACTGGCTGATCGAGCGAGGCTCCTTGCCGGGCGGCTTCGCCATGACTTCCACACCGCTCTCGAGCCAGTCGATCTCGCCGGTCTCCGGATCCGGGATCAGGCGCACCTGAGCCGAGCCGCCACCAAACAACCGCCGGAACATCCCGTCGTTGCCCGAAAAGTGACCCTGAATCGTCTCGAAGACCTCCTTGAATCGGTCGCGACTGACATCGTTGAGGCGAAGAATCAACTCTTCCAGTTGCGTGCGCGCCCGGTCGATGTCCTCCACCTGCTGGATCAACTGCTCATTCCGCCCGGCCAGTTCGTCTTCTTCCTTGATGGAATCGATATTCACATTGCCAAGTTTCTTGATCGCGCTGCGGAGCTCGTTGATCTCCTTGGAGGTCTCCTCCACATCGATCCGTTCAACATCGCCGCCCGACATCATCTCTCGGTATTCGTGATACTCCATCGCGACATCGATGAGCAATTCCTCGGCCGTCCGCTCCTCGATGTTTTCGCGCCGGACTTCCAACTCACGCTTGGAAAGTTCGAGACTGTTCCAGTCCCGGTCGATCCGTCCGGCCCGCTGACGGGCTTCGTCAAGCACCGTGGCGGCTTCACGAACCGCCTGCGAGGCCTGTTCGATCTGCTCGCGGATGCCGCTCAGGCCAGATTCCAGTTCCGCAGTCCGCGCCGAGGCTTCTTCCATCTCCGAAGTCGCCGATCGGATGACCTCCTCATGCTCGTCGATCTTCGCCAGGCGGAGCGTGTGCGACTCTTCAACCCGTCCACGCTGACGCTGCGCCTCTTCGCTCTGAGCCAACAACCGCCGATGCTCGCGCTGGGCCGTCGAGAGTTTTTCGCTCTGCTGCCCGAGCGCGACCCGCACTGCGGTCAACTTCTCGTTGATCTGGTCGAGCGCCGTCTGTGAGGCCTCCACGCTCCGCTCGATCTCGTTGACCACCCCAGCCTGCTCGCTGTGCAGACGATCGAGGCTGTCGAGCTTCTCGCGGAGTTCCTGTTGCTCGGCATGAAGTTCTTCGATCTTGCCGCGACACTGATCCGATTCCGCCTGCAGTTTCGGCTGCTCCCGATCCAATCGCTCCAGATCCGCGCTGAGCCGCTCGATCCGCGACTCATCCGCGATGAGCGCACGCTGCTCAACCGCCTGCTGGCTCCGCAACTCTGAGAGTCGACGCTCCAATTGGGCCGCGGCTTCGTCGATCGACCGCAATTCCGAACGCCGCGACTCGATCTCCTGCTGCAGCGAGGTCACCTGCTCGGTCAGCGTGCTCAGTTCGCTCGCCCGCTGGAGCAGGCCGCTGCCTTCATCAGAATCCGCTCCGGTCCCCAGCGGACCCGCGATCACACGACCGTCCGGCTCCAGAATCTCCCCGGCGCGAGTGACGAAACGCGCACCCGCGAGCGGTCCCGCGTTCAACAGGATCGCGGCATCCAGATCCTTGACCAGATAGGTGCTGCCCAGCACCCGCGCCAAACTCGACGACACCCGATCGTCGCAGCGGATCCGGTCAAACAGCGGAACAACATGATCCGGGGCGTTCGCAAGCAACGCCGACGCCTCAGCATCCCGCGTCTCGCCGGGGTCGGCACCCCCAACCGGCAGGAAAGTCACACGCCCAGGCAGGGCACTCAAGTCCGTGCACTCAGCCAAAGAGAACGCACGATCCACGACCAGCGCCTGCAGCGTGGAACCCAGCGCCGCCTCCACCGCGACCGCGTCCTCGGCATCCACCTCGATCAGGTCCGCGAGCGGATCGATGATGTGCTCCAGCACCCCCTCCTGCGATTCCGGCGCTTCCCCCGCTCGGATCGCATCACGCCGTTCAAGCAGTTGACGCACCGCCTCACCCAGACCGACGCGTGCCGTCGCCATCTCGGCCAGCGTCGTCCGACGCGAATCCAGGCGAGCCAGACGCTGCTCCGTTTCGCTGAGCGCGGTCGCCAGCGAACGCTGATCTTCAGATAGCGAAGTCGCCGATGACACCGCGCTCGAAATCGCACGCTCAAGCTCCTCGACCACCGACCGACGCTTCGCCACTTCCGCCGTGAGTGCCTCGCGATCAGACTCAACCTGAGTCCGCTCGTCAGCAAACGCCGCAGCCCTCCGCTCGAGCGCATCAAGCTGCTCCTGATGCTGCGCGATACGCCGACGATCGGCTTCGAGCCTCGCGTTCAGAGAACCACGCTCGCGATCGATGTTCGCCACCGCCGAACGACGCTCCGAGAGTTTCAGCCGCTGATCAGACAATTCGGACTGCAACCGTTCGCGCTCCTCCGCGACGGATTGCAACTCTTCCTCGCTCTCCTTGACGGTCTCCGCCAGCGTCGCAGCAAGAGAAGCCTGCTGCTCGGCTTCGTTCGTCAATCGCTCAATGTCCGAAGCCAACTCGGTCATCCGGTGCTGATCTGCCTCAATCTGCTGGCGGGCTTCCTCCAGCGATCGCTCGGCCATGGACTTCCGTTGAGCCGCCGACTGCGCAAGGTGGGTCGCACTGGTCAGTTCACGCTCCCGCTCCTCGCGTTGCCGGTGCAGTTTCGAACGCTCGATCTCTCTGTTCTGCTTGTCGTCCTCAAACTCGGAAACCTCGGCGATCGCCGCCTTCCGCTCCTTCTCGAGTGCCTGCAACCGCGAGGTCAGGCCGTCCAGCCGCTGACGCAGGTCGTCGTACTGCTCGAACGCCAGAGCCAGCCGGCGCGCCTTGAACTCGACATCGAGTTCCATGAACTTCCGGGCCTTCGCCGCCTGACCCTTCACAATCCGCAGCCGACGCTCCGTCGATTCCAGTTGCTCGCGCGTCCGGACCAGGTTGGTCTCCGTACGCTCCAACTTCCGCTGCGCCTCGATCCGGCGCGCCTTGAAGCGTGCGATCCCCGCCGCCTCCTCGAAGAAGGTCCGACGCTCGACCGGGTTGGCCAGCAGCATCGCATCGACCCGCCCCTGCTCGATGATCGAGTATGCGTCCGCACCGACACCCGTATCCATGAATAATTCACGAATGTCCTTCAGCCGCGCGGTCCGCCCGTTGATCAGGTACTGGCTCTTGCCATCCCGGTACAGCCGACGCTCAACCTCCACAACCTCCGCATCAATCGGCAGGTAACGCGTACGCCGCCTCCGATCGATCCCGATCGACTGCGCCGCCTCATCAACCTGCGCGGGATCGTCCGCCTCAACATCCTCGCTCTGCTCTTCGGCCGTCGTGTTTTGCAGAGCCGCGCTCATCGCCCGGACCTGCTCCGCCGCCTCAAACAGTTCCGCCTGCGCCCCGTCGAGCATCGGGTTCTCGAACGACAGCGACACGCTCGCCATGCCGCTCGGTTTCCGGCCCGAACTGCCCGCGAAGATGACATCAGCCATCTCCTTGCCGCGCAACGACTTCGCCGAACGCTCGCCGAGCACCCACTTGATCGCGTCCACGATGTTTGACTTGCCACACCCGTTCGGGCCGACCACGCCGGTGACCGGGGCATCGAATGTGAATTCCGTGCGATCCGCGAACGACTTGAAGCCGTTGAGGGTAATCCGGGATAGACGCATCGGCGGGCGACCTCCATGTCAGGCGGCGAACCAGAAGCCCACCGCGCCCGATTGGCCAGTACCGGAAATCGGCCCAGCAACTCGACTTCCCACTGCTCCGCAGTGGGGGGTGGGCCGCGTTCCACGCGTACCCGACGACAGAGTATCGCGGATCACCTACCCGGAGGCAAGATCAAATTCCCCGATTCCACCGCCGACCGGAGGTCAACTGAACACCACGGTCCGATTCCCCGAGATCAGCACCCGGTCCTCGGCGTGCAGCCGCACCGCCTCGGCGAGCACCATCCGCTCCAAATCCCGCCCCTTGCGGATCAGATCCGCCACGCTGTCGCGGTGATCCACCCGGGTCGTGGCCTGCGTGATGATCGGCCCCTCATCCAACACCGAGGTCACATAGTGGCTGGTCGCCCCGATGACCTTCACCCCTCGCTCGTGGGCCCGGTGGTAGGGGCGTGCCCCACTGAACGCCGGGAGGAACGAATGGTGAATGTTGATGACCCGGCCAAACCAGCGATCGACGAAACCGGGCGAGAGAACCTGCATATACCGAGCCAGAACCACAAACTCGATGTCATGCTCAAGCAGCAACTCCTCCATCGCTCGCTCCTGCTCAAGCCGGTGCGTCGGATGCCCCGCCGGAGCATTCGGATCCAGGGGCAGGTGATGGAACGGAGCACCGGCAAACGCCGCGAGCCGCTCGAGATCAGGGTGGTTCGACAGCACCAGCGTCGGCTCGATCCCCAGTTCACCCTCGTGGATCCGCTGGACGAGATCACTCAAACAATGCGAAGTCTTCGAAACCAGGATCGCCGTCCGCTTCGGACGGTCCGCCGTCTCCACTCGGAAGGTCATGTTGTGGCGACTGGCCAGCGGACGGAACGCCGCGCCGAAGCCCTCTGCATCCGTGTCGTGCGAGAGTTGGATGGCCAGCCGAAGGAAAAAGGTGCCGGTATCGGCATCAGTGAACTGATCCGCGCCAATGATGTTGCCGTTCTGCTGCGCCGTGAACAGCGTCACCGCCGCGATCAGCCCCGGCTGGTCGGGACAGGTGACAACCAGCCGGATGGACCCGTTCGGAGAGGGCGCGTGAGGTTCAGCGTGGGGCATGCCCCTGTATCGACCGCTTCAGGGCACCGGTCCAGTGCGGAGCGACT
The DNA here is from genome assembly GCA_043101125.1 of Phycisphaerales bacterium JB050. Lineage (GTDB taxonomy): Bacteria > Planctomycetota > Phycisphaerae > Phycisphaerales > UBA1924 > JANSXG01. The sequence continues at coordinate 85 of JBICHT010000075.1, read as the reverse complement.
ATCCACTCAGGCCTTCTTCTTGTGGAAGATCAGGTTGAACGGTGCATCCTCATCGTCCGGCGGGATGAGCGTGATCGTGCCACCC